>NZ_SSTC01000033.1 GCF_004801855.1 Pseudomonas sp. A-1 | reverse complement strand
GCTGGCCCGCGGCCGCGCCGTGCCGCAGGCGCGGCCGGCGGCACCGGCCAGCGCGCCGCAGCCGATGAACGGCGCCCAGGTGTGGTGCATCGACAACGAGGACAGCATCCTCACCGGCATGCGCAGCCTGCTGACCCGCTGGGGCTGCCAGGTGCAGACCGCGCGCTCGCGCGCCGAGTGCGAGCATCTGCTCGGCCAGGACGGCCCGCCGGAGCTGGTGCTGGTCGACTACCACCTCGACGACGGCGAGACCGGCCAGGCGCTGATGGGCTGGCTGCGCGCGCACCTGGGCCAGCCGGTGCCCGGCGTGGTGATCAGCGCCGACGGCCGCCCCGAGCTGATCGCCGAGGTGCACGCCGCCGGCCTCGACTACCTGAGCAAGCCGGTCAAGCCGGCCGCCCTGCGCGCCCTGCTCAGCCGCCATCTCAAGCTGCACTGAGCCGCCCGCCGTGCCGCCCGCGGGTGCGGCGCGGCGGGATTTGCCGCGGGACGGCTTGCTAGACTGACCAGCCCCACCCGCCAAAGGATTGCCCATGACGCCCGAGTTCGACGTCCTGCTCGACCTGGCCAGCGCGCTGGCCATCGGCCTGCTGATCGGCACCGAGCGCGGCTGGAGCGCCCGCGCCAGCGACGACGACCGGCTGGCCGCCGGGGTGCGCACCTACGGCCTGGTCGGCCTGCTCGGCGGCCTCGCCGCCCTGCTCGCCGGCCATCTCGGCGTGCTGGTCTGGGTCGGCGTGCTGCTGGCCCTGGCCCTGCTCAGCACCACCGCCTACGTGATCGGCCTGTGCCACGACCCCGACCAGGGCCAGACCAGCGAGATCGCCCTGCTGCTGACCTTCCTGCTCGGCAGCCTGGCGCTGGCCGACGACCGCCTGCTGGCCGCCGGCTGCGCGGTGGTGGTGGCCCTGCTGCTGCGCCTCAAGGAACCGATGCATGCGGCGCTCCGGCGGCTGTCCGCCGAGGAGCTGTCCGGCGCGCTGAAGCTGCTGTTCATCTCGCTGGTGCTGCTGCCGGTGCTGCCCGACCGCGGCTACGGCCCCTGGCAGGTGTTCAACCCCTACGTCACCTGGTGGATGGTGGTGCTGATCGCCGGCCTGGGCTTTGCCGCCTACGTGGCCGTCCGCCTGATCGGCACCCGCCATGGCCTGCTGCTGACCGCCCTGCTCGGCAGCGTGGTGTCCTCCACCGCCATGACCCTCACCCTCGCCCGCCTGCATGGCCAGCGCGAGCTGCACGCCCTGCTGGCCTGCGGCCTGCTGGGCACCTCGGCGCTGGTGTTCCCCCGCGTGCTGCTCGAGGTGGCGGTGATCAACCCGCCGCTGGTGCAGGGGCTGCTGTGGCCGCTGGCCGCCGCGGCGCTGGTCTACGCCCTCGGCGCCCTGTACTGGTGGCAGCGGGCCAAGGCGACGGAACTCGGCGCCCAGGCCGAGCCGCCGCTGAAGAACCCCTTCGAGTTCGGCCCGGCCGTGCGCTTCGCCCTGCTGCTGGCGCTGATCCTGCTGCTGGTGGAAATCGCCCGCCGCGAACTGGGCGACGTCGGCGTGTACCTGGTCGCCGTGCTGTCCGGGCTCACCGACGCCGACGCCATCACCCTGTCGCTGTCGCGCAGCGCCCTGGGCGAGCTGGACCCGCAGGTGGCGGTGCGCGGCATCGCCCTGGCCGTGGTCAGCAACAGCCTGATCAAGGGCGTGCTGATCGCCATGTTCGGCGGCAGGCGCCTGGCGCTATTCACCCTGCCGGTGATGGCAGGCGGTCTGGGACTAGGGCTGGCGCTGGTATTCGCCGGCGCGACTCTGAGCTGAGCGGCGCACCCGACACCTTTGCCACACGGCCTTTCCGTCTTTGCCGCACGGCTGATTGCGCCGTCACAGCGCCCCCTGCGCGGGAAAACTTGGCAGACTGGCGATACAACCGCCCGGCCCCACCCCACTGGGCTGCGGCGGCTCCACATCAAGCAGCTACTGGCCGCCGCGTAACATCCAGCAGATGGCATCGGGTGCCTACATCCGCCCCGCACACTAGGCGTCAGACACCGCAAGCACAGGCCCCGGCCAGGCCCGCAGGAGAATCCGCATGATCGACCACCCCCCAGCGGCTTCCATCACCCCGCAGGAACTGATCCAGCGCATCGTCCAGATGGCACGCCTGCTGCACGTCAGCCTGCAAGAACTGGGACTGAACAAGGCCATCGAGCAGGCCGCGCAGGCCATCCCCGATGCTCGCGAGCGCCTGGACTACGTCGCTGCGATGACCGAACAGGCCGCCGAGCGTGTGCTCAATGCCCTGGAACGGGCCCAGCCGCGCCAGACCATGCTGATCGAGGGCGCCCGCGATCTGGAGGCACGCTGGCAGTCCTGGCTCGCCGCGCCGCAGCAGAGCGACGAAGCGCGCCGCCTAGTGGAGGAAACCCGCCGCTACATCGGAGCGGTGCCTGACCATACCCGGGCGACGCAGAGCGAGCTGCAGGAAATACTCATGACCCAAGACTTCCAGGATCTCACCGGCCAGACCCTCAAGAAGATGATCGAGGTGACCCGCGAGATCGAACAACAACTGCTCAAGGTGCTGATCGACAGCGCTCCGGCCACCGCCGAACAGCGTACGCTACAGCGTCTGGCCGGCAGCGAACGGGCCGACCGCAAAGGCCCGCAGATCAAACCGACCGACGGCGAAGCAGTGACCGACCAGGCCCAGGTCGACGCTCTGCTCGCCCAGCTCGGCCTCTGAACAGCGGCAGGCGCTCACACATATATCCCCTAAATAGGAACGCAGGATCGACGAGCACCTGCTCGCCATCGACCGCAGCCCCCGCGCAGCACGACCTCGACAAGGTGGTACGCCTGCTCCTGCGCGCCCCACCGACGAAGCTGGCAAGCTGATCGCCCACCAGGATGCTTGGACCAGAAGGGCACCGACGCGGCAAATCCTGCTCAAGTCATGACAACGCCAACCCTCTGTAGCATTATGTGCGCCAGACACAAAAACGTGATATGCATCACGTTTTTTTGACGCCACCAAGTGGTAGCACGCAGGGAGGCAGGCACAGAACCAATGACAACGAGCAACCGCCTTTTCGGCAACAACAACCTGCAAGACCGTCACATTCTGATTGTGGAAGACGCCGACGTTGACCGCATGCTGCTGGAAGCCTATCTGCGCCAGAAAGGCGCCCTCGTCCACCTGGCCACCAATGGCCTGGAAGGCATCCGCAAGGCCCTTCTGATCCGCCCGGACATGATCTTGATGGACGTACACATGCCGGTCTGCGACGGCCTGAGCGCCTGCCGGCAACTGCAGGCCGACGCCCGCACCAGCAACATTCCGGTGATTTTCCTGTCCGGCGCGGTGATGCCCGACGAACGCCTGGAAGGCCTGCTGGCCGGCGCCGTGGACTACGTCACCAAGCCGTACAACTTCGAAGAAGTACGTATCCGCCTGAGCATGCACCTGCGCGCGCAGAGCCGCGGCGCAGACGCCGGCGAGCCGGCGCCGAGCGTTTCCAACCTCGACAGCATCTTGTTCCAGTCGGCCCGCCAGCACCTGCTGCGTAACCTGGCCGAGACACCCAACCTCGAATGTCTGGCGCGCATCCTGCGCACCAACCCCAAACGCCTCAACGAGGCATTCAAGCAGTGCGTCGGGGCCACCGTGTTCAGCTACCTGCGCGAGGAGCGCATGCGCCAGGCCCGCACACTGCTCAGCGATACGGTGCTGGAAGTGCAGGCCATCGCTCTGGAGCTGGGCTTTACCAGTGGCGCCAACTTCGCCACCGCTTTCAAGGAACGCTTCGGCGTCACCCCGCGGGAGTTCCGCCAGAGGCAGGGCGAGGAGCACACAGTCGGCGGCGAGTAACAGGAATCCCATCCCAGACTTTACCTTTACCTTTACCTTTACCGCAAACGAGTGACTGCCTGTCGCTCACGAGCACTCAAGACCAAGCAAAGATAGACACCATTAATCCCGCCTTGAAAAGCTAAATACACCCTGAACGACATTGCCGATAAGCATCGACAGACGTGAGTCACCGTAAATCCTTACGAGTAGTGGCTGCTTTCGGTCGAAGGCAAGCGTAACTTCTGCAGGCACCCCTCGGTTCGCCAATTTCTGCAAGGCTGGCGAGGCGAGCACCGAACTGATCCAGGACAGGCGACAAGGGCGCGGCCTCGCGGTGGTCATCGGCGAAGTATGCAAGCTGGCCCGTCATAGTGCCGACGTGGCATGCGAGATCAAGCGCTGGTCGGTGGATCGGGGCGGCGCGACGCTGGCCAGCCGCGTCGGCAAAACCGGTCGGCGCAGCTCGCCAGCAACCGGCACAGGCCCCACGAGGCAAGGGGAGGCCTTCTGAACTGGATGCCCCACCCAGGCCTCCCGAATAGACTGCAGAGACCTGGGTTGCCGGAGGACACGCATCCGGACCGCGCCTTTGCTTCTCGGCTCTTTCGATTTTGCTGGCCGGCACACTCGCCGGCACGCAATTGACGATAAATCATCCCAACCGTAACCTTTAAACAAGCTAGAAACAATAATGCCACACAAAATAAGCGGCCATTAGAGCCTTCACCAAATAATAATTATCATCTAATCCGCCGTAAAGGCGCCAGAAATACAACGTCAAAACCTCGCATCGCGAGGCAAGCGTTGGCTTTTTATTTTCACGGTATTGGCGTACTTGCGAAAGGCAAGACTAAAAACCTTATAACAATCAAGGGTAATGAAAGCCTGCGCATAGTCTGATGCACCGTCATCTTCGCCAGCCTCTAGGCGTTCGCCAGCATGTTTCTGCCTGATGCGCAGAGGCATGCATACATCCATTGGTCTCGGGTAGATATATATCTGCCGGAAATCCCCGCTCAAAGCGCCTGAATTAGCATTCGGCTCGCGCAGGGGATTCCCATGTCTGAAAAATGAGGAAATAACCAATGCTGTTCGGAACCATTGGCTCCCATGAGTACTTGCTCAACAGTGACGACTTCCTGATTTCGCGTACCGACCTGTCCGGAAGGATCACCTACGCCAATCCGGCGTTCATCGCGGTGAGCGGCTTCTCTTGGGATGAGCTCAATGGCGCAGACCACAACATAGTCCGCCATCCGGACATGCCGAAAGCCGCCTTCGCCAACCTTTGGGAAACCCTCAAGGCTGGGCGGGAATGGAACGGACTGGTCATGAACCGGCGCAAGAACGGCGACTACTACTGGGTCGAGGCCCACGTCACCCCCTACTTCGAAGGCAACACCCTGGTCGGCTACGCCTCGGTGCGCATCAAGGCCGACGCCCAGGCCGTGGCGCAGGCCCGTGAGGTCTATGGCGACATCGCTGCCGGCAGGCGCAGCGCCTTCTACCTGAGGGATGGCGTGTTGTGCCGCAAGGGCGTGCTCGGGCAGCTCGCCCGGCTCAACCCCTCGTCCATGCAGTTCCGCCTGCCGGCCATGTCGGTCACCGCCATCCTCTGCACCGGCGCCGGCTTCGCGGTTGGCGCGCAGGCCGCGGCGGTCCCCGTCTGGGAGGCGCTGGACGGTTCCTCGCTGGCCGTGCTCGGCGGCCTGTCCGCCGTGCTCGCCTACATCGGCTATCGCACGCTGCGCTCGATCAAGGCCCCGATCGCCGCGGCTATGAAGTTCAACTCGCAGATCGCCGCCGGCAACCTGAGCGTGCAGATCCCCAACTTCGGCCGCACGGAAATCGGCCAACTGGCAGCCATGATGGACACCATGCGCAAGAGTCTGTCGAGCATTGCCCTCGATGTGAACCGCAGCATCCACAGCGTATCGTCCGCCACCCACAACATCGCCACGGGCAACGACGCCCTCGCCGCACGCACCGAGGACCAGGCCGCCGCGCTGCAGCAGACGACCAGCAGCATGGAAGAGATCACCACCACGGTCGATCAGAACGCCAGCAATGCCCAGCATGCCAACCAGTTGTCCGAGCACGCCTCCAGCCTGGTCAAGGACAGCGGCGAGGTGATGCACAAGGTTGTGCGCAAGATGTCGGCGATCTCCGAGGCCGCACAGAAAATGGGCGAGATCATCGAGTTGATCGACTCGATTGCCTTCCAGACCAACATCCTCGCGCTGAACGCCTCTATCGAGGCGGCCCGCGCCGGCGAGCATGGGCGCGGCTTTGCCGTGGTGGCCACCGAGGTGCGTCTGCTGGCCGGCCGCTCGGCAGAAGCGGCAAGGGACATCCGCCAGCTCATCGACCACTCGACCAGCGAAATCGGCGAAGGCGTCGCCCTGGTCAAGGCGGCGGAGTCGTCAATCGACGAGGTCATCGCGTCGGTCGTCAAGGTCAGCGACATCATGGGCGAAATATCTTCCGCGTCCTCGGAGCAGAGCGCCGGTATCGCCCAGGTGAGCCAGGCCATCGTTCAGCTCGACGGCGTGACGCAGAAGAACGCCGGCATGGTCAACCACGCCCAGCAGGTCTCGGGCAGCCTGCAGGCGCAGGTGCGCGAGCTGGTTCAGGCGATCTCGATCTTCAAGGTCGACAGCCGCCAGCTGCTTGAGCCCGATCTGCAGCACATGCGGGCGGCATTCGACGAGGTGCTCCCGCCACGGGGGCCGGTGAACGCGCTCGCCCCGCGGCTGCGCAACGGCAAAGCCGCCACGGCGGAGGAAAGCTGGGAGGCATTCTGAGCCCGGCCCGACAGTCGGCGGAGCCCCCGAGGGGCGTTGACGCCCATCAAGATGGGCCACCGCCCAGCGGCAGTTAATGAAGGGGACGGGGACTGCGGCAGCCACGCGGCACCTGTTCCCTCCCCCGCAGGCCCCCGCAGCGTGCCGAGGGGCGACTCCCCACGCTTTTCCCGCGCGGCTTCTTTCACCTTACCGGCAATGTTCCCCAGCCATGCTCGACCTGTTTTTCCTGCTCGCCCCCGTCGCCCCCAGCCTGTACCTGTACGGCACCTTCGATCTCTGGCTGGTCGCCCTGTCGATCCTGCTCTCGGTCGGCGCCGCGACCATGGGCCTGCAGGTGGCCGGGATCGCCCGCACCAGCAACACGGTGCTGCAACGCCAGGTGGCGCTGCTCTCTGGCGCCCTGGCGCTGGGCGGCGGCATCTGGGCGATGCATTTTCTCGGCATGCTGGCCTTCCGCCTGTGCAGCCCGGTCAGCTACGACCCGCTGACCACCCTGCTGTCGGTGCTGCCCAGCCTGGCGGCCTCGTGGGTCGCCCTGTCGCTGCTCACCCGCCCGCACCTGCGGGGGCGCCAGTTGGTGCTCGGCGGCGTGCTGGTCGGCGCCGGCATCGGCACCATGCACTACAGCGGGATGGCCGCCATGCGGATGGCACCGCTGCTGCGCTACGACCCGTGGTGGTTCGCCCTGTCGATCCTGCTCGCCGCCGGTCTGGCCATGCTGGCGCTGTGGGTCCGTTTCGGCCTGGAGCACAACGCCCGCCTGCGCCCGCTGCACAGACTGCTGCTCGGTGGCCTGGTGATGGGCTCGGCCATCGCCGCCATGCATTACGCCGGCATGGCGGCAGCACGCTTCATTGGCACCGCAAGCTCGGACAATCCGCTGCCGGCGCTGCAGAGCGGGCTGATCGCCAATGCCGTGCTGTTCGGCACCCTGCTGCTGATCGTTGCCGTACTGCTCAGCAATACCTTCCTACACTACCGGGAGCGGATGCGCTGGACCCTGCGCAGCCAGGAGCGCTTCATCCAGTCGCTGATCGGCAACCTCCCCGGCATCGTCTTCCGCTCCCGGCTGGACGACGCCTGGAGCCTGCTGTTTCTCAGCGACGGTATCGAGCAGCTCACCGGCTGGAGCAGTCGCGAACTGCTCGACAGCGGCGGCCTGCGTCCACTGATCCCCGCCGAAGACCTGCCGCGCCTGGCCGAGGCCCGCCACCGGGCCATTGCCGAGGGCGGCAGCTATTCGGCCGAATACCGCCTGCGCTGCAAGGACGGACGCCTGCTGCGGGTCTGGTCGCTCGGCCACATCGTCACCGAAACCCAGCGCTCGCTCGAGGGCGAGGGCGAGGGCGAGGGCGAGGTAGTGCTGCTCGACGGCATGATCTTCGACATCAGCGAACGCCATGCCCTGGAACAGGAACTGCGGCGCGCCCGTGACCATGCCGAACAGGCCTCGAAGGCGCGCAGCCTGTTCCTCGCCAACATGAGCCATGAAATCCGCACGCCGATGAACGGGGTGATCGGCATGCTCGACCTGGCGCTGGAAACCCCGCTCAACCCCGAGCAGCGCGAATACTTGCAGATCGCCCAGCGCTCCGGCGAGACGCTGCTGGCGCTGCTCAACGACATCCTTGACGTGTCCAAGGTCGACGCCGGGCATCTGGAGCTGGAAAGCGTCGCCTTCGACCTCAGTGAAATCGTCGAGCACACTGCCAAGCTGCTGGCCGCCCGCGCCCACCAGAAGCAGCTCGAACTGATCATCGAGATCGAGCCCAGCCTACCGCGGCAGGTGCTTGGCGATCCGCTGCGCCTGCGCCAGGTGCTGCTCAACCTGCTCAGCAACGCGATCAAGTTCACCGAGCGAGGCGAAGTCGCACTCTGCGTCGGTCGCTCACCCCGCACGCCGGGGGCGCTGTGCTTCGCCGTGCGCGACACAGGTATCGGCATCGCCCCGGAGGTGCAACCGCTGATCTTCGACTCCTTCCGCCAGGCCGACGAATCAACTACCCGCAAGTACGGCGGCACCGGTCTGGGCCTGTCGCTCAGCCGCCGCCTGGTCGAGCTGATGGGTGGCGAAATCCATCTGGAGTCGACGCCCGGCCAGGGCAGTCGCTTCTTCTTCGAGCTGCAGCTGCCATTGCAGGACAGCCCCTGCGGCGAACGCAGCGCCAGCGAACGTGCCGCCGAACAACTTGCCGGTCGCGGCCTGCTGATCGTCGACGACGTGCTGGCCAACCGGCTGATCGTCGAGCGTCATGCCATCGCCTGGGGCATGCAGCCGCACGGTTTCTGCAACCCGCTCGATGCGCTGGCCTGGGTGCAGGACCCGCAACACGCAGCCAGCGTGCAGCTGGCGGTACTCGACCGCATGATGCCCGAACTGGACGGTCTGGAGCTGGCGCACCGGCTGCGCGAGCAGCACCCACGCCTGCGTCTGGTGATGCTCTCCTCGGCCAGCGATCAACTGGAGATCGAGGCCCGCGAACACCAGGTGCTCGACCAGTGCCTGAGCAAACCGGCTGGCCCCGATGCGCTGGCCTATGCCCTGATCAGTGCGCTGCACAGCCCGCGCGCCACTGGCGCGGCGGCCGCCGACGTTGAGCCCTGCCTTAGCGGCTGCCGTGTGCTGCTGGTCGAGGACCACCCGGTCAACCGCATGCTCGCCCAGCGCCTGCTCGACAAGCATGGCGCGCTGATCGACGAGGCGGAGGACGGCGCCCAGGCAGTCGCCCGCATCGAGTCCGGCGAACGCTTCGACATCATCCTCATGGACTGCCAGATGCCGGTGATGGACGGCCCCACCGCCACCCGTGAGATCCGCCGCCTGGAACACAAGCGCGGCCAACCACGCACACCGATCCTCGCCCTCACCGCCCATGCCAACACCCCGGAAGTCGCCGAATGCCGACACGCGGGCATGGACGACATCCTCAGCAAGCCCTACAACGTGCGACAGCTGCTCGACTGCATGCTTGCCCTGCTCGCTCCCCCGCCGTCTGCACTGACGGCTCCCGCCGCCTTGCCGCCACTGCCGACGTTACTCGACGACGCCATGCTCGACACCCTGCACGAGGCGCTGGGCACCGACCTGCACACGGTCGTGAGCTTCTTCTGCACCAATCTCCCGGGACATATCGCACGTTTGCAAAGCGCTCTCGCCAAGAGCGACCACGACGAGGTTCGCAAGGAGGCTCACCGGCTCAAGGGCAGTGCCGGCAACCTCGGTGCTCTGGCGCTGGCAGCGCTGGCGTGCGACATCGAGCAGTACGCCGCGACCAGGCAGGCGGTCCCGGCAGACAGCGCCGAACGCTTGGCGCAACTGGCCGAAGCCAGCGTGCGCAGACTTCAGCAACGCTATCCCGACCCGGAGCACGGCGCCGCGCCCCCCCCCCAGCAACAGAACGCCCACTGACGATCCGGCAAGGAGCGGCACTACGACCATGCATACCGAGCAATCCATCCTCGTCATCGAGGACGACCAGTCCACCCGAATGCTGATCAAGTCGATCCTCGGCAAGCAGGGCTATCGACTGCTGGAGGCCACCGACGGCCAAGAAGGCCTGGAGGTTTTCCTGCGCGACAGCCCCGATCTAGTGCTGATGGACGTGATGATGCCGCGTCTCGATGGCTTCGCCGCCTGCCGGGCGATGCGCGAGTCCGAGGCCGTGCCGGGCACGCCGGTGATCATGCTCACCGCCGCCGATGCCACCACTGACGTGGAGCGGGCCTTCGAGTCCGGCGCCACCGACTTCATCACCAAGCCGATCAACTGGCCGCTGCTCGCCTCGCGGCTGCGCTATGCCCTGCGCGCCCGGCGCACCAGCCTGGAACTGCAGCGCACCCGGCTGCGCCAGAGCCACGCCCAGAAGATCGCCCGCCTCGGCTTCTGGGCCTGGCACACCGACAGCGACTGCCTAGAGTGGTCGGTGGATCTGGCCGAGATGGCCGGGATCGCCGCCGCGGAGGTCGATCATCTCGACAAGCTGCTCACCCGTGTCCATCCCGACGACCGGACGCGTCTCGCCCAGGCCATGAATGTCTCGCGCACGGCGCTGAGCCGGCTCGACCAAGAGGTCCGCTTGCCGCAGGCTGGAGGCGGCATGCGCGTGCTGCATCTGGTCGCCGAGCACAGCCCGACGCAAGGTCCCGCGCGGTTGTTCGAGGGCGCCTGGCAGGACGTCACCCAGACACGCGAAGCCGAGCGGATGGTCCAGCATCTGGCCCTGCATGACACGCTCACCGGCCTGCCCAACAGCAAGCTGTTCCTGCGCCTGCTGGAAACCGCGATAGAGGGCGCCCGCCGCGCGGGGTACGGCATCGCCATGGTGCTGTTCGACATCAGTCGCCTGGGACGCATCAACGATGCCCTCGGCATGAAAGTCGGCGACCTGGTGCTGGCGCGCGTCGCCCATGCCCTGCAACAGGGGATGCCCAGTGAGGTGCATGCCGCCCGCCTGGCCGGCGACGAGTTCGCCCTGCTGGTCCCGCACAACGACCTGTCCCGCCTGCGCGCCAAGACCGAGGCGGCGCTGGCGCGCACCAGCCAGCCACTCGACGTCGACGGCCAAGCGCTGTTCGTGTCGCTGACCGCCGGCATCGCCTTGTTTCCCGACCACGCCGGCGATGCAGAGGAGATGATCCAGGCCGCCCGGGATGCCCGCAAGCTCGCCCGCCTGCAAGGCAGACCACTGGGCATCGCCCGTCCGTCCGACACCGACAGGGGCACCGAGCTGAAACTGGAGCTTGCCCTGCGCACTGCGCTCGAGGAGAACTTCCGTCAATTCCATCTGGTCTACCAGCCGCAGCTGCAGCTGCGCGACAACCGCATCGTCGGCGTCGAGGCGCTGATACGCTGGGAGCATCCGGAGGTCGGTCCGGTGCCGCCGCCGCGCTTCATCCCGATCATGGAGGAGCTGGGCCTGATCAATGCCTTGGGCGAATGGATCCTGCGCAGCGCCTGCCGACAGCTACGCGCCTGGCAGAACCTCGGCATCCAGCTGCAGATGAGCATCAACCTGTCGCCGCGCCAGTTCCAAGACAACCGGCTGACGGAAGTGCTCGTCGCGGCGGTGCGCGATGCTGGCGTGCCACCGACGCAGATCAAGCTGGAGATCACCGAGAGCATCGCCATGCAGGACCCACAGGGCACCATCGAGCAGTTGCGCGGCTGGCGCGCCCAGGGCTTCCAGATAGCCATCGACGACTTCGGTATCGGCTACTCGTCGCTGGAATACCTGCTGCGCTTCCCGCTCGACACCATCAAGATCGACCGCGCCTTCATCAAGGACATCGTCGCCTCGCCCAGCGACCGCGCCATCGTCCGCGCAGTCACCGTCATGGCCCAGAGCATGGGCCTGAGCACAGTCGCCGAAGGCGTCGAAACCCAACGCCAGCAGGACTACCTGGATGCCATCGGCATCAGCCAAATCCAGGGCTACTTGTTCGGCAAGCCAATGCGCGCCGACGATTTAGCACGCTTCTACCTGACCCATCAGGGGCGCTCGACCACTACCGGCGCCGCGACACGACTGGCGCAGGCGCTCTAGTCCTAGGCTCCGTCGTCATCGGCCGCCACCAGCGGCGGCGCCCCGGCACGTACCAGCCAGTCGGCCGGCAGGCTCTTGCTGGCGCGGGCGCCGAGCGCCTTGAGCTGCTCGGCGCGGCCGATCAGGTTGCCGCGCCCCTCGCCGAGCTTGTTGCGCGCATTGGCGTAGGCCTTGTCGAGCTGCTGCAGGCGGCTGCCGATCTCGTCGAGGTCCTGGACGAACAGCACGAACTTGTCATACAGCCAGCCGGCGCGCTCGGCGATCTCGCGGGCGTTGAGGTTCTGCCGCTCCTGGCGCCACAGGCTGTCGATCAGGCGCAGGGTGGCCAGCAGGGTGGTCGGCCCGACGATCACGATGTTCTGCGCGAAGGACTCCTCGAACAGCCCGGGTTCGGCCTGCAGCGCGGCGGCGAAGGCGCCTTCCAGCGGCACGAACAGCAGCACGAAATCGAGGCTGTGCAGGCCCTCCAGGCGCTGGTAGTCCTTGGCCGACAGGCCCTTGAGATGGCTGCGCAGCGACTGCACGTGCAGCTTCAGGGCCTGCGACCGGGCGCCCTCGTCCTCGGCGGCGACGTACTGCTGGTACGCGGTCAGGCTGACCTTGGCGTCGACCACCACCTGGCGCTCGCCGGGCAGGCGCACCAGCACGTCGGGCTGGTAGCGCTGGCCGCCTTCGCCACGCAGGCTGACCTGGGTGTCGTACTCGCGGCCCTTCTCCAGGCCGGCGTGCTCGAGCACCCGCTCCAGCACCAGCTCGCCCCAGTTGCCCTGGGTCTTCTGACCCTTGAGCGCGCGAGTCAGGTTGTGCGCCTCCTCGCCCAGGCGCTGGTTGAGCTGCTGCAGGCGCTCCAGCTCCTTGCCCAGCGAGAAGCGCTCGCGCGCCTCCTGCTGGTAGCTCTGTTCGACGCGCTGCTCGAAGCTGTGGATGCGCTCGCGCAGCGGATCAAGCAGCTGGCTCAGCCGCTGCTGGCTGTTCTCGGCGAAGCGCTGCTCGCGCTCCTCGAAGATCCGCCCGGCCAGCTCGGCGAACTGCGCGCGCAGCTCGTCGCGCGCCGCCTGCACCTCCTCGAGGCGCTGGCGATGGCCCTGCTGCTGCTCGCGCAGGGCGCTGGCCAGCGCGGCGCGCTCGGCGGCGAGGTCGCGCAGCTCCTCCTCGCGCTGCTGGCGCTCATCCTGCCACTGGCGGGCCGCCTCGGCGGCCTGCTGGCGCTCGGCACCGAGCAGCTGGACCTCGCGGCGCAGGGCGGCGTTCTCGCCCTGCAGGGTCGCCAGCAGGCGCTGCTGGCCCTGCGCCTCGCCACGGACCTGGGCCAGTTGCCCGGCCAGCGCCTCGCGCGCCTGTTCGCCGGCGGCCAGACGCTCCTCCAGCAGGCCGGCCTGCTGGCGCGCCTCGCCGCGCTGCTGCTGCAGGCGCCAGAGCAGCCCCGCCAGAGGGAGGGCGGCAGCGACGATACCGAGCAACAGGCTGGACAGATCGAAAGGCATGAACGGACTCCCTGGCTGATAGCACCGAGTATAACGGTCAGGCGCTGCGGGCAGCGTCGCGCCGCCCCGGTTCAATCCACAATTGCTGTGGATAACTGGGTGGACAAATACCGGACAGATCGCCCCGCCCCCGGCGCGGCAGGGCCTGCAGACAGATTGGCTGTTTTTTGTTCAGAAGTTTTTCTGCTTGATTTTCAAAGAATTAGTTATTAGGGCAGCAGCCGTCCCGGCCCTGCTCCCGGATGCGACGGCGCGTCGCAGGCCTCGGGTTTTGTGCACAGGCGCACTTGACGATGGCGGCAGAGCACGCACCGGCAGCGAGCGGGCAGAACCCCGGCGGGCGCCCAAACGAAAGGGCCGGCTGCTCGCGCAGCCGGCCCTTGTGTGGACAACCCGCAGCGTCGCCTTACAGCGGCTTGCCGCGGTTGCCGTGCTGGCTGACGAAGTCCTGCACCGCCTTCAGGTCGTTGGCCAGCACGCTGCAGCGCTCCTCGCGCTGGAACAGGTCGGCCAGGTGCGGCGGCAGTTGCGGTACGGCAGCGATGCCGGCCTTCTCCACCGCTTCCGGGAACTTGACCGGATGCGCGGTGCCGAGCACCACCATCGGCAGCGCCAGGCTGCGGCGGCACTCGCGGGCGGCCTTGACGCCGATCGCGGTGTGCGGGTCGAGCAGGTAGCCGGTCTGGCCATGCACCTCGGCGATGGTGGCGCAAGTCTGCTCGTCGTCCACCGCCAGCGAGTCGAACAGGCGGCGGGCCTCGGTCCAGCGGTCGTCCTCGACCGACAGCTTGCCGGTGGCCTTGAACTCGTCCATCAGCGCGCTGACGGCGGCGCCGTTGCGGCCGTGCAGGTCGAACAGCAGGCGCTCGAAGTTGGAGGAGACCATGATGTCCATCGACGGCGACAGCGACGGATGCAGGGTGTCCTTGTCGTAGCGGTTGCCGGACATGAAGCGGTGCAGGATGTCGTTGCGGTTGGTGGCGACGATCAGCTGGTTGATCGGCAGGCCCATGTTGCGCGCCAGGTAGCCGGCGAAGATGTCGCCGAAGTTGCCGGTCGGCACCGAGAAGGCCACCGAGCGGTGCGGCGCGCCGAGCTGCAGGGCGGCGTGGAAGTAGTAGACGATCTGGGCCATGATCCGCGCCCAGTTGATCGAGTTGACCGCCACCAGCCGGGTGCCCTTGAGGAAGCCCTGGTCGGCGAAGCTGGCCTTGACCATCTCCTGGCAGTCGTCGAAGTTGCCTTCGATGGCGATGTTGTGGATGTTGTCGCCGAGGATGGTGGTCATCTGCCGGCGCTGCACCTCGGACACGCGGTTGTGCGGGTGCATGATGAAGATGTCGACGTTGTCGCAGGCCTTGCAGCCCTCGATGGCGGCCGAGCCGGTGTCGCCGGAGGTGGCGCCCATGATCACCACGCGCTCGTTGCGCTTGGCCAGCACGTGGTCGAGCAGGCGGCCGAGCAGCTGCAGGGCGAAGTCCTTGAACGCCAGGGTCGGGCCCTGGAACAGCTCGAGCACCCACTCGTTGGCGCCCAGCTGGGTCAGCGGCGCCACCGCCTGGTGGGCGAACACGCCGTAGGTCTCTTCCAGGATCCGCTTGAAGTCGGCGTCGGCGATGGAGCCGGCGACGAACGGACGCATCACCCGGAAGGCCAGCTCGTGGTACGGCAGGCCGGCCCAGGAGGCGATCTCCTCGACAGTGAAGCGCGGCAGGTTTTCCGGCACGTAGAGGCCGCCGTCGCTGGCCAGGCCGGCGAGCAGCACGTCTTCGAAGTTGAGGGCCGGCGCCTGGCCGCGGGTACTGATGTAGCGCATGGGGAAAAACCTTCGGTGCGGGCTGCCGGCGCGCGGCCGGCAGCCGTTGACGGATTAGTTGAGCTGCTCGACGCGGATGCGCACGACCTTGCCGGCCACGCCCTCGAGGGCCTCCAGGGCGGCGATGGCGTCGTCGATCTGCGCCTCGCGCACGCGGTGGGTGACCAGGATCATCGGCACCAGGCCGTCGTGCTCCTCGGCTTCCTTCTGCATGATCGACTCGATGTTGATGCCGCGCGCGGAGAGGATGCTCGCCACCTGGGCCAGCACGCCCGGATGGTCCTTGGCCTGGATGCGCAGGTAGTAGGCGCTCTCGCAGGCCTCGATCGGCAGGATCGGGTGGTCGGACAGCGCGTCCGGCTGGAACGCCAGGTGCGGCACGCGGTTCTCCGGGTCGGTGGTCAGCGCGCGGACCACGTCGACCACGTCGGCCACCACCGCCGAGGCGGTCGGCTCCATGCCGGCGCCGGCGCCGTAGTACAGGGTGCTGCCGACGGCGTCGCCGTTGACCATCACCGCGTTCATCACGCCGTTGACGTTGGCGATCAGGCGGTCGGCGGGGATCAGGGTCGGGTGCACGCGCAGCTCGATGCCGGCCTCGGTGCGGCGGGCCACGCCGAGGTGCTTGATGCGGTAGCCCAGCGCCTCGGCGTAGTTGACGTCGGCGGTGGTCAGCGCGGTGATGCCTTCGGTGTAGGCCTTGTCGAACTGCAGCGGAATGCCGAAGGCGATGGAGGCGAGGATGGTCAGCTTGTGCGCGGCGTCGATGCCCTCGACGTCGAAGGTCGGATCGGCCTCGGCGTAGCCCAGCGCCTGGGCTTCCTTGAGCACGTCGTCGAAGGTGCGGCCCTTCTCGCGCATCTCGGTGAGGATGAAGTTGCCGGTGCCGTTGATGATGCCGGCCAGCCAGTTGATGCGGTTGCCGGCCAGGCCCTCGCGGATCGCCTTGATCACCGGGATGCCGCCTGCCACGGCGGCCTCGAAGGCGACGATGACGCCCTTCTCGCGCGCCTTGGCGAAGATCTCGTTGCCGTGCACGGCGATCAGCGCCTTGTTGGCGGTGACCACGTGCTTGCCGTTGTCGATGGCCTTGAGCACCAGCTCGCGGGCCACGGTGTAGCCGCCGATCAGCTCGATGACGATGTCGATTTCCGGGTTGTCGACCAGCTCGAACACGTCACCGGTGATGGGGGTACCGGTGGTATCGCATTGCGGGTTGGCGTCACGCGCGGCAATCTGCGCCACTTCGATGCCGCGCCCGGCACGGCGGGCGATCTCCTCGGCATTGCGTTTGAGCACATTGAAGGTACCGCCACCGACGGTCCCCAACCCACAGATACCTACTTTCACCGGTTTCACTATCAGTTCCCCATCTTTACGACGCAGTACGGCCGGGAATCCCGGCCGATGAAAAGATCCGCACATTACGAAGCGGTGGATTGTTAGTCAATCGGCAGCTGAACGCCGATCACTTCGCCGCCAGCGCCGCCTCGGCCAGCTGCGGCGCCGGCTGGTAGCCGGGGATCAGCTGGCCGTTGGCCAGCACGATGGCCGGAGTGCCCTGCACGCCGATCATCTGGCCCAGTGCGTACTGCTTGCTCACCGGGTTGTCGCACTCGGCCTGCGGCACGTCCTTGCGCGCCTTGGCCAGGTTCATCGCCTCGCGCGGGTCCTTGGCGCACCACACGCTGACCAGGGTGTTGTAGCCGTGGCTGCCGACGCCCTGGCGCGGGAAGGCCACATAGCGCACCTCGACGCCGCGGCGGTTGAGCTCGGCCACCTCGCTGTGCAGCTTCTGGCAGTAGCCGCAGTCGGTGTCGGTGAACACGGTGATGTGGGTCTTCTGCGCTGCCTTGGCGTCGGCCGGGAACACCACCATCTCCTTGACCGGGATGGCATTGATCTCCTTGGCCACCGCCTTGCTTTCGGCCTGCTCGGTGAGGTTGACGGCCTTGCCGTCCTTGACCTGGTACAGGAAGCCCTGCATGACGAACTGGGCGTCGGCGCTGGTGTAGAGCAGGCGGCCGCCCTTGAGCTGCACCTGGTACAGGCCGGGCATCGGGCTCTCGCTGATCGCCTCGATCGGCAGGTCCGGCTGCAGCGCCTTGAGGGACTGGCGGATCGTCTGATCGGGGTCGGCAGCCTGGGCGATGGCGCTGGCCAGGCCGAGAGTGACGGCAGCGAGGAAGCGGAACGGACGCATGAAGACTCCTTGAAGCGGCGAAGCGGCTTGGTTGATGGCCAAGCCTACCACAGCCACCCGGGCCGGCCGCGGCAACGGCGCACGCTGCCGACGATCAAGCGGACGAGCTGCCCTGCAGGGCCTGCAGGCGCGCGTCGGCGATGTGGATGTAGATCTGCGTGGTCGACAGGTCGCGATGCCCGAGCAGCATCTGCACCACCCGCAGGTCGGCGCCGTGGTTGAGCAGGTGGGTAGCGAAGGCGTGGCGCAGGGTGTGCGGCGACAGCGGCTGATCGATGCCGGCGCTGCGCGCGTGGCGCTTGATGCGGTGCCAGAAGGTCTGCCGGGTCATCTGCTCGCCGCGCAGGCTGGGAAACAGCACCTCGCTGGGCCGTCCGAGCAGCAGCTCGCCGCGCGCCGCGCGCAGGTAGCGCAGCAGCCAGTCGATGGCTTCCTCGCCGAGCGGCACCAGGCGCTCGCGCCCCCCCGGGCCGTTCACCCGTACCACGCCCTGGCGCAGATCGACCTGCTCGAGGGTCAGCGCCACCAGTTCGCTGACCCGCAGGCCGCAGGCATACAGCACCTCGAGCATGGCGCGGTCGCGCAGGCCGAGCGCCGCGCCGGTGTCCGGCGCGGCCAGCAGCGCCTCGACCTCGGCCTCGCCGAGGCTGTGCGGCACGGCGCGCGACTGGCTCGGCAGGACCACCTGCAGGGTGGGGTCCTCGGCGATCAGCCCGGTGAACTGGCAGTAGTGGTAGAAGCCGCGCAGGCAGGACAGCAGGCGCGCCGTGGAGCGCGCGTGGTAGCCGCGCTCCTGGCGCCAGCCGAGATACTCGCGTACCAGCTCGCGGTCGACCCGCAGCAGGTCGAAACCGCGCTCGGCCAGCCAGGCGCGGAACAGCGCCAGGTCGGTGCCGTAGGCTTCCCGGGTGTGGCGCGACAGGCCCTTCTCCAGCCAGAGGGCATCGAGAAAGCGGTCGATCAGGGGATGGGCGTGCTCGGACATGGGCAGGGCGCGATAACGACGGGAACGCCAGTCTGGCACGCCCGCCCGGCCAGCGGCCAGCCCGCCCCGCCAGGGCGGGCCGGGGGCGGTCAGGACGCCGAGCGCAGGCTGTCGGTGGCGGGCCGGAAATACAGGCGGTCGCCGCGCGCCAGACCGACCAGGCTGGCATGGCTCTTCACCACCTCGGCCTCGACCAGTTCGCCCTGCCCCTCGACCTTGAGGGTCACCCGGGTGATGGCGCCCAGCGGGCGGATGTCGCGCACCTCGGCGGCCAGATGGCCGGGCAGCGCCTCGCGTGACAGCGACACCTCGTGCGGACGGAACAGGATGTGCCCCTCCTCGCCCAGGTGCAGGCGGTTGGAGTCGCCGAGGAAGTGGTAGACGAAGTCGCTGGCCGGCTGCTCGTAGACCTCGCCCGGCGCGCCGATCTGCTCGATCACACCCTTGTTCATCACCACGATGCGGTCGGCGACTTCCATCGCCTCTTCCTGATCGTGGGTGACGAACACCGAGGTCAGGTTGATCTCCTCGTGCAGGCGCGCCAGCCAGCGGCGCAGCTCCTTGCGCACCTTGGCGTCCAGCGCGCCGAACGGCTCGTCGAGCAGGAGGATCTTCGGCTCCACCGCCAGCGCGCGGGCCAGGGCGATGCGCTGGCGCTGGCCGCCGGAGAGCTGTTCCGGATAGCGGTCGGCCAGCCAGTCGAGCTGCACCATGTTCAGCAGTTCGTGGACCTTGTCCCTGATCTGCGCCTCGCTCGGCCGTTCGCGCTTGGGTTTCATGCGCAGGCCGAAAGCGACGTTGTCGAACACCGTCATGTGGCGGAACAGCGCGTAGTGCTGGAACACGAAGCCGACGTTGCGGTCGCGCACGTCGTGGCCGGAGACGTCCTCGCCGTGGAAGGCGATGCTGCCGGCGTCCGGGGTCTCCAGGCCGGCGATGATGCGCAGCAGGGTGGTCTTGCCGCAGCCGGACGGGCCGAGCAGCGCCACCAGCTCGCCGCTGTGGATGTCCAGGTTGATCGCGTCGAGGGCCTGGAAGGCGCCGAAGCGCTTGCTGACGTTGCGGATCTCGATACTCATGGCTTATTCCTCGGCAGCGTTCGACTTGAGGCGGGTCAGACGGCTTTCGCTCCACTGTTTGAGCAGCAGGATGCACAGCGCCAGGGCCAGCAGCAGGCTGGCGACGCTGAAGGCGGCGACGTGGTTGTACTCGTTGTAGAGGATCTCGACGTGCAGCGGCAGGGTGTTGGTGACGCCGCGGATATGTCCGGAGACCACCGAGACCGCACCGAACTCGCCCATCGCCCGCGCCGTGCACAACACCACGCCGTAGATCAGGCCCCACTTGATGTTGGGCAGGGTGACGTGCCGGAACATCTGCCAGCCGTTGGCGCCGAGCAGGCGCGCGGCCTCCTCTTCCTGGGTGCCCTGCTCCTGCATCAGCGGGATCAGCTCGCGGGCGACGAAGGGCACGGTGACGAACACGGTGGCCAGCACGATGCCGGGCACGGCGAAGATGATCTGGATGTCGCGCTCGGCCAGCCACTCGCCGAAGAAGCCCTGGGCGCCGAACAGCAGCACGTAGATCAGGCCGGCGATCACCGGCGACACCGAGAACGGCAGGTCGATCAGGGTGACCAGCAGGCTCTTGCCGCGGAACTCGTACTTGCTCACGCACCAGGCGGCGGCGACGCCGAACACCAGGTTGAGCGGCACGGCGATGACCACGGCGGTGAGGGTCAGCTGCAGCGCGGCGAGGGCGTCCGGCTCGAGGATGGCGGTGAAGAAGGTGCCCAGGCCCTGCTTGAGCGCCTCGCCGAGCACCACGTAGAGCGGCAGCAGCAGGAACAGGGCGAACGCCAGCCAGGCGCCGGCGATCAGCAGGGAGCGGCCCAGCGCATGGCCGCGGCGGGCGGCATTGCCCTGTGCGGCGCTGGAGGCGACGGTTACGGATGACATGGCGGCCTCCTCACGGCGTTTCGATGCGGCGCTGCAGCAGGTTGATCAGCAGCAGCAGGACGAAGGACACCACCAGCATCAGCACGCCGATGGCGGTGGCGCCGGTGTAGTCGTACTGGTCGAGCTTGACCATGATCAGCAGCGGCAGGATCTCGGTCTTCATCGGCATGTTGCCGGCGATGAAGATCACCGAGCCGTACTCGCCGACGCCGCGGGCGAAGGCCAGGGCGAAGCCGGTCAGCCAGGCCGGCAGCAGCGCCGGCAGCAGCACGTGGCGGAACACCTGCAGCGGCTTGGCGCCGAGGCAGGCGGCGGCCTCCTCGACCTCGCGCGGGATGTCCT
The DNA here is from genome assembly GCF_004801855.1 of Pseudomonas sp. A-1. Lineage (GTDB taxonomy): Bacteria > Pseudomonadota > Gammaproteobacteria > Pseudomonadales > Pseudomonadaceae > Geopseudomonas. The sequence goes on along the minus strand of NZ_SSTC01000033.1, from coordinate 24,528 downwards.
CCAGCACCGGCTGCAGGGTGCGCACCACGAACGGCAGGGTGACGAAGGTCAGCGCCAGGGTGATGCCCAGCGGGGTGTAGGCGATCTTCAGGCCGATATCGGCGGCCAGGCTGCCGATCAGCCCCTTGGGCGCGTAGAGCGCGGTGAGGGCGATGCCGGCCACCGCGGTGGGCAGGGCGAACGGCAGGTCGATCATCGCGTCGATGACCTTGCGCCCGGGGAAGCGGTAGCGCACCAGCACCCAGGCCAGCAGGGTGCCGATCACGCCGTTGAGCAGGGCGGCGGCCAGGGCCACGCCGAAGCTCAGCTTGAGTGCGGCCAGCACCCGCGGTGCGCTGACGATGGCCCAGAACTCGCTCCAGCTGAGCTGGGCGGCGTGGACGAACATGGCACCCAGGGGAATCAGCACCAGGAGGCTGAGATACACCAGGGTGTAGCCCAGCGTCAGCCCGAAGCCGGGTATGACGGGGGAAATGCGGCGGGACATGGGTTCCTCGCAAGTTTCTTGGCCCGGAGGCCATCCGGGTTGTGGTCAAGCAAGAACCCCCGGTGGCGGACACCGGGGGCTCGATCGGCAGGCGGAGATCACTGCACCTGGTAGATCTGGTCGAATACGCCGCCATCGTTGAAGAACTTCGGCTGCGCGCTCTTCCAGCCGCCGAAGTCTCCATCGATGGTGACCAGCTTGAGCGCCGGGAACTGCTGGGCGAACTCGGCGGCGACCTTCTCGTTGCGCGGGCGGTAGAAGTGCTTGGCGGCGATGCGCTGGCCTTCCTCGCTGTACAGGTACTCGAGGTAGGCGGTGGCCACTTCGCGGGTGCCCTTCCGGTCGACGTTCTTGTCGACCACCGCCACCGGCGGCTCGGCGAGGATCGACAGGCTGGGCGCGACGATCTCGAAGTTCTCGCCGCCCTCCTCCTTGAGCGCCAGGAACGCCTCGTTCTCCCAGGCCAGCAGCACGTCGCCGATGTCGTTGTTGACGAAGGTGATGGTCGAGCCGCGGGCGCCGGTGTCCAGCACCGGGACGTTCTTGTACAGCTGCTCGACGAAGGCCTTGGCCTTGTCCTCGCTGCCGTACTGCTGCTGGGCGTAGGCCCAGGCGGCGAGGAAGTTCCAGCGCGCGCCGCCGGAGGTCTTCGGGTTGGGGGTGATCACCTCGACGCCCGGCTTGACCAGGTCGTCCCAGTCCTTGATCTGCTTGGGGTTGCCCTTGCGCACCAGGAACACGATGGTCGAGGTGTAGGGGGTGCTGGCCTGCGGCAGGCGCGACTGCCAGTCCTCCGGGATCAGCTTGCCGAGCCTGTGCAGCTCGTCGATGTCGCCGGCCAGAGCCAGGGTCACCACATCGGCCTTGAGGCCGTCGATCACCGCACGGGCCTGCTTGCCCGAACCGCCGTGGGACTGCTGGATGCTCACGGCCTCGTGGCCCTGGGCCTGCCAGTGCTGGTTGAAGGCCGCGTTGTACTCCTGGTACAGCTCGCGGGTCGGGTCGTAGGACACGTTGAGCAGGGTCTGCGCCTGTACGGCGGCGCTGAGGGACAGGCCGACGATGGCGGCCAGAGCGAAACGACGAATGGACATGCTGGTGCTCCTTGGGCGTGCTCGGCGGCACGCCGGATAACGGCGGAATGTGGCAATCGGGTCGGGAACGACGGTTGGCGTCACATTCGCCAGCAACAGCGGCGGAGGGCTCGGATGCTCATGTGCGTGCTCATGGTCTGGTCGATGTCAGGTGGCATGCTCACGCCCTCCGGTGGTCCAGTCGGGCCTGTGCGAAATCAGGGTTGCTTGCTGCCGCTCGGCGGCTGCAGGCGGAACTTTTCCTTGCGCTCGATCTGCACCACCTGGCCGTTGTGCACGGTGATTTCCACCGCGCCGTAGCGCAGGCCGTGCAGGGCATTGTGGATCTCGCGCAACAGACCGGCTTCGTCCTGGCCGGCGACACTGCGTAGGTTGGCGCTCATGGGGATGCTCCTTGGCTATGGATCGCCCGCGGGCCGTGCCCCGGCGATGGAGCGCATATTAGGCACACCATTTATATTCTTAAAAATATTGTTTAAGAATTCTTCTATAATTTAATGACATAAAAACCAGGCAGGCCCGGGCGCGGCCGGCGCGCCTCGAATCGCCGCCCACCGCCGCAGCGCAGCCTGGCTCCCGGCTGCGCCACCTGGCCGCCTATACTGCAGGACACATGCGCAGCGGGCTCCATGCGCCGCTGCCGCTACCCCGATCCACCGGGCGCCCTCGCCCGGCCTGCCGAACAGCCCGCGCACGAGGTGCGCCGGCCGGCGTCCGAGCGCACGACGAGGTAGGCATGCTCATTCTGGCGGCAGACATCGGCGGTACCCGGGCGCGCCTGCTGCTGGGCGAAAGCCGCGGCGACACCTGGCAGCCCCTGCGTCAGCAGACCCTGGCCAGCCAGGAACATGCCGACGGCCTGAGCCTGCTGCGCGCCTTCCTGCGCCCGGGCGAACAGCCGCAGGTCGCCTGCCTGGCCGTGGCCGGGCCGGTCGATGGCCGGCAGGTGCGACTGACCAACCTGCCCTGGGACCTGGACGCCGACGAACTGGCCGGGCAACTCGCTCTGCGCCGGATCGAGCTGGTCAACGACCTAGCCGCCCAGGCCCAGGGCCTGCCCCTGCTGCACGACGAGCAACTGTACCCCTTGCAGAGCGGCAGGCCGCAGCCCGGCGGCGTGCGCGCCCTGCTCGCCGTCGGCACCGGCCTGGGCATGGCGCTGCTCGCCGGCACGCCGGCGCAGCCGCTGGTCCTGCCCAGCGAGGGCGGCCATGCCGACTTCGCCGCGCAGGACGAGCAGCAGCTCGCCCTGCTGCGCCACCTGTTGCCGCGCCACGGCCGGGTCAGCCTCGAGCTGCTGCTGTCCGGTGCGGGGCTGGTGCGCCTCTTCGCCTTTCTCGCCGGCCGCGACGAGGATGCCGACGACCTGCCCGGTCCCGCGCAGATCGGCGCCGCCGCCGCGGCCGGCGACGCCCGGGCGACGGCGACCCTCGAGCTGTTCGCCCGCCTGCTGGCCGGCGCCGCCGGCAACCTGGCGCTGACCGGCCTGGCCCGCGGCGGCGTGTACCTGGGCGGCGGCATCGCGCCGAAGATCCTGCCCTGCCTGCGCCTGCCGGCGGTGCGCGAGGCGTTCGTCGCCAGGCCGCCGATGCGTGCGCTGCTGGAAGGCATCCCGCTGCAGGTGGTGCTCGACGAGCAGCTGGGCCTGCGCGGCGCCGCGCAGATCGCCGCGCGCCTGGCGCTGCAGGCGGAGTGACGCCATGGCACCGGCCAGCCCGCCCCCGCCCCGGCTGACCTGGCAGTTCCTGCGCCTGGCCGGCGCCTACTGGAACTGCGAGCGCCGCTGGACGGTGCGCGCGGCGGTGCTGCTGCTGGTGGCGCTGACCCAGGCGCAGGTGGGCCTGGCGATCTGGATCAGCTACTGGCATCGCGAGCTGTTCGACGTCCTCGAGGCGCGCTCGCTGCGCGATCTGGTCTGGCTGATCGCCACCTTCCTGCTGATCTTCGTGCTGACCATGCTGGTCACCGCCCTGCACTTGCACGTCAAGCGCTGGCTGCAACTGGACTGGCGGCGCTGGCTGACCGACCGCCTGCTCGACCAGTGGATGGCCCACGCCCGCCACTACCAGCTGCAGTTCACCAGCGGCGAGCACGACAACCCCGACGGGCGCATCGCCGAGGACATCCGCATCGCCACCGAGACGGCCATCGCCCTGGCGCTGTCGCTGCTCTATTCGCTGCTGATCCTCGGCAGCTTCATCGACATCCTCCTCGACGTCTCCGGCAGCCTGCCGATCCCCGGCACCTCCCTGGTGGTGCCCGGCTATCTGGTGCTGCTGGCCTTCCTGTATGCCGGCGGCGGCACCGTGTTCGGCCTGCTGCTGGGCCGGCCGCTGATCCGCGCCACCAACCGCCTGCAGACGGTGGAGGCCAACCTGCGCTTCGGCCTGGCCCGCGCCCGCGAGAACTCCGAGGCGATCGCCCTGATGCACGGCGAGGAGATCGAGCACCGCCAGGCCGATCGGCTGTTCGCCGACGTCGGCCAGGGCTGGAACCGCCAGACGCTCGGCTACCTGGGCATCGTCTCCTTCTCTACCGGCTACGGCACCCTGCTGCCGGTGTTCCCGATCCTGGTCGCCGCGCCGCAGTTCATCGCCGGGGGCATGACCCTGGGCGTGCTGATGCAGGCGGCGCAGGCCTTCCAGCGCCTGACCTCGGCGCTGTCCTGGCCGATCGACAACCTCGGCGAGCTGGCCAAGTGCCGCGCCTCGGTCGACCGGGTGGTGAGCCTGTACAACGACATGCTGCTGCTCGAGGAGCGCGCCGACAATCCGGTGGAGCACCGCATCGACCTGCGCCGCAGCCAGGGCGACATACTGACCCTGCGCAACCTCAGCCTGGCCAATCCGGACGGACGGGTGCTGCTGGAGCCTCTGGACCTGAGCATCCAGCGCGGCGAACGGGTGCTGATCAGCGGCGACCCGACGGTGACCATCGCCCTGTTCAAGGCAGTCGCCGGGCTGTGGCCCTGGGGCCATGGCGAAATCGAGCTGCCCGCCGGACAGAGCATCGTGTTCCTGCCGCAGCGGCCGTTCCTCCCCGACGGCACCCTGCAGGCAGCACTCAGCTACCCGCATCCCGCCGGCCACTTCGGCCACGCGCAGATCCTCCACGCCCTGGACTGCGCCGGCATCGCCTGGCTGGCACCGCGCCTGGAGGACAGCGACGACTGGGACCGCGTGCTGCCGCTGCGCGCCCAGCAGCGCATCGGCATCGCCCGCCTGCTGCTGCACCATCCGGCCTGGGTGTTCATCGAGGAGGCCACCGACGCCTTCGACGTGCAGGGCGAGGAATGCATGACCGAGGTGCTGCACCGCGAACTGCTCGGCTCGACGCTGCTGACCATCAGCTTCCACCGCACCCTGGAACACTTCTACACGCGCCGGCTGGTGCTCGACCGGCTGTGCGAAGACAAGTACCTGAGCTGCTCGCCGGAGCCGGCCCCCTGCGCCCTACGCGAACCCTGACGGCAGCCAGCCGCGCTCGACGCAGTCGCGGAAACACCAGGCCGGAGTGGTCTCGGTCTTGTAGCTCCAGAAGAACCAGCCCAGGTACTTCTCCCAGGTGGCCAGCTGGGCGGCGGCGTAGCCGCGGTAGGCCACATCCTCCTGGAAGGCGTCCATGTACTCCAGCGCGTGATTGAACGGCCCCTCGGCCCACAGCGAGACCACCCGGAGGTCCAGGCCCAGACTCCACTCGCCGCAGAAGGTCGGCAGGCCCAGCTCGGTGATGACGGCATCGGCCTCCTGCTTCCACTCGCCGGCAGCCTTGCGCAGGTGGCCGTAGATGTCCATGTCGATGTCGCCGCGCTCGAAGCACTGGTAGCGGTGGATGTCGAAGATCACGTTGCGGAACTCCGGCCCCTGCATGAAGCCCAGATACTCGCGGAAATCGCGGAAACCGTCATGGAACACCACCGCCACCCGCTCGGCCGGGCAATGCTTGCGGATGCGCGCGTAGGCGGCCAGGTAGTAGGCCTTGAGGTAGTCGGTAGGCACGTCCCAGCGCGGTTCGTTGAGTGCTTCGATGGCGTGCAGCGCCGGATGGTCGCGATAGCGCTCGGCCAGGCGCTCCAGCACCGCCAGCGAATGCTCGAGGTATTCCGGGCGGGTGTGCCATTCGCAGACGTCCTTGATTCCGCCGTTGTCGAAACCGTTCTGGCAGCCCGGGGCGGCATGCAGGTCGAGCACCACGCGCAGACCGAACTCCTGCGCCCAGTCCATGGCGCGGTCGAGCACCTCGATGCCGCCTTCGACGAAGGGATGGCGGTGCACGCCGTAGCTCGGGTGCCAGGGATAGTCGGGGCCGAAGATCCAGTGGCCCAGCGGGATGCGCACGGCGTTCAGGCCATGGCCGGCGATCCAGGCGAAGTCGTCGCGGGTGACGAAGCTGTCCCAGTGCCGGCGCAGGCGCTCGCCCGCAGCCTCGCCCAGTTCGGCGCACCAGGTGGTCTCGTCGGTGGCCGCCAGCCCTTCGAACAGACTCGGCACCATCCATTTCTCCAGCACCAGCCAGCTGCCCAGATTGACCCCGCGCAGCTTCATGCCTGCCTGCTTCATCGCCGTCTCCCCCGCGCCTGGCGCGTCCAGCCCACCTGACTGTCAGGCTAGCAGACGCCAGACGCAGCCGAGGCCGCGCACCACCGACCCAAATCGCGGACACAAAAAAAGCAGCCCGAGGGCTGCTTTTTTTGCTGCAGGGAAGCGGGTCTCAGACCAGCTTCTCCTTGATGCGAGCGGCCTTGCCGGACAGGTCGCGGAGGTAGTACAGCTTGGCCTTGCGCACGTCGCCGCGACGCTTGACGGTGATGCTGTCGACCAGCGGGCTGTAGGTCTGGAAGGTACGCTCGACGCCGAAGCCGCTGGAGATCTTGCGCACGGTGAAGGCGCTGTTCAGGCCGCGGTTACGCTTGCCGATCACCACGCCTTCGAAGGCCTGCAGACGCTGACGGTCGCCTTCCTTCACCTTCACTTGCACGATCACGGTGTCGCCGGGGGCGAACGCCGGGATCTCTTTGTTCATCTGTTCAGCTTCGATCTGCTGAATGATCGGGTTCTTGTTGCTCATGCTGTGCTCCATAGACAAGCCTGCGGCCTGCCATCGATACGTTAACTATCGTTCTGCTGGCGGATATATTCGTCCAGCAGCTTTTTCTCTTCTCCAGAAAGCGAGCGACTATCCAGAAGATCGGCACGTCGTTCCCAGGTACGTCCCAGGGACTGCTGCAAACGCCAGCGCCGGATGTGTTCGTGGTTGCCGCTGAGCAGCACCGGCGGAACACTTTTGCCCTCGTACACCTCGGGTCGGGTGTAGTGCGGACAGTCGAGCAGGCCGTCGGTAAACGAGTCCTCCTCGGCGGAATCGGCGTGTCCCAATGCTCCGGGCAACAGCCGCGTCACCGCATCGATCAGCACCATGGCCGGCAGCTCACCGCCGGACAGGACATAATCGCCGATCGACCATTCTTCATCCACGTGCGTCTCGATGAAACGCTCGTCGATGCCTTCGTAACGCCCGGCGATGAGGATCAGACGCTCCTCGTTCGCCAGTTCGCGGACCGCCGCCTGATCGAGACGACGCCCCTGCGGCGACAGGTAGATCACCTTGGCCGCACCGCCTGCAGCTTGCCTGGCATCGGCCAGGGCCCGCTCCAGCGGCTTGATCTTCATCACCATCCCCGGGCCACCGCCGAAGGGCCGATCGTCCACCGTCTGGTGGCGGTCCTCGGTGTAATCCCGCGGATTCCAGCATTGCAGCTGCAGGAGACCCTGCTTCACCGCACGGCTGGTGATGCCGTACTCGCTGATGGCGACGAACATCTCGGGGAACAGGCTGAGAACGTCTACCCGCATGGGTCAGAAATCCGCATCCCAGTCCACCCGCAGCTCACCGGCAGCCAGATCGACCTTCTGCACGCATTGCTCCGTGTAGGGCAACAGGCGCTCGCGATCATCCAGACTGCCCGCACAGGGCTTCACCACCAGCACGTCGTTGGCGCCGGTTTCCAGCAAGTGGTCGACCTTTCCGAGCAGCTGCCCGTCCTGGTTGATGACCTTCAGACCTTCCAGCTGATACCAGTAGAACTCGTCCTCTTCCAGCGCCGGCAGCAAGCTGCGCGGTACACAGATGAGGAATCCGGCATAGCCGCGGGCCTCTTCGCGATCGTCGAGTCCCTTGATCTTGGCGGTCAGCACCTTGTTGTGCAGGCGCCCACTGGCCAGTTCGACCTGACGGACCTCGCCATCACGCTTGAGCGTCCAGTGGCGGTAGTCCAGCAGGTTATCCAGCGGATCGGTGTAGGAGTAGATCTTGACCTCACCGCGGATGCCGTACACCGAGACGATTTTGCCAAGGACGACCAGATCCTCGGCGGGTGCCGGCGAATTTTGCATCATCGAGCACTCAGGCCTGAGCAGCCGCTTCCTTGAGCAGCTGGGCAGCGCGCTCGGACGGCTGGGCGCCCTGGCTCAGCCAGTACTGGGCACGCTCGGCGTTCACGGAGAGACGCACTTCACCACCGGTGGCGACCGGGTTGAAGAAACCGATGCGCTCGACGAAACGGCCGTCACGGGCGGAGCGGCTGTTGGTCACGGTCAGGTGGTAGAAAGGGCGCTTCTTGGAGCCGCCACGAGCAAGACGGATGGTTACCATTGAACTTCGTTCCTGTAGTAGGTGCTTGCAAAAGCTGTATGCACACTAGGGCCCACGGCCCGAAAGGCCGCACATTTTAAGGATTATCCGGAGAAATGCAAAGCCATTTTGCGGCGCCCGCCATGGCGGGCACCGTTCCCGGGGTCTTCCTCATTGTCGCGCGCGGTCTTCGCCGCGCACTACGTCCGACGGCATCGCCTGCGCGACGCCGCCGATCGATCCTCACATCTTCGGCATGCCGCCGCCCATCAGGCCGCTCATGCCGCGCATCATCTTGGCCATGCCGCCCTTGGCGGTGACCTTCTTCATCATCTTCTGCATCTGCTTGTGCTGCTTGATCAGCCGCCCGACATCCTGCACCTGGGTGCCGGAACCCAGGGCGATGCGGCGCTTGCGCGAGCCGCTGATCATTTCCGGGTCGCGCCGCTCGGCGGGGGTCATCGAGTTGATGATCGCCTCCATCTGGCGGAACTGCTTCTCCGCCGCCTGCTGGGCATTGCCCATCTGGCCGAGATTGACGCCGCCGAGCATCGGCAGCTTGTCCATCAGGCTGCCGAGGCCGCCCATGTTCTTCATCTGCTGCAGCTGGTCGCGGAAGTCCTCGAGGTCGAAGCCCTTGCCCTTCTTCAGCTTCTGGGTGAGCTTGGCCGCCTTCTCGCGGTCCATGGTCTGCTCGGCCTGCTCGATCAGGCTGAGCACGTCGCCCATGCCGAGGATGCGCGAGGCCACGCGGTCGGGATGGAACGGATCGAGCGCCTCGCTCTTCTCGCCCATGCCGAGGAACTTGATCGGCTTGCCGGTGATCGCGCGTACCGACAGCGCGGCGCCGCCACGGGCATCGCCGTCGACCTTGGTCAGCACCACGCCGGTCAGCGGCAGGGCGTCGTTGAAGGCCTTGGCGGTGTTGGCCGCATCCTGACCGGTCATGGCGTCGACCACGAACAGGGTCTCGACCGGGTTGATCGCGGCGTGGACCTGCTGGATCTCCGCCATCATCTCGGCGTCGACGTGCAGACGGCCGGCGGTGTCGACGATCACCACGTCGATGAACTTCAGCCGACCCTCGGCGATGGCCGCGCGGGCGATGTCCACCGGCTTCTGGCTCAGGTCGGAGGGGAAGAAGGTTACCCCCACCTCATTGGCCAGGGTCTCCAGCTGCTTGATCGCCGCCGGGCGGTAGACGTCGGCTGACACCACCAGCACCGACTTCTTCTTGCGCTCCTTGAGGAAGCGCGCGAGCTTGCCGACCGTTGTGGTCTTGCCCGCGCCCTGCAGGCCGGCCATCAGGATCACCGCCGGCGGCGCGGCGTTGAGGCTCAGGTCCTCGTTGGCCGCGCCCATCAGCGCTTCCAGCTCGGCGCGGACGATCTTCACGAACGCCTGGCCCGGGGTCAGACTCTTCGACACCTCGGTGCCGACCGCACGCTCCTTGACCTTGTTGACGAAGTCCTTGACCACCGGCAGGGCGACGTCGGCCTCGAGCAGGGCCATGCGCACCTCGCGCAGGGTGTCCTTGATGTTGTCCTCGGTCAGCTTGGCGCGGCCGGTGACATTGCGCAGCGTCTGCGAGAGGCGGTCGGTCAAATTCTCGAACATGCACGTTCCTTTGAAGAGGGAGCTTGCGGCAGGCGGCGGATTATAGCCGAGTGCGACGACCACCGACACCGTCCCCCAGGCTTTCGTGGATAGCCGGTTCTGTGCCAAACTCGGCAACTTCGAGGCTTCCCCCACAAGGACTTATGACGCCTTTGCTGCCCAGCCTGGCGGCGGCCGGCCTGTACGCCGGCGCGGCCCTGTACCAGGCCCTGCTGCTCTCCCGCCGCGCGGTGCCGGACAAGCGCCTGCTCGGCCTGCTCGGTGCGCTGGCCCTGCTGGCCCACGCATTCGGCCTGCGCCTGCTGCTGCTCGACAACGGCGCCCTGCTGCTCGATTTCTTCAACGCCGCCAGCCTGCTGGCCGCCGCGGTGATCGCCCTGACCCTGCTGGCCAGCCTGCGCATCCCGGTGGAGAACCTGCTGGTGCTGCTGTTCCCGCTCGGCAGCCTGACCGCCCTGCTGGCACTGCTGCCCGGCGGCACCACCCGGCCGATCGTCGAGGCGCCCGGCATCCTCGCCCACATCCTGCTGTCGATCCTCGCCTACGGCCTGTTCACCATCGCCGTGGTGCAGGCCCTGCTCCTGCTGCTGCAGAACCACCAGCTCAAGCACAAGCACCCCTCGGGGATCATCCGCAACTTCCCGCCGCTGCAGACCATGGAGAGCCTGCTGTTCGGCTTCCTGTGGGGCGGCTGGAGCCTGCTGTCGCTGTCGCTGCTGTCCGGCTGGCTGTTCCTCGACGACCTGTTCGCCCAGCACCTGGTACACAAGACCCTGCTCGCCTGCCTGGCCTGGGTGGTGTTCGGCGTACTGCTGTGGGGCCGCCACCAGCTCGGCTGGCGCGGCGGCAAGGCGATCCGTTGGACCCTGGCCGGCTTCCTGCTGCTGATGCTGGCCTACTTCGGCAGCAAGCTGGTCCGCGAATTCATCCTGCACATCTAGGACTGCCGACGCCGTGGGCGATCTCCATTCGGGTTTGTTGTTCGGACTGCTGGTATTCCTGATCGCCTGCTCGGCGTTCTTCTCCAGCTCCGAGACCGGCATGCTCAGCCTCAACCGCTACCGCCTGCGCCACCTGGCGCGCGAGGGGCACAAGGGCGCCCGGCGCGCCAGCGAGCTGCTCAGCCGCCCCGACCGCCTGCTCGGCACCATCCTGGTCGGCAACAACGTGGTCAACATCCTCGCCGCCTCCATCGCCACGGTGATCGCCGTGGACCTGTGGGGCGAGGCCGGCATCGCCATCTCCACCGTGGTGCTGACCATCGTCATCCTGATCTTCGGCGAGATCACCCCCAAGACCCTGGCCGCCCTGCGCCCGGAACAGGTCGCCTACCCGGCCAGCCGCGTGCTGCTGCTGCTGATGCGCCTGCTCCACCCGCTGGTGTGGGTCACCGGCGCGATCAGCAATGGCCTGCTGCGCCTGCTCGGCATCGACCCGGCACAGCACCGCCAGGAAGGCCTGTCCGCCGAGGAGCTGCGCAGCGTGGTGCGCGAGGCCGGCGGCGGCCTGCCGCTCGACCGGCAGAACATGCTGCTGGGCATCCTCGACCTGGAGCGGGTCTCGGTCAACGACATCATGATCCCGCGCAACGAGGTCATCGGCATCGATCTCGAGGAGGACATCGGGCAGATCGTCGCCCAGCTGCGCAGCACCAGCCACACCCGCCTGCCGGTGTACCGCCACGACCTCAACCAGGTCGAGGGGGTGATCCACATGCGCCGCATCGCCCGCCTGCTGACCCACAGCCAGCTGACCCACGAGGCGCTGCGCAGCGCCTGCGTGGAGCCCTACTTCGTGCCGGAAAACACCCCGCTGTCGACCCAGCTGATCAACTTCCAGAAGTTCAAGCGGCGCATGGGCATGGTGGTCGACGAGTACGGCGAGGTGATTGGCCTGGTCACCCTCGAGGACATCCTCGAGGAGATCGTCGGTGAGTTCACCACCCAGCCCGGCCTGCGCGAGCCGTCCGTCCACCCCCAGGACGACGGCAGCTTCGTGGTCGACGGCAGCGCCAACATCCGCGAGGTCAACCGCGAACTGGGCTGGCACCTGCCCTGCGACGGCCCGCGCACCATCAACGGCCTGGTCACCGAGGCGCTGGAAACCATCCCCGACAGCAGCGTATGCCTGAAGATCGGCCCCTATCGCCTGGAGATCCTCCAGGCCGAGGAAAACCGCGTGAAGCGCGTACGCGCCTGGCGGGCCGAGCCCGGCCGGCACGAGGACGAATGAGCCGTCGCCGTCCCACAGATCAAAAGAAAGGCCGGCACCCGCGAGGGTGGCCGGCCTTTTCGCTGCCCGGGCCGCTTACAGCTCGACAGTGACCGCCTGCGCCGCGCGCAGCGCCTTGGCGCGCGCCGCCTCGATCGACTCGTCGCGCGCCAGCGCCACGCCCATGCGCCGCTGGCCGCTGACTTCCGGCTTGCCGAACAGGCGCAGCGCGGTATCCGCCTCGGCCAGCGCGGCGCCGAGGTTGCCGAAGGCGACCTGCTGCGACTCGCCCTCGACCAGGATCACCGCCGAGGCCGAAGGGCCGAACTGGCGGATCGCCGGGATCGGCAGGCCGAGGATGGCCCGCGCGTGCAGGGCGAACTCGGAGAGGTCCTGGGAGATCAGCGTCACCAGGCCGGTGTCGTGCGGGCGCGGCGACACCTCGCTGAACCACACCTGGTCGCCCTTGATGAACAGCTCGACGCCGAACAGGCCGCGGCCGCCGAGGGCCTCGGTCACCGCACGGGCGATGCGTTCGGACTCGGCCAGCGCAGCAGGACTCATCGCCTGCGGCTGCCAGGACTCCTGGTAGTCGCCCTTCTCCTGGCGGTGGCCGACCGGCGCGCAGAAGGTGGTGCCGCCGATGTGGCGCACGGTGAGCAGGGTGATCTCGTAGTCGAAGTCGATGAAGCCCTCGACGATCACCCGGCCCTTGCCGGCGCGGCCGCCTTCCTGGGCGTAGTCCCAGGCCTTGCGCACGTCGTCCGCACCGCGCAGCAGGCTCTGACCCTTGCCGGAAGAGCTCATGATCGGCTTGACCACGCAGGGGAAGCCCAGCTCGGCGACCGCCGCGGCGTAGTCCTCGAAGCTGTCGGCGAAGCGGTACGGCGAGGTCGGCAGGCCCAGCTCCTCGGCGGCCAGGCGGCGGATGCCCTCTCGGTTCATGGTCAGCTTCGCCGCGCGCGCGGTGGGCACCACGGTGAAGCCCTCGGCCTCCAGCTCGACCAGGGTATCGGTGGCGATGGCCTCGATCTCGGGGACGATGTAGTGCGGCTGCTCCTGCTCGATCACCGCGCGCAGCGCGGCGCCGTCGAGCATGCTGATCACGTGGCTGCGGTGCGCCACCTGCATGGCCGGAGCGTTGGCGTAGCGGTCGACGGCGATCACCTCGCAGCCCAGGCGCTGCAGCTCGATGACGACTTCCTTGCCCAGCTCGCCAGAGCCGCACAGCAGTACACGGGTCGCGCTCGGCGACAGCGGGGTTCCGATCATGGTCACTAAGGCTTTCCTCAGAGGGGGGTCAACAGTCCTGCGGCCAGGGCGCGCTCGCGGCAGCGCGCGAGCACGGCACGGCGCTCGGCGTTGTCCATGCGGCCCCAGCGGGTGATTTCGTCGCCGCTGCGCTGGCAGCCGACGCAGAGGTCGTTGTCGTCCAGCGCGCAGACGTACACGCAGGGCGAGGCGACCGGCTTGTCCTGCAGCTCGACCATCAGTCGTCCTGCTCGGCCAGTTCGCGGGCGTAGCGGCGGGCGTTGTCGACGTAGTGGGCGGCGTTGGCCTGCAGTCCGCGGATCTGTTCCTCGCTCAGCTGGCGCACCACCCTGCCCGGCACGCCCATCACCAGGCTGCCGTCGGGAATCTCCTTGCCCTCGGGGATCAGCGCGCCGGCGCCGATCAGGCAGTTGCGGCCGATCCTGGCGCCGTTGAGCACCACGGCGCCGATGCCGACCAGGCTGTGGTCACCGATGGTGCAGCCATGCAGGGTGACCTTGTGGCCGATGGTCACGCCCTTGCCGATGGTCAGCGGCCAGCCCATGTCGGTGTGCAGCACGCTGCCGTCCTGCACGTTGCTGTCTTCGCCGACGTGGATCAGCTCGTTGTCGCCGCGCAGCACGGCGCCGAACCACACGCTGGCACCGGCATCCAGGCGCACCTTGCCGACCAGGCTGGCGCCGGGGGCCACCCAGCTGTCGGGATGGGCTTCAACTCGGGCATCGCCCAGGCGGTATTTCATCGGCAGCCTCCTCGGCACGCTCAACGGTAATGAATGTAGTGGGGCGGCGGCTCGCGCAGCTGGATGCCGGCGTCGTACACCAGGTTGACCAGCTCGACCACCATGATCGCGGTCAGTCCCCAGATCTTGAAGCCGGCGTAGCGGTAGCTCGGCACGTACCAGCTGTGGCCGAGGTAGTCGATGCGGTGGGTGATCTCGCGCGGGTCCTCGCGGAAGAACTCCAGTGGCACGCTGAACACCGCATCGATCTCGTCGCGATTGGCCTGGAAGTCGACATGGTCGGGAATGAAGCCGACGTAGGGAACGACCTTGATGCCGTGACGGGAGATCTGCGTGCTCAGCGGGCCGACCACCTCCACCAGGCCCGGCGCCAGCCCCACCTCCTCGTGCGCCTCGCGCAGGGCGGTGAACACCAGCGACTCGTCGTCCGGGTCGCGGCGCCCGCCGGGAAAGGCCACCTCGCCGCCATGGGTCGACAAGCCGCTGGCGCGCAGGGTCAGTACCAGTTGCGGCTCGGCGCTGCGGGTGACCGGCACCAGCACCGCCGCCTCAGGAAAGTCGCGGTCACTGGGCAGGGAACCCGGCGTGTGGGCCTGTACGCGTTGGCGCAGCACGTCCAGCATGGAGCACTCTCGTCATGGGAAATGCATGAATCATGGCATGAAAGACGCAACACGCCCAAGCCCTCGCCGCCGGCGCCGACCAGCCGCCGCTGCGCACCCTTCCCCCACCCCCGCCACTGGCCTAAAATTCACCCATCGCCACAGCCGGCAGCAGTCCGGCCTCCCCGTGGTACAGCGCGACCAATCAGCCCCTGTGGCGCGCTGCATGAACAACCGGCCGCCGGGCTGACGGCCACCCTGGTTTGCACTGGAATGCCTTTCATGCGCTGGTTGATCGTACTCTGCAGTTTCCTCTTCGCCTCCCTGGCCCTGGCGATGAGCACCCCGGGCCTGGACTCGAACACCAAGGTCGACAAGGTGCTGGTGGTCAAGTCCGAGCGCAAGCTGCACCTGCTCAGCCGCGGCGAGATCCTCAAGAGCTATCGCGTCTCGCTGGGCAAGCGCCCGGATGGCCCCAAGCGCTACCAGGGCGACAAGCGCACCCCCGAAGGCTTCTACTGGATCGACTGGCGCAAGCCCAGCGACAAGTACAACCTGTCCATGCACATCTCCTACCCCAACGCACAGGATCGCCAGCACGCCGAGCAGAAGGGCCTGCCGCCGGGCGACATGATCATGATCCACGGCACGCCACTGGACGAGGAATACCCCGAGTGGTACTTCCACACCCTCGACTGGACCGAAGGCTGCATCGCCCTGCGCAACCGCGACATGCGCGAGGTGTGGAGCCTGGTCAAGGACGGCACGCTGATCGAAATCCGCCCCTGACCCGCGGAAACGAAAAAGGCGCCGGCATCGAGGGATGCGGCGCCTTTTTCATGCCTGCCGGCGGATCAGAACACCATGTCCGACAGCCGCCAGACGTCGAAGGCCGGCGTCTCGTAGGGATGGCTCTGCTTGAGGGCCTTGACCGCGGCATGGATCAGCTCGTCGGCCACCACCATTTCCACCTTCCATTCCGCCACCCTGGCCAGCTCGCCCTGGGCTCCCTCGTAGGGCTGGCTGCCCGGCAGCGGATGGAACTGGCCTTGACCGAGGGTCTGCCAGCAGCAGCTGTCGTAGCTGCCGATACGTCCGGCGCCGGTGGCGAAGATCGCGGCCTTGACCGCATCGAGGTGGGATTCGGGAACGAAGAAGCAGAGTTTGTACATCCAGAGGACTCCGGGGCGAAGAGGGTTACGGCGGTAGTGGCCCTTGGCCACCGATCGTGCCACGACCCCATGACGGCCGTGCACTTCGTCCCTGACATCTCGGCGAAATTAACGGCCCGTCCACAGCAAATCCGTGAACGGGAGCACGCTCCACGCAGAAAAAGGGCGCCTTCCGAAGGCGCCCCGACGAACTCCACCTCCCCTGCGCCTGCCGAGGCAGGCACAGGGGCGCAGCCGGATCAGTCGACCCAGACCCGCGCGTTGCGGAACATGCGCATCCAGCCGGCGTCCTCCTGCCACTCGTCCGGGCGCCAGGAGTTCTGCACGGCGCGGAACACCCGCTCCGGGTGCGGCATCATGATGGTGACGCGACCGTCGCGAGTGGTCAGGCCGGTGATGCCGCGCGGCGAACCGTTGGGGTTGGCCGGGTAGCTCTCGGTGACCTTGCCGTGGTTGTCGACGTAGCGCAGCGCCACGAAGCCGGACAGGTCGGTCTGCAGCAGGGCCTCCTCGCTGGCGAACTCGGCGTGGCCCTCGCCGTGGGCGATGGCGATCGGCAGGCGCGAACCGGCCATGCCGCGCAGGAAGATCGACGGCGACTCCTGCACCTGGACCATGGCCACCCGTGCCTCGAACTGCTCGGAACGGTTGCGCACGAAGCGCGGCCAGTGCTCGCTGCCGGGGATCAGCTCGACCAGGTTGGAGAGCATCTGGCAGCCGTTGCACACGCCGAGGGCGAAGCTGTCCTTGCGCGCGAAGAAGGCGCTGAAGTTGTCGCGGGCACGGGCGTTGAACAGCACCGACTTGGCCCAGCCGCCACCGGCGCCGAGCACGTCGCCGTAGGAGAAGCCGCCGCAGGCCACCAGGCCCTTGAAGTCCTCCAGGCTGACGCGGCCGGCGATGATGTCGCTCATGTGCACGTCGACCACGGCGAACCCGGCGCGGTGGAAGGCGGCCGCCATCTCGGTCTGGCCGTTGACGCCCTGCTCGCGCAGGATCGCCATGCGCGGGCGCACGCCGGTGTTGATGTAGGGCGCGGCGACGTTGTCGTTGACGTCGAAGCTGAGCTTGGCCGACAGGCCCGGGTTGCTCTCGTCGAGCAGCAGGTCGTATTCCTGCTCGGCGCACTGGGCGTTGTCGCGCAGGCGCTGGATGCGGTAGCTGGTCTCGCTCCAGATGCGCTGCAGGATGCGCCGCTCGGCGTGGTAGACGATCTCGCCGCCCAGGTTCAGGCGGATGTCGCCACCGGCGACCGGACGGCCGATGACCTGTACGCAGTCGGCCAGACCGGCGGCGGCGAAGCGGGCGAGTACCTCGGCGGAATCGGCGGCACGCACCTGGACCACCGCGCCCAGCTCCTCGCTGAACAGCGCGGCGCCCAGTGCCTCGCGACTGGCGGCGATGGCGTCGAGCTGCAGGTCGAGGCCACAGTGGCCGGCGAAGGCCATCTCGGTGACGGTGGCCAGCAGGCCGCCGTCGGAGCGGTCGTGGTAGGCCAGCAGCTTGCCGTCGGCGTTCAGCGCCTGCACGGTGTCGAAGAACGCCTTGAGGTCGGCGGCGCTGTCGACGTCCGGCGCCTGGCGACCGATCCGGCTGTACACTTGGGCGATGATCGAGCCACCGAGGCGGTTCTGGCCGCGGCCGAGGTCGACCAGCAGCAGCTCGGTCTCGCCCTTGTCCAGGCGCAGCTGCGGGGTCAGGGTCAGGCGGATGTCCTGCACCGGAGCGAAGCCGGAAACGATCAGCGACATCGGCGCGGTGACGCTCTTGTCCTCGCCCGCGTCCTGCCAGCGGGTCTTCATGGACATGGAGTCCTTACCCACCGGGATGGTGATGCCCAGCGCCGGGCACAGCTCCATGCCCACCGCCTTGACGGTGTCGTACAGGCGGGCGTCCTCGCCCGGGTGGCCGGCGGCGGCCATCCAGTTGGCCGACAGCTTGACGTCGGAGATCTTGCCGATGCGCGCGGCGGCCAGATTGGTGAGGGTCTCGCCGATCGCCATGCGGCCCGAGGCCGGAGCGTCGAGCAGGGCCAGCGGGGTGCGCTCGCCCATGGCCATGGCTTCGCCGGTGTAGACGTCGAAGGCGGTGGCGGTGACGGCGCAGTCGGCCACCGGCACCTGCCACGGGCCGACGAACTGGTCGCGGGCCACCAGGCCAGTGATCGAGCGGTCGCCGATGGTGATCAGGAAGCTCTTGGAGGCGACGGCCGGGTGGCGCAGCACGCGCTCGACCGCATCATCCAGCTCGAGGCCGGCGGTGGAGAAGTCGTCGCCCAGCTCGGCCTCGCGGCTCACCGAGCGGTGCATGCGCGGCGGCTTGCCGAGCAGCACTTCCAGCGGCATGTCCACCGGGTTGTTGCCGAAATGCTCGTCGTGGACGGTCAGCTGGCGCTCCTCGGTGGCCTCGCCGACCACCGCGAACGGGCAGCGCTCGCGCTCGCAGATGGCCTTGAAGGTTTCCAGGTCGGCGGCGTCGACCGACAGCACGTAGCGTTCCTGCGACTCGTTGCACCAGATTTCCAGCGGGCTCATGCCCGGCTCGTCGTTGGGCACGTTGCGCAGCTCGAAGCGGCCGCCGCGGCCGGCGTCGTTGATCAGCTCCGGCAGGGCGTTGGACAAGCCGCCGGCGCCGACGTCGTGGATGAACTTGATCGGGTTGTTGTCGCCCATCTGCCAGCAGCGGTCGATGACCTCCTGGCAGCGGCGCTCCATTTCCGGGTTCTCGCGCTGCACCGAGGCGAAGTCGAGGTCGGCCGAGCTGGCGCCGGTGGCCATCGACGAAGCGGCGCCGCCGCCCAGGCCGATCAGCATGGCCGGGCCGCCGAGCACGATCAGCTTGCCACCGACCGAGATCTCGCCCTTCTGCACGTGCTCCTCGCGGATGTTGCCGAGGCCGCCGGCCAGCATGATCGGCTTGTGGTAGCCGCGCACCTCTTCACCGCGCGGGGTGTCGATGCTCTGCTCGAAGGTGCGGAAATAGCCGGTCAGGTTGGGACGGCCGAACTCGTTGTTGAACGCGGCGCCGCCCAGCGGGCCCTCGATCATGATGTCCAGCGCGCTGACGATGCGCTCGGGCTTGCCGTAGGGCTTCTCCCAGGGCTGCTCGAAGCCGGGGATCTGCAGGTTGGAGACGGTGAAGCCGACCAGGCCGGCCTTGGGCTTGGAACCGCGACCGGTGGCGCCCTCGTCGCGGATCTCGCCGCCGGAGCCGGTGGAGGCGCCGGGGAACGGGGCAATGGCGGTCGGGTGGTTGTGGGTCTCCACCTTCATCAGGATGTGCACCGGCTCCTGATGGGCGGCGTACTCGTGGCTGCCCGGCTGCGGGAAGAAGCGCCCGGCGGTGAAGCCCTCGATCACCGAGGCGTTGTCCTTGTAGGCGGACAGCACGCCTTCGCGGTGCATCTCGTAGGTGTTCTTGATCATGCCGAACAGCGACTTCTCCTGGCTCTCGCCGTCGATGTCCCAGCTGGCGTTGAAGATCTTGTGGCGGCAGTGCTCGGAGTTGGCCTGGGCGAACATCATCAGCTCGATGTCGTGGGGGTTGCGCCCCAGATCATTGAAGCTCTTCACTAGGTAGTCGATCTCGTCCTCGGCCAGGGCCAGGCCCAGCTGGACGTTGGCGGCCTCGAGGGCGGCGCGACCGCCGCCGAGCACGTCGACCACGGTCAGCGGCTTGGGCTGGGCGTGGCTGAACAGCGCCTCGGCCTCCTCCAGGCGGCCCAGCACCAGCTGGGTCATGCGGTCGTGCAGCGCGCTGGCGACGGCCGCGGCGTCGGCCTCGCTCAGCTCGCCGGCCACGTAGTAGGCGATGCCGCGCTCCAGGCGCTGGATCTTGCCCAGGCCGCAGTTGTGGGCGATGTCGGTGGCCTTGCTCGACCACGGCGAGATGGTGCCGAAACGCGGCACCACCAGGAACAGGCGGCCGCTGGGCTCCTGCACCGGGACGCTCGGGCCGTACTGCAGCAGGCGCGCCAGTACCTGTTCCTCGTTGCCGTCCAGTGCGCTGGACACTTCGGCGAAATGGGCGAACTCGGCGTACAGGCCGGCGACCGCCGGCACTTTCTGGGTCAGTTGCTCGAGCAGTTTGCCGTGACGGAAGGCAGAAAGGGCGGGGGTGCCGCGCAGGATCAGCATTGTCGGAACAGCCTCTTGGGCAAGGAGTGCGAAAGACTGGGCATTCTAGCGCAAAGCGCCCAGCCGGGCACCCGCAGCCGTCGCCGCCCGCCCCACCATCCGACCGTCGAGGTATGGACCCCGCCACGCTTTGCGTATACTCCATCCATGTTCAGTCTCAATGCCCTTCGCCTGCGTCACAGCGCCTGGCTGCTGACGACCGTACTGATCCTGCTGCTCAGCGCGTGTGGCGAACCGCCCACCGCCCTCGAGCGGGTCCGGGAGGACGGCGTGTTGCGCGTGATCACCCGCAACAGCCCGACCACCTACTACCAGGACCGCAACGGCGAAACCGGCTTCGAGTACGAGCTGGCCGAGCAGTTCGCCAAGCGCCTGGGCGTCAGGCTGGAGCTCGAGACCGCCAACACCATCGACGAGCTGTTCGCGCGCCTCAATGCGCCGGACGGCCCCGACCTGGCCGCCGCCGGCCTGGTCGAATCCGCCGCGCGCCAGTCGCAGGCGCGCTTCAGCCGGGGCTACCTGGATGTCACCCTGCAGGTGGTCTACCGCAACGGCCAGCCGCGGCCGACCAAGCCCGAGCAGCTGGTCGGCAAGCGCATCACCGTGATCAAGGGCAGCATCCAGGCCGAGCGCCTGGCCGAACTCAAGCAGCGCCTGCCCGGGCTGAACTACAGCGAGTCCGACGAGGTCGAGATCGCCGACCTGCTGGGCATGGTCGACGAGGGGCAGATCGACCTGACCCTGGTCGGCTCCAACGAACTGGCGATGAGCCAGTTCGGCTACCCCAACGTGCGCGTGGCCTTCGATCTCGACAGCGACCGGCACCTGGCCTGGGCGGTGCCGCCGGGCAAGGACGACAGCCTGCTCAAGGAGATCAACGCCTTCCTCGCCAAAGCGCAGCAGGACAAGACCCTGCAGCAGCTCAACGAACGCTACTACGGGCACATCGAGGTGCTCGGCTACGTCGGCACCGTCACCTTCGGCAAGCACCTGCAGCAGCGCCTGCCGCGCTACGAGCAGCATTTCCGCAAGGCCGCCGAGCAGTACAAGATCGACTGGCGCCTGCTCGCCGCGATCGGCTACCAGGAGTCGATGTGGCAGCCCGACGCGGTGTCCAAGACCGGCGTGCGCGGCCTGATGATGCTGACCCAGCGCACCGCCACGGCGATGGGCGTGGCCAACCGCCTCGACGCCCGGCAGAGCATCCAGGGCGGCGCGCGCTACTTCACCGAGGTGCACGCCGCGCTGCCGGACAGCATCAAGGAGCCGGACCGCAGCTGGTTCGCCCTGGCCGCCTACAACGTCGGCGGCGGCCACCTGGAGGACGCGCGCAAGCTGGCCCAGGCCGAGGGCCTGAACCCCAACAAGTGGCTGCACGTGAAGAAGATGCTGCCGCGCCTTTCGCAGAAGCAGTGGTACCGCAAGACCCGCTACGGCTACGCCCGCGGCGGCGAGCCGGTGCACTTCGTCAACAACATCCGCCGCTACTACGACATCCTCACCTGGGTCACCCAGCCGCAGCTGGAAGGCAGCCAGGTGGCCGACCGCGGCCTGCACCGCCCCGGCGTCGACAAGACCCCGCCCAAGGTCGAGCCGCAGCTGTAGGCCGTCGCCTACCCCTTCTGCCGGCGCAGGCGGAAGAACTCGCTGAGGATGGCGCCGCACTCGGCGGCCAGCACGCCGCCCTCGACCAGCAGGCGGTGATTGAGGAAGGCCTGTTCGAAGAAACGCCCGCGACTCTCCACCACTCCGGCCTTGGGCTCGGTGGCGCCGTAGACCACGCGGGCCACGCGGGAATGGATGATCAGCCCGGCGCACATGCTGCACGGCTCGAGAGTCACGTACAGGGTGCTGCCGACCAGGCGGTAGTTCTCGAGGTTGCGCGCCGCATCGCGGATCGCCACCATCTCGGCGTGGGCGCTGGGATCGTGGGTGGAGATCGGGCAGTTGAAGCCGCGGCCGACCACCTCGCCAGCGACCACCAGCACCGCGCCCACCGGCACCTCGCCGCGCACCGCGCCTTCGGCAGCGAGCGCCAGCGCCTCGCGCATGAAGCGCTCGTCCTGGCTGCGGTCGATGATCACGGGTCTTTTCATGGGAAGGCTGCAGCTGGAGGAAAGCCCGCCAGTTTGGGAAAAGCCGGCGCCGAGTCAAGCCCGCACAGCCCCGAAGGCCACCCGGACCGTAGGGTAGAAAACTCGCGCAGCGATTTTCTACCGATGAGCGCAGGCCGCGGCGCTGCATGACTGGTGGGCAATCGCTGCGCGAGTTGCACCACCCTACGCCCTACCCCGCCTTCCCCGCTCAGGCCACCGCGATCGCCGCCATCAGCCCGGTCTCCATGTGGTCGATCACGTGGCAGTGGAACATCCAGGTACCCGGATTGTCGGCCACCAGCGCGACCCGCGCCGTCTCCTGCTTGCCCAGCAGGTAGGTGTCGGTGAACCAGGGCGCCTCGATGCGCCGGCGGTTGGAGGACAGCACCTTGAAGCTCATGCCGTGCAGGTGGATCGGGTGCTGGTACTGGCTGAGGTTGCGCAGCTCGAGGATGTAGCTGCGCCCCTGCTTGAGGGTGGCGATCGGCCGCTCGACGCAGCTCTTGTCGCCGATGTCCCAGGCCTGGCCGTTGACCTGCCAGAAGCTGTGCGCCGCGCCCTGCTCCAGGTTGGCCGACACCGCGCCGGTCCACTCGAAGTTGAAGCGCAGGGTCTCGGCCGCCGCCAGATCCGGCTCGGCGACCGGGTTGGCCGGCAGCGCCGGCGGCCAGTCGCCGGCCGGCTCGCTGCTGGCCACGCCCTTCAGCGTCGCCAGGCGCAGCGGGCCGTTGCGCAGGGCCAGTTCGGCACCGACCGCCGGCACGCGCAGGGCCAGCTCGATGCGCATGCCCGGCCCCAGCCAGTACTCCCTGCCCAGCGGCCGCGGCGCCACCGGGTTGCCGTCGAGGGCGTAGATGCGTGCCTCGGCGCCCGGCAGGTTGAGCCGGTAGGTCAGGGTGTTGTCGAGGTTGAGGATGCGCAGGCGGACGATCTGCCCGGCCGGCAGGTCGAGGGTCGGCGCATGCGCGCCGTTGACCGTCGACAGCCGCCCCGGCGTGCCGCCGCGGGCCGCCTCGCGCGGCAGGCTGAAATCGGTGAAGGCGCCCTGTCCGTCCACGTGCCAGCTCTTCAGGCTCAGCGTGCGCTCGTGGCGGAAGCCGCTCGGCTCGCGCTCCTCGACAATCAGCGGACCGACCAGGCCGCGGCCGAGCTGCTCGCCGCTGGCAGTGTGCGGGTGGTACCAGAAGCTGCCGGCGTCCGGCACCACGAAGTCGTAGTCGAAGTACTCGCCGGGCAGCACCGGCAGCTGCGACAGGTAGGGTACGCCGTCCATCTCCAGCGGCAGGCGGATGCCGTGCCAGTGGATGGTGCTCGGCTCGGGCAGGCGGTTGACGAAGCGCACCCGCAGACGCTCGCCCTGGCGGGCGCGCAGCTCCAGGCCCGGCGCCTGGCCGCCGTAGGCCCAGGCACCGGTCCTGTGGCCGGGCACCAGCTCGACGTCCAGCGGCGCGGCGATCAGCTCGTAGTCGTGGCCGGAGGGGTCGGCCGGGCGGCCCAGCCAGTAACGGGCGCCGCCGCCGGCCAGGCCGAGGGCGCCGAGACCGGCCAGGCCGGCGAGGACTTGTCGGCGGGTGAAGGACATCGGGACACCTCGCGGGCGAAAACGGAATCAGCCCTGCCCCGGCGAAGTGCCGCGAGCAGGACACGGATGACAGAGTTTCTCATTATCCATGCTGCGCCGGCGAGCCCATCCGCGACACATCGGCACAGGCCGCGCTGGGCTAGGCTTGCAGGACACGCCCACGCAGGGAATTGTGGAGTCGCCATGTCCATCGTCCAGCGCCTGCTGCTGCCGCTCCTGCTCGGACCGGCCGCCGCCCTAGCCCAGCAAGCCGTCACCTACACCGAGATCGCGCCGATCCTGCAGGCGCGCTGCGTGCTCTGCCACTCCGGAGCCAGCGCACCGCTGGGGCTGCGCCTGGACAGCCTGGAGGGACTGCGCGCCGGCAGCCAGCGCGGCCCGGTGGCGCTCGCCGGCAAGCCGCAGGACAGCGAGCTGCTGCTGCGCCTGAGCGGCGCACGCCAGCCGCGCATGCCGATGACCGGCCCGCCCTGGCTGTCCGCGGCCGAGATGTCCCTGTTCGAGCGCTGGATCGCCGACGGCCTGCCGGCCGGCGCCGAACCCGCCGCCGCAGCCCCCGCTCCGCCCGCCCAGACTGTCGACGGCCCGGTCACCTGGACGCAGGTCGCGCCGATCCTCGCCCGCCGCTGCAGCAAGTGCCACGCCACCCAGGGCCTGATGGGCCCGCCGCCGGAAGGCCTGCGCCTGACCTCCCACGCCGAGGCCCTGGCCAGCGGCGAGCGCGCGCGGGTGATCCCCGGCGCGCCCGAGGCCAGCGAGCTGCTGCGCCGCATCCGCGGCCAGGCGCGACCGCGCATGCCCTACGACGGCCCGCCCTGGCTGGACGAGGCGGAGATCGCGCTGATCGCCGCCTGGATCGAACAGGGCGCGCGCGACGCCGAGAGCCG
>NZ_SSTC01000002.1 GCF_004801855.1 Pseudomonas sp. A-1 | reverse complement strand
TGGTACATCGCGGTCATGGCGAATTGCAGACGCGACAGGTCGACGACGGCTTCCGAGATCATCTCGGCTCCTCCTCGTTCAGGGATGCGGGTGATGCGGGAGAGGTTTGCGGGGTGCCGAGCAGACGCTCGCTGACCCGGGCGGTGCCGTTTTCCGGCACGATGGGTTCGGTGAACCAGACCGCCTTGATGGTCAGCAGGATGGCCAGCTTGACCAGCAGGATGAGACCGATCTCGCGCACCAGCGGGATGCGCCACGGCGACTGCGGGGGGACTTGCGGCATGACGACAGCTCCTCAGCCTGCGGACGCCAATCCGGCGGTCCGGCGATCCGGCGGCGACCAATGAACCACTCTAGTCGCTGTGCGGAACACCGCTGGCGCGCGGGCTGCAGCCATCATACTCCCCCAGGTATAACAAAAGACCGAGCGAGACACTTGGTCGCAGCGCCGCAGGTGGCGCACGCATGTAGGAGCGAGCTTGCTGGCTCCTACAGGAGCGGAGTTCCGCGACGCGGCAGGCGCAGGCGCGCGCACAGCCCGCCGAGTTCGGCGCTGTCCTCCAGACTCAGGCTGCCCCCGCAGGCCTGGGCGATGTCGCGGACGATGGCCAGGCCCAGGCCGTGACCGGCCACCTGCTCGTCGAGGCGGTTGCCTCGGGCGACCACCGCCTCGCGCTGCTCCGGCGCGATGCCCGGGCCGTCGTCCTCGACGCACAGCCAGTAGCCTTCGCCATCCGCGCCGGCGCTGACCTGCACGGCGCTGTCGGCCCACTTGCAGGCGTTGTCCAGCAGGTTGCCGAGCGCCTCCAGCAGGTCCTCGCGGTCCCATGGCAGGCGCAGTCCCTCCGGCGCCTGCCAGTCGATGTCGACATGGGGATGGATCTGCCTGAGGGTCGCGCACAGCGCGGGCAGCTCGGTGGCGCAGTCGAAGTGCGCGCCAGGCAGCGCCTCGCCGGCCAGACGCGCGCGGCCCAGCTCGCGGGCCAGGCGCTGCTCGATCTGCTCCAGCTGCTCACGCAGGGTGGCACGCAGTTCCGGCTGGGCGCGCAGCTCCTCGCGGTTGGCCAGGCTGACCAGTACGGCGAGCGGCGTCTTCAGCGCATGGCCGAGGTTGCCGAGGGCGTGGCGCGAGCGCTTGAGGGTCTCCTCGGTGTGGTGCAGCAGGTGGTTGACCTGCCCCACCAGCGGCTCCAGCTCGCGCGGCACGTCGCTGTCCAGCGCGCCGAGGCGGCCGGCCTGCAGTTCGGCGATCTGCGCGCGCACCCGCTCCAGCGGCGCCAGCGCACGGCGTACGGTCAGCCACTGCAGCAGCAGCGCCAGCAGCAGGCCGCCGGCGCCGAGGCCGAGGCCGAGCCAGCGGATGCGCGCGAGGCTGGCGAGCACCGGGCTGTAGTCCTGCGCCACGCTGATGGAGAAGTTCTGCCCGAAGCGGCGGAAGTCGCCGCGATAGACCAGCAGGCGCTGGCCCTCGATGCCGTCCTCCAGCCCCGGCGCCAGCCCCTTGCGTGGCGGGCGCGGCAGCTCGCTGTCCCACAGGGAACGCGAACGCCAGACATCCTCGGCGAAGTCGATGCGGAAATAGCGCCCGGAAAAGGTCCGCTGGTAGGCTGGGTGCAGGCGCCGCTCGTCCAGCTGCACGCCCTCCTCCCCGCGCACTAGGGCGATCAGCAGGGTCTCCGCCTCGTCCTGCAGGTTGCTCTCGTGGTAGCGGCGCAGGCCGCTGTCGAGCAGCCACAGGCTGCCCTGCAGCAGGGCGAGCATGACGACCGTCAGGGTCGCCGTCAGGCCGAGGCCGAGGCGGCTCTGGAGCGACCTCACCCGTCCTGCTCCGCGTCGCCGGCGTAACGGTAGCCCTGGCCGCGACGGGTCTCGATCACGCCGCGGCCGAGCTTGCGGCGCAGGTGGTTGACGTGCACTTCGATGACGTTGGACTCGCGCTCATTCTCGCCATCGTAGAGGTGCTCGGTGAGCTGGGTCTTGGAGAGGATCTGCCCGGGATGCAGCATGAAGTAGCGCAGCAGGCGGAATTCGGCGCCGCTCAGGGAAATCTCCTCGTCGCCGCGGCGCACGCACTGGCGCGCCTCGTCGAGAACCAGGCCGGCGGCCTTCAGCTCGCTCTGGTTGGCCACGCCGTGGGCGCGGCGCAGCAGCGCCTGGATGCGCAGGGCCAGCTCCTCGGGGTGGAACGGCTTGCTCAGGTAGTCGTCGGCGCCGGCCTTGAGGCCGTCGATGCGTTCGGCCCAGCTGCCGCGCGCGGTGAGGATCAGCACCGGGATGGCCAGGCCGTCGGCGCGCCAGCGACGCAATACCTCGAGCCCCGGCATGCCGGGCAGGCCGAGGTCGAGGACCACCAGGTCGTAGGGTTCGGTAGCGCCCTGCACCAGGGCATCGCGGCCGTCGGCCAGCCAGTCCACGGCATAGCCCTGGCGGCCGAGGTCGGCCAGCAGTTCGTCGGCGAGGGCGACGTTGTCTTCCACCAGCAGCAGGCGCATCAGTCGTCCTCCTCGTCCTTGAGGATGCGGCCCGTGACCGCATCCAGATCCAGTTCGCGCACCTGACCGCCGTCGGTGAGCAGCTCGACCTCGTAGACGTACTGGTCGTCCTCCTCCTCCAGCTCGGCCTCCAGCAGGCGCGCGCCGGGGTAGCGCTGCATGGCCTGCTGCAGCAACTGCTGCAGCGGCTGGATCACGCCCTCCTGGCGCAGGCGCAGGGCCTCGTCCTGGTCGAGATCGCGGGCCTGCGCCGAGGCGATCAGGCACAGGGTCAATCCGGCGATGAAGGGCGTGGTCTTGATCATCAGTCGTCCTGGTGGTCCTTGAGGATCTGGCCGTTGGTGGCATCCAGCTCCAGGTCCCACTGCACGCCCTGGGCGTCACGCAGTTCGACCTGGTAGACGTAGCGGCCGTACTCCTCTTCCAGCTCGGTTTCCTCGACGGCGGAACCCGGGTGCTTGGCGATGGCGGCTTCGTTGAGCTTCTCGAAGGACATGATGGTACCCGCATCGCGCAGTTTCAGCGCCTCGTCCGGGCCGAGGTCGCGGGCCTGGGCTACACCGGCGGTGGCGGCGATCAGGGCGGTGGCAAGCAGGGCAGTGAGTTTTTTCATCTTCGATCTCCTGGGGAGTGAGTGGCTTTCGATGGGTTCACTCTAACCAGCGCTGCTTAATTGAGCCTGAATCGGCCATGGCGGCTTGTAGACGCTCTTCTCCTCCTCGCTGGCGGTGACGGCCTGGAACAGCAAACCCGCGCCGGGCAGGAGTTCCGGCTTGTGACGGTATCGGCGCCTGGGACGATTGCACGGGCACCCGAGCAGCGCCAGCCTGTCCGATGCCCTCAAGCTCAACAGCTCCACCCACAGCGGCGACATGATCAGCAGATTGAATCCTGACTGGGCCTCGAACGCGCTGATCAGCCTTTTGCGGGTCATCAGCTTGGCTTCCTCGCGCAGGCGCAGGTAGTCTTCGCGCAGGCTTGCCCACTGACTGCAGTAACCGCTGAGCACTGCGTCATACGTCTGTAATTGCAGACTGCGGTAGGTCGCCAGCACCAGACGGCACCCCGAGCAAATGTCCCCTCATTACACCCACCTCAACAGCGGCAGGCCCTCCTCCCGAAGGGCCTGCCGGTCAGTGGTTACGACTTCTTCGGCGGGTAGTTACCACGGCCACCGCCCGAGGGGTTTCCGGTCGTGCTCGGCAGGTTCGGCACCTTCGGGCGCGGGGTGGGCTGCGGTGTCTTGGGCGGGTTCTGGCTGTTCTTGCTCATGCTGGTCGCTCTCCTGAGTCATTGATGTAGGTGGAAGGCAGGCGCAAGGGATTACTTGCATGCCCCCGAAACACGGCAGGCGCAGCTGGTCGGCACATGGCAGGCGTGGTCATCGCCGCAGCGCATTGCCTGCTCCTCGGTGCCGCCGCCCGGATAGGCGCCGAAGTGCTTCTCGTACAGAGAAACAGTGTGGGCAAAGCTGGCCTTCAGGTTCTGGTAGTCGTCCTCGCCGTAGATGCCGAAGTATGGGTAGTGGTCGATGAAGCGGCCGAACACCTGGTGGCAGTCCTCGCGGTAGGCGCGGGTGTCGAGGATGTGTGCGTGCCAGATCTCGTCGATCTGCTTGCTCGGCACCAGCGCCACCGCCGGATACAGGCACTTGAGGGTCAGGAAGCGGCGGTACTCCAGCTCGGCACGCTCCCACGCCTCGGCACTCATCTGCGCCTCGGAGGAAGCCGTGTATTTGTGCTTGAGACGCTGGAAGTCCAGCTGGCTGACCTGCATTTCCAGGCCGTCGGGGCTCAGCAGCGGTTGTTTCAGGGCAACGATTGTGGTCATGGATGCTTCTCCAGTGAAGTGAAGGAATCAAGGCTTGAGGGCCCGTCTTCGCCTCAGCTCACGCTCGAAACACTGGCGACTGACCAGACTATGCGGAACGTAGCCGTGGTCGCCGAGCATGTAGAGCAGACGCCAGTCGCAGCCCAGCTTGAAGCGCACCAGCCCGCTGCGACAGCGCACGCGCTTGCCACCGAGAGCGGTGAAGGGAATGCCGGACTGGAGGGCCTGATCGATCTCGATGGCCTTGCCCTGATGACAAGGACTGACCTGATGCGGGCAGGCCGCGAGGATGTACTGGATGGTGGTCATGACTGGCTCCTGGGTGATGACGGAGCCAGTGTTTATCTGTGGATTCCACAACCAAGACCGTTCATCGCCAGGCGTCGAGCAGGTCGTCGAAGGCCTTCGCCTCCTGGTAGGCGTCCAGGATCAACTGCCGATACTGCCGCAACAGCGGGTTATCCGTTTGCAGGCCAACTGCCGAGGCATGGGCCTGCTCCAGCTCGCCATTGAAGTAATGCACCATCATGCTGTCGCCCATCGACAACACAGCGGTCTGGGTGGCCAGAACCTTGAGCAGGTTGCCGCCGTAGTCGCCGAGGCCCATCTGCGGCAGCGCGTTTTCGAAAGGGTTGGGCAAGCGCTCCTGCTTGAGATCGGCCGCCGAGTCGAGCAGATCGAGGAAGCGCAGCAGCTCCCGACTGATCAGCCCCAGGCTCGCAACGGACTGCCTCTCCAGCAGCAGGCTCCTGGCCCACTCGGCATGCTGGCGGCGCTCTGCCGGTTGGCTGAAGATCCTGATCACCACCTTGGGCTCACCGAACACCCCATGCAGCAGGATGGCGTTGTTAAGGCCGATCAACTCGCTGCGCGGCAGTGTCCAGCGCTTGCGGCCCCCCTCGGTGAAACTGATCTCCTCCTGCACCAGTTGGAGTACGCTGCCCTGGCTCAGTGCCTTGACCAGCGTGTTAACCGCATTGCGCAGGGCCGGGTGCCTGGCCAGCGGAATGCCGAACAGGCGCTCCACCGCCTGAGGCAGGGTCAGGCCCTGCTCAGTAGCCACAGGCTTTCTCCAGCAGGCCGTCGACATCCAGCTCCTCGAGCTGTGCAGGTGAGTGGCGGGCGATGATCTCGGCCTGGTCGCGCCAGTCGGTTCTTCTGCATTGGTAATGGCGCCGATACTCGTCGAGTACCCCACGGCAATAACCTGCTCGCATGGCCTCGGAGAGCGCAGTGGTCTGGGCGGCGGCAAAACGCAACTGGTCGCGCTTTTCGTAGATATCCACCAGCTCGGCGCAACTCTCGACCAGGCGGGCCGGATCGGTGCCGGCCTGGCTGGCATGCATGGGCAGGCTGGCCAGCGCCAGCGTCAACAGGGGGATGAAGGGCTTCACAGACTGACCTCCTTGTCCGGACTCGAAGAAAGGGTGGGCTCCCGGCGAATGCTTGTCGCCTCGGGGCTGGCATGCGCGGCTTTGCGCGGGCGCGTCGGCGCGCCCAGGTACATGGCCAGCAGCGCGAGGGCAAGCCCCTGGACGTCGCCCTCCTTGCCGACCAGATCCAGCTCGTTGAGAAACTTGGCGTGTCCCAGAAACTCCAGGCTCAGCCAGACGATCAGCCCCAGGGCAATCAGCCCTATACCGAACACGATGCCCTGCGCGCCTAGCCAGCGCGCCAGCCCCCGCCAGAACCCGTAACCGAAGCGCCGCGAGTAATGGACATGCCGCCAGGTCAGCGCCACCAGCAGAAGCATGAAGCCCCACTCGTGCAGGGAGATGTCGGCCAGACCCTCGCCATACTCGAAGATCAGGCCGAAGCAACCAGCGAGGCCGGTCAGGCCCAGCAGCCAGAGTGTGAGGTGCTTCAACCCACCGAGCAGACCGCAGACCCCGCGTGCCAGGCCGGTATCGGCCTGGCCAAGCAGGGAGAGCTTCGGGTTTTCCATCATGGGTTTACGTCCGTGTAAGGAGATGAAGATCAGGCCACCGCCTGCTCGACCAGCGCCCCGACCAGCCGCTCGTGGAGCTGGCGGGCGGCGGTCAGCCGGGCCTTGAGCTGGTCGCAGAGGGCAAACAGTTCGTCGAGCTTGGCGACGATGCGTTTTTGTTCCATAAAAGGAGGAACTGGAACTATCATTTTTCGTAAATGTGTTGGACCAAAGTGCGAAATTGCAGCCCCCCTCTTATTATTTTCAATCTGCCGCGCAAACTCACCAGACCCAAGAAACCTAATCAAATATTCATCAAAGATAAAGTCAAAAACCTTAAATCTAATTAACCCTGTGTACGCAACACTCCCAACCGCAGCACCGCCAACCTTGGCAACCTTCCCTAGGGATGCACTAGAAGAAAGAACGATATCACCAAGCTCCAGCCTGAAGTGACTCCATTTACTTTCAACCATATCCTCCTCAAGGAAATTGCATCCATTCAACGAAACAAGGGGGCCATGCATTCCCGAAATCCGAATCAACGGCACCCCGGAAGACCTGAAGTCCTTAGCCATGATCCCTGGGCCTTCCTGAAAAAAAGAAATATCAGGCAGCCACTGCCACACCCACCCCAGGGGCAGCTCAAATGGCTTATCGACCTCTTCCACAGCATCTAGTGGTTTTTTTACCTTAATCTTTCCATCTTCAACCAACCGCTCGTTTACGGTTGAAAATTTCACTCCAGACTCGCCAGCCGGCTCATCGTTGGGATCTTGCGGGACGAGTTTGCCCATCACCGCCAGTTGCAGCAGGGTCTGCTTGAGGGCGTCGATGCTGGATTCGCTGGTGAACAGGCTGTGGAAATGCTCAACCAGGCGCTGCCAGCTGGCGGCGAAGTCGTCGGCGGCGCTGGCCTGGGTCAGGCTGTCGAGCAGCGCCTGCACCAGCCGGGCGTGGGCGCTTGCGGCGTCAGCCTGGCGGGCTTCCAGGCGGTCGCACAGGGCCATCAGCTCGTCGACCTTGGCGACGATGCGCTGTTGTTCGGCGAGGGGTGGCAGCGCAATCGGAAGACTCAAAATCTGCTCGCGCGAAACATTTTTCATGGAGCTGCTGGTGCCGCCAGCTACCTGGCTGTAGTAGTAACGAGCCAAAGGCGCGCTATTTGCCAAGTTCACATAGCGTCGCTCACAGAGCGAGGTCAGCTTAAGCCGAACGATCTTGTCGCTCAGCATCAGATGGCTCGGCGTCGTCTCGACTACGACGCTTCGAGCGACAAGCTCCGCAGTGTTTGCGCGTGAAACCAAAAAGTCGCCTTCAGCAACTTCATGCTCGGGGCGGGCCTCCAAACTTGCAGGAAGCGCCTTGTTCTCCTCGGGTTGGTAAACGCCCCACGAAACAGCGCTGACCTTGAGGACTCCCCACTCGCTGCCTTCTCTTGGCCTTGGCTCGCAACTGGGACTCCAACCCGCGCCACTTTCGACAACCTGGCTACCCAGTCGGGTCCATCCCCACCCTGCTGGCAGCTCGAATGATTTTTCCTCCTCGCCAATCTCCGCCAGCGGCTTCTGCTTCCTGATCCTGCCCTCAGCCACCAGCCGCGCCTTTTCCTCGGTAATGCGCTTGAGCAGTTCGCTGGCCGGCTCGTCACTGGGGTCCTGCGGCACCAGCTTGCCGCGCACCGCCAGCTCCAGAATCAGCTCGCGCAGTTTCTTGATGCCATTGGGCGCACCAGCCAGTAGCGGCAGGTTGTCGGTGAGCAGCGCGGTCATGCCTCACCCTCCTCTTTATGAGGGGCCAGCGCTTCGGCCAGCACCGCCTTGAGCTGGTCGCGCAGGCCGGCGATCTCGTCCTGCAACTTGGCATAGTCGCACAGCAGCTCGTCCGGGTCGTGGCTTTCCTGCTCGCCGACGTGGGGGTTCTTGCAGTCGAGGTTCCAGTTGCGCGCCTGCAGCTCCTCGACGCTGACCATCCAGGCGAATTCGTTCTCCACGCGGCTGGCGAAGCCGTCGGCCTCGCTGCCCCACCAGGCCTGCTCGGCGGCGAATTCCTCGACGCGCATCGGGCGGGTCTTGCTGTAGTTCTTGTAGCCGGGCGGGTACGGGTGCTCGTAGAACCAGACGTGTTTGGTCGGCGTGCCCTTGGTGAAGAACAGCAGGTTGGTCTTGATGCCGGTGTAGGGGTTGAACACGCCGTTGGGCAGGCGAACGATGGTGTGCAGGTTGCACTCGGTGAGCAGCTTTTCCTTGATCCGCGACTTGATGCCCTCGCCGAACAGGAAGCCGTCTGGCAGCACCACGGCGGCGCGGCCGCCGTCCTTGAGCAGGTGCATGATCAGCACCAGGAACAGGTCGGCGGTTTCGCGGGTGCGGAAGGCGGCCGGGAAGTTGGCCTCGATGCCGTCCTCCTCCATGCCGCCGAACGGCGGGTTGGCGACGATGCAGTCGACCCGCTCCTTCGGACCCCAACTGATCAGCGGGCGGGCCAGGGTATTGTCGTGGCGGATCTGGCTGGGCACCTCGATGCCGTGGAGGATCATGTTGGTGGTGGCCAGCAGGTGCGGCAGCGGCTTCTTCTCCACGCCGAAGATGCTGGCCTGCAAGGCGCGCTCGTCCTCGGCGGTCTTCACGTAGTGCTGGCGCTTGTGCTCGATGGTGCAGGTGAGGAAGCCGCCGGTACCGCAGGCCGGGTCCATCACTTTCTCATCCAGCTTGGGATCGACCATGCGCACCATGAACTCGGTGACCGGGCGCGGGGTGTAGAACTCGCCGGCATTGCCGGCGTTCTGCAGGTCGCGCAGCAGCTGCTCGTACATGTCGCCGAAGGCGTGGCGTTCCTGGGCCTTGTTGAAGTCGACGCCCTCCTGGATCTTGTTGATCACCTGGCGGATCAACTGGCCGGACTTCATGTAGTTGTAGGCATCCTCGAACACCCCGCGCACCACGAAGGCGGCCGGCGTCTGGCTGTACTGGTCGAGGGTCTGCAGGGTCGGGAACAGGCGGCTGTCGATGAACTCCTTCAGCGCATCGCCGGTGATGCCCTCCGGATCGGCCGCCCAGTTGCGCCAGCGGTAGCTCTCCGGGATCGGCGAGCGGTAGTCGTCGTCGAGCAGCTCCCACTCCATCTCGCGGTCGTCGAAGATCTTCAGGAACAGCATCCACACCAGCTGGCCGATGCGCTGCGCATCGCCGTCGACGCCGACGTCCTTGCGCATGATGTCCTGGATGGATTTGATGGTGCTGGAAATAGTCATGGCTTAGGCAATCGATTCAGTAGGGTGCCGGGCGTGACTGACCGACGCCGGCAGATTAGTGGTATCGAAGCTCATCGGCAGCGAGGTGCTGGCGACGTCTTCGAGAAAGTCCTTGTAGCGGTAGTCGCGTGCGAAGTAGGAAAAGGATTTGAGCAGGTAATAACGTTCAGCGCTCATGTAGCGTCGGCTGATTTCACGTGAAACCGCCAGTGCGCGCTCATGGCTCATCTGCGGGCTAAGGTTCAGATGGGTGACGCCAATACAGGGCGAGCAGTTGAACGAAGCGCCAAACGGGGCCAGCTCGGCCAGGTAGCTTTCGCTTTCACCCGGCCAGACATACGCGATGACTGGGCCCACCGACACGCCATAGAACTGGTCCCTGCGGGCATCTAGCCAGCTCAGGGTCTCTACCACGGTGTCGTCCGTTTCGCCCGCGAACAGCAGCAGGTTCACTTTGACCTTAATGCCGTTGTCAGCGCAGGCCTCCAGCAAGCGGGCGGCCTTCTCCAGATAGCGCTGCGGCTGTTTGCTCTTTTTCATCCTCTGCAATTGCTGGAGGCTGGCACTTTCAAGGCCGAGGTCCAGCACGGTGAGGCCGGTGGCCGCCAGGTGGGGGATCAGCTCCGGGCGGATGTTGTCGACGCGCCCCTCGCTGCGCCAGCGCAGGTCCAAATCGGCCTGGGTGAGAGCTTCGGCAAACTCGTGGGCCCAGCGCTGGCTCGGGACGAACATGGATGCTT
Source organism: Pseudomonas sp. A-1 (assembly GCF_004801855.1). Lineage (GTDB taxonomy): Bacteria > Pseudomonadota > Gammaproteobacteria > Pseudomonadales > Pseudomonadaceae > Geopseudomonas. The sequence continues at coordinate 100,926 of NZ_SSTC01000002.1, read as the reverse complement.
CGAAGTACGGCGTCATTTCGATCAGCCCGTCGCGCAGCAGCGTGGCCGAGAGCTCGTTGACCACCTGTTCTGCAGGCTTGAGAGGCTGTAGGCGCTCGCTACGTTCCTGGCAAAAGCTGCAACCCATGCCACAGCCACGCGAGACTTCGATACTGGGTTGGTACAGCTCGCGCCGATGTAGCAGGCGATAGTCGAGTATCGAGCTTTCTATTGCCTGCGGGCCTATCAAGAGGCTTGCTCGAGCGCGTGGGCCGCCCAGCAGGTCGACGATCTCACGTTCGGCAAGCCCTACGATCACGCGGTCTGCCAGGGGCAGCAGTGACTTGAGCCGTTCGGGGTGATCGCCCACGACCCAGCGCCCACCCACGATAAAGCGAATTTCGGGATGCCTCGCTTTAGCCTGTTGCATGAACCGGCTGGCCCATTCGACCGCATAGAAGCTGGGCAGCGATATGAGCACGGGCAGGGCATTGCGGCCTGTCAGCCCCTGGTTTTCAGCCTGCTGGAGCAGCACTTCAGGTTGATCAAAATGGCCGTGCAGAACCACGGAGTCGAAGCCGTTCCGACTCAAGACGGTGGCCAACGAGAGGAGGCCGTAGTTCAAGTACTGGTGCCGGCGATTGATTGGGGTGTCGGCTTTCTTGACCTGTAGCTGACCCGCGCTGATGCAGATCACTCGACTCATTGAGCATTCTCGTAAATGGCGTGCTCAAGGTCGCGTACCGCTGCGCTGAATGAGGGCCTTCCACCGAACGCCTTGACCAGCTCTATCGGAGCGCCGATCTGGCTGAAGGGCGCCAGCTGCAGGATCTTGATGTCCTCGATGTGCTCAACTCCAGTGTCAGCGTACTTGTCGAGCAGCGCCTCCAGCACCTGGCGGGCGGTGCCTTGGTACTTGCCGAAGTAGTTGCGCTTCTTCACCTGCTCGGCGCGTTCGCGGCGCGACAACGGTGGCTGGTCGAAGGCGACATGGCATATGAGGTCGAAGGGATCGAGCGGCTTGGCCAGCTTGGCTTCAACCTCCTCGCTCAGCGCTTCCCAGAGCACGCCCTGAGCGGCCAGCTCGTCAATGATCGCCTTCTTCTGCTCGGCATCGCTCCAGCGGCGCAGGAAGTCGTCCAGCGAGGCGAACTGCTTCTGCACGCAGGCGCGGGTGTAGTCGCGCAGGGATTCGGTGATCAGCTTGCCGTCCGGGCCGTAGTACTGCACGCGCTCGGCGATCACCGAGATCGGCACGTTGTCGATCACGTACTTGATGCGTTTCTTGCCGTCGCCTTCGCCCAGCTCGCCGAACTCGTCGCCATCACCCTGCCCCAGGTCGCCAGCGACGATGCCATCGCCTTCCACACCATCGTCGGGCGGCACCGGGGAGTCGTCGCCCTGTGGGGCGTAGATCTGTACCGGCTCGCCGTCGAAGGCCGGATCGGCGAACAGCTCGGTGGCCTTCTTGAAGTCCATGATGGTGAACCAGTACTTACCGTAGTCCTCGTTGATCCGCGTGCCACGGCCGATGATCTGCTTGAATTCGGTCATCGACTTGATGTGCTGGTCGAGGACGATCAGCTTGCAGGTCTGCGCATCGACGCCGGTGGTCATCAGCTTGCTGGTGGTGGCGATGACCGGGTAGCGCTCTTCCGGGTTGATGAAGTTGTCGAGCTCGGCCTTGCCTTCCTGGTCGTCGCCGGTGATGCGCATGACGTACTTGCGGTTCTCGGCCACCCGCTCGGGATTGAGGTTGACCAGCGCCTGGCGCATGCGCTCGGCATGGTTGATGTCGTCGCAGAAGATGATGGTCTTCTGGAACGGATCGGTGGCCTTGAGGAACTCTGTGACCTTTTCGGCGACCTTCTGGGTACGCGCCTCGATGACCAGCTGGCGGTCCATGTCCTTGAGGTTGTAGATGCGGTCCTCGATCAGCTCGCCGTTCTTGTCGCGCATGCCCTTGGGCGGGCGCCAGCCAAGCAGGTCCTTGTCGAAGTCGATGCGCACCACCTTGTAGGGGGCGAGGAAGCCGTCGTCGATGCCCTGCTTGAGGGTGTAGCTGTACACCGGCTCGCCGAAGTAGTGGATGCTGGAAACCTCGCGGGTTTCCTTGGGCGTGGCGGTCAGACCGACGTGGGTGGCGCTGGAGAAGTAGTCGAGGATCTCGCGCCAGGCAGAGTCTTCGGCGGCGCTGCCGCGGTGGCATTCGTCGATCACCACCAGGTCGAAGAAGTCCGGGGAGAACTGCTTGTAGATGTTCTTCTCTTCCTCGCTGCCGGTGACAGCCTGGTACAGCGACAGGTAGATCTCGTAGGAGGTGTCGATCTGCCGCTTGGCAATCTTGGTCATCGCCTGGCCGAACGGCTTGAAGTCGTTGCTGCGGGTCTGGTCGACCAGGATGTTGCGGTCGGCGAGGAACAGGATGCGTTTCTTCTGCTTGGACTTCCACAGCCGCCAGATGATCTGGAAGGCGGTATAGGTCTTGCCGGTGCCGGTGGCCATCACCAGCAGGATACGATCCTGGCCGCGCGCCACCGCCTCGACGGTGCGGTTGATGGCGTTGATCTGGTAGTAGCGCGGCGCGCGGCCGAAGCCGTCGTCGTAGTACGGCGCCTCGACCTTCTGGCGCAGCGTGTCGTCCAGGCCCTTCCACTGGCAATAGCGCTGCCACAGTTCGTCCGGGCTGGGGAACTGCGCCAGGCTCAGCTCGGTTTCGGTCAGCTCGCCGGTGCCGGTGCGGTCGTGGAACAGGAAGCCGTCGCCGTTGCTGGAGAACACGAAGGGCACGTCCAGGGTATCGGCATAGCCCAACGCCTGCTGCATGCCGGCGCCGAGCGAGTGCTTGTTGTCCTTGGCCTCGATGACAGCGATGGGGACGTTGGGCTGGTGGTAGAGCACATAGTCGGCGCGCTTGGCCTCACCGCGGCTGTGCAGCTTGCCACGGACGATGATGCGGCCCTTGGTGAAGCTGACTTCCTCACGCACCTGCTTGTGGATGTCCCAGCCGGCCTGCTCGATGGCCGGCGTGATGAACTTGGTGCAGATGTCCCGTTCGGTGAGCGATTTCTTGTCCATAAGCCCTGAATCCTTGCCTGCCGGCTGCCGTCCACATGGCGACGGAGCCGTTCAATTGCGGCAAATGTACCGTTTTTCTGTCGACTGGGGGCATTCTGCCACGTTGCCAAGCGATGCGGGCGGGACCTGGGAGTCGATTGCGGGCGACTGGGTAGGACCAGCAAGCACTCACGCAATGCCAGAATGGGGGAACAAGTGGGGGAACAGAATACTCCAGAAACAACAAAGCCCCGGAATCCGGGGCTTTGTGCTGTATGGATGGCGGAAGCGCAGAGATTCGAACTCTGGGACGGTTGCCCGTCGGCGGTTTTCAAGTCTGCTGAGAAATTGAGCATTGGCGCGGCCTACAGGCGAAATCGCTTCCGCAACCGGAGCGATTTCGCACCGCTGGAAGCCGCATTCTACGCGGGCTTCCCTTTCAGTTGCGGAAACGATTTTTCCGCCCTCCTCGCCCGTTCTGGGCAGCTCTCCTCCCCCTCCCTGCATCCAGCTATCCCCCACTCATCAGAGCTGATCGCCTCGCATGCTGTCGCTCTGGCTCATCCCCTTCCGGCGCATTGCGACCGAAGCCCACCCTCGACGGCCAGGTGCCTGTCGATCAACCTCGCCACCTCGCCGGCATGGGTGAAGCCCAGGTCGTGACCACCGCCTGGGATGACGTGCAGCTCGGCACGGGGCAGCAGCTCGGCGAGGCGCTGGCCGACGCGGACGGGGCTGATCGGGTCGGCGTCACCCCAGAGCAGCAGCACGGGCATGTGTAGCTCGGCCATGCCGGTCACGCTCGGGTCGGGTGGCGTGCTGCCGAAGCCGGGCCTGCCGATATGGACCTGCTGCGCCGGATGGGCAAGGCGCTGGGCGGCAGGGAGCCAGAACTCGGTGTTGCCGGAGGCGCCGGGGAGGAAGATGAGCTTGGAGGGGGCGATCAATGGATCGTCCTTGATGGTGGCGAAATAGAGTGCGTTGGGCAAGGTTAACAAGGCTGCGCCATGGTCTGCCCTATGCACTATGCCATACCCCTACCTTCCGCCATCAATCTAACTTCCTGTTGAGCACATGCAGATATTGACCTTAAACACCTCAGGATAGAACTTTGTTACCCCAATAAAATCAGTAAAAAAGAAAAAACCAATCCCCACATATAGCGCGGGAAGAAAATACATAAACCGCAACATAAGCCAGGACTTCACAATAAGCCAAACTCTCTTAACCCCATCAATATGGTAATCCCTAGACATGTGCAACCTAGATATAAGGTAATCTAAATCCTCATGATTCTCGCACGTAGAAGAAATTATCGAGTATTGCCTACTGTAATATTCAAGACCTTTCCCATCAGCATCACCCGACCGCTCGAGCTCCCTAGCCAACTCCTTCAAATCATCACCACATCTATTAAGCTTCTCAGACCTAACCTCATACCCAGCTTTAGAGATAACCACAGAGTAAACCAGCACACAGACCGCCATAAAAACCTGCATGGCGCCTGCAACTTTTTCATCAAAGCAAACCGTAACACCTGAACTTTGAACCAGCGGAATCAAAATCAACCCAAGAGAGAGAAATGTCGTAGCAAAAAATGAAGCCTCACTCTTCATATTAAGACGAATTGCAGCTCTGTATCTGCAATTTGAGGTAACCCTCATACTCAACAACAGTTTTTCACGAGGATCTTTTATCGACTTTAGACCTTTGTCCGACACAGAACCTTCACCACCTGCCATTTACTTACCCCTTACAACTGAAGTTCAAGCCCCATCCGACTAGCCTCGAGCAACAATGCACTCAAAAGCCCAACCATCACCAACACACTTACCCAAACCAGAGCAAACAAGCCAAACCTCTCATTCAAAAATGCGTCACCAGGCTCGGAGCCATCTGGGATGCGGCCCGCCTGAGAGGCTGTAGCAATAATTGGCGCAGCAGGCGAACAATCCGATCGCGACTGCCCGCCGCATGCACGGGCGCTCTAACGTGCAGCTTGAGCCAGCACCGGTGCGCGCAGCGCGGAGGAGACCCAAAAACACAGCCTTTTGGGCGGTCGGCTCGAAGCGTTTATTAGGCGTGACCCTCGTCATACCGATTGAAACGAATGACATCCTTATGTACCCCGTAGACCATCTTGGCGTGAGCGACAGGGTTGAACCAGTAGTGCATCCAGCCGTTATCAAGGCGAAGCTCCCAGTCAGTGAGCTGGCCATAGCGAGTGAGATATGCGTACACTTTGTTGATTCGCCCTTGTTCGGTTTCTCGTCCGGCGGGGTCGTCGTACCAGACTGACCGGACGACTGCGTCTTGCGGATAGACAGCCAGCTCAAACAGTGGTGCTTCAACCCGATAGCAATATTCCCGTTCGGATTCTTCGCGCGCGGGACTACCAAAAAGCCGCAAGACGGCAATGACCTCGTTGTCCTCAGTACCAACAGCAATGCGAGGAGTTACTAATGCAATCACAATAAGCACCTAACGCTTGATTAAGGGGCGGACTTTAACCCGCCCCAGCGAGCAAAGCGAACGACTTTAACCATTTGCAATGTGCTTAATAAAGCAGGCACTCATACTTCCGCGGAAGAAGAGCAAACTCACCCCATTCAACTTTTTCTATACAAAGACCTGCACCGCTTTTTGTTATCTTCCCATACATCACAACAACTCTTCCGGCAGAATTGTCATCAATCCCTTTTTCCCGCTGCTTCTCATCTGCCAACTTAAAATAGAAGTCCGCATAATCTTGGCTTGTATACTGAAGCTTGGTCATGCGGATGTTTTGCGGTGTTTTTCCCGCGTTAGCTGACCGAATGATCTTGCCATAATAAATTCTAGGAACTTCATCTTCTTCAGTTACGGATTCAATGTTTTTGAGAAGATCTTGCAGCTGAATTGCATGCTGCCCGTTTGGCATGTAAAAATATCTAGTGATATTTTCATCAAATTTATTACATATCCCTCGAATAGTCTTGAATTTGCTAGGCAGCTTGAAGGCCTCCCCTTTGTGCCGACCTATTGGCACATTGGCGACCGGGCCATCAATCTCTTCTACTTGCGAAGCATCATACTCGGCAGGGGTCTTATTTGGCGAAATTGGCCTTTCTTTTATAAAGCCCTCTACAATTACGAGCTCCTCATTCAGAATTGCGCGCTTCGCATCTTCTTCTGTTAGATATTTTTTACCTTCTGCCCTTTTGGTGCGAAGACCGCAGTCTGTTTTTATTACTCTGCTATGAGCAAAATACGCTACCCTTCCGTTAGAGGAAAACTCTTTTTCTTCTGGCGAACGAAAAAGATTTGCGAAACACTCAGGACAGAATATAGACCCCTTCATTTGCGGGATATATTCATCAATCAATACCTTTTCAGAGTTTTTCTTGAGCTGAGCTTTATCTCCACCTTGAAAAATCCAACCCTTGAGATATAGTGCAAACTTTATTCTGTTGTCCATTAGGCCTCCTTGGCTAAGACTGGGATGCACATAACTACTATTAGACGCCAAATGGCGTATAACGCCACGGACGGGCGTGGCGTATAAAATCCCTTGCCATGCTTGCTCTCCATGTCTACATCGCAGGTCTCGCGATCATCATTACCGCTTTTTGACGTTATACACCATGACCACCAAGCCCTGGCAAGCGGAGAGCCTTCCTCGTGCCGCCACCAATTGACTCCCCTCGCTCGCCCGGCTAAGGTTGCGTCGTCGCTGTCAATCCAGCGACCTGGGATTGGCCTCCCGGAAAATCCAAGGTGGGCACACCACCGCTTCGGCGGTTTTTTTGTGCCCACAGCATGGCAGCGCCTGCGTTATGGGCGGGGTCGTGTGTGGCACCCGCAAGGGTGGCCGGGTTCACCTTGGTCCCGGTAGGCCAACCCGCACGGCTCCGCTCACCCGATTGGCCTCGGGCAGCGGATCAGCTCAAGCTATCCAAGGTGTACGACCATGCAAACCGCCCAGATCATCCCCTTCCAGTTCGAAGCCCGTGAAGTCCGTACCCTGCTGATCGACGATCAGCCGTGGTTCGTTGCTGCCGACGTTGCGGCCGCGCTCCAGTATCGCGAAGCGAAGGACATGGCCCGCAATCTCGACGAAGACGAAAAGGGTCGGCAGATTGTGCCGACCCTTGGCGGTGACCAAGAGCTGCTGGTCATCAACGAATCCGGCCTGTACTCCGCGATCCTGCGCAGCCGCAAGCCGGAAGCCAAGCGCTTCAAGAAGTGGGTCACCGCCGAGGTGCTGCCGGCGATCCGCAAGCATGGTCGTTACGAAGACGCCGCCGGCCGCATGCAGACCCTGCTGGGCGCCACCATCGGCACCGACGGCTTCCGCTGCCTGGCCGCAGTGGTGGATGGGAAGGTGCGTGCTCTGCCGGCGCCAGTGCGCCGCCGCGCCAAGGCCAAGCTGTGGGCGCAGGTCCACGCGGCATTCAGCGTTGGGCGCGCTGAGGACATTCCAGCCGAGCAACTCGACGCGGCGCGCAACTTCGTCGCGGGCTATGCGATCGAGGGCGAGTTTCTGGGCCAGCTCACCGGGTTCGCCGGCGTCATCGGTCGCCCGCTGAGCCCCATCGAGCGCTGGATGGTCAGCCTCGACCCGCAGGGGCGGGAGCGCTACACCCCTGTTCCTGTCGACGCCTGCGTGATGACGCACCGGGAGCTGATCAAGGCGATGGTGACGCCCGGCGCGCTGGACGTGTCGACGGAAGAGGTGTTCGAGTTCTCCATGGCCGCCCTGGCGAACCTCAAGGTCCGCTCTGCCTCCCAAGGCATGCGCCAGCAGCAGCTGAGTGATCGCAGGCGCTGAGGCGCAGGCACGAAGAAAGGCCCCTGCCAGTGTGCGGGGGCTTTTTCGTTTCTGGACATGCAGGGCTACGCTGGACGCCGAAAGCAGATGGAGGTGGCCAGGTGCCGTGGGGCTACGCCAGCGCGTGGCGACGGCAGGTCTCCCGCGCACCACCTTGCGCATTGTTTTACGCATGATATTGCGTATACTGACTAGGCAGCGCTGATGACTGAATCCCGAATCTCAAATCTCAAATCTCAAATCTCAAATCCCGAATCCCGAGGCATAGCGCGAATGAGTGCACTTCTGAACCGGGCTGATCAGGCAGTGTCCGCCACTGCCATGGTCCGAAGCTTCGGAGCGAAGCTGAAGGAAGTCACCAGCGGAGAGGTAACCCACCTGGTGATTTTTAAGGACAACGAGCCAGCAGCAGTTCTGGTGGGCGTTGACGCCTACCAGGCGCTGCAGGATGAACTCGAAGACCTTCGCGCCGAGCGACTGGCCATTGAGCGCCTGTCCAGCCTGGACGAAAAAAATACCGTGAGCCTTGAGGACATGGAGGCTCGCTTCAGTTAGGCCCATAGCCAATGAAATGGAGCGTTCGGTTTCACCCAGAAGTTGAGCAAGACCTCAAACAGCTCGGAAGTGCTGAAGCGAGGCGAGTCCTGAAAGTGATACGCGAGCGTATCGCTGAGGGAGAACCAGACAAGATCGGCAAGCCGCTTCGTGGGGCCCTCGCCGGTCATCGCCGGATTCGGACGGGCGATGTACGCATCGTCTACCGCATCAACGGCACCGAGATCGTGTTGGTCCTGTGCGTGGGCGCTCGTCGTGATGACGAGGTCTACGAATCGGCCACCAACCGCGTCTGACCGAAACCCCGCTCCGGCGGGGTTTTCCTTTCCAGTCCACCGCGAGCAGCACGGCAGCCCCCTCTCCAGCACCTTGGCAATCAGAAAAGCCAGGGCCTGGCATCTCGGCTGCTTGCATGGCTACCCTCCTCCAGCCATCGCATCGCCAGCAGGAGAATCCCCCATGCTCAGGGTCTACAGCAGCGCCATCCTCATGGTGCTCGGCATGGTTGCCGTCGTTCCCCAACCGCTCGCAGGCATGGCGATGCTGGGCATCGGCATCTGGCTCTTCCTGAGCACCACGCCGGGCCAGCGCCATGAGGCATCCAGCCTCTTCTTCGGCCTCGCCCTCCTTGGCATGGCCATCACCACCCTGATCGCTATCGCCGACGTCTTTCTCTAGAAATCGGCCCCAGCCAGTCGAGTGATTCGCTCGGCGACCCCGTTCGCCTGCTGCTGCAGGTCATCCAGCTGAGCGCGCTTGGCGGCGGCATCCATCCCGGTGTCGCGGTACACCCGATCCATCTTCTGCCGGATGTTGCCCAGTTGCTTGCGCGCCAGCCCCAGCGCCGGCCGGTGGCGCAGCTTGTCCCGGTTCGCCTCGAGCAGCACAGCGGCCTGCTCCAGCTTCCCCTCCTCCCGGTAGCTGCGGATGGTGCGGTGGAGCTGCTCGGCCTCCTGCAGCATGTCGTAGAACTCGGTCTGGTACTGGGTCGAGCGCACCGCATCGCCCTGGTACAGCACCTTCAACACCGGAATGTCGCCGGCGCTCAGGGCTGGCCGGGCCGCATCGCTGAAGGCGCCGGCGATCTGGTTCGACATCGCCAGCACGTAGCCGCCCAGCGTGCCGGTGTAGCCCATCACCAGGTGGTCGAGCTGCTTCGGCGACAGGCCGAGGGCCGGCCCGGTCAGCTGGCCCAGGGCGCGACTCAGCGCGCTGGTGCGCTCGTCGTAGCGCGCCTCGGGCAGCTTGCCCTCGTCCGCCATGTCCTCGATCGGCATGTCGCGGAAGAAGTTGCGGTTCGCCTGCAGCTCGCGGATCGGCTGGTAGAACTGCGGCACGGGGTTGAAGGCCAGGGTCTGGAACACGCCATGGGAGACGGCCTTGGCCAGATCCTCGCCGTCCTGGCTGCCGGTCAGGGCATGCAGCAGGCGCTCCGGCACCGTGCCGAAGATCAGGCCCAGCTCGAACGGCTTCGGGATGCGGAAGTGCTCTTCGCCCAGGAAGATGTGCCAGTGCATGTCCTTGTCCCAGTCCTGCAGGGCCTGGTAGCGCTCGTCGTCATCGTTGAGGCCGGCCAGCAGCAGGGAGAACAGCGCGATGTAGGCGCCCTTCATCGCCACCTCGCGGGCGATCAGCCTCTTGTCCCCCTTCACCGCCCGGCCCAGCTTGTAGAGCCCCTGCAGACGCGCATTGAGGAACGGCACCACGTCGGTGAACCACTGCGCCGCGGCGAAGTTGCCGCGCAGGCTGTAGTCCATCAGGTCCTTGGCCTCGAACGAGGCCTGGCGCTTCGACTTGCCGGCGGCGAGTGCCGCCTTGTAGGTGCTCAGCCGGTTGGCGTTCTCGACCTTGTCGCCCAGCTCCCGGTACTTCTGCCATCCCTTCTTGAGCATTGCGGCGGCCTTCGCCGGCGTGTCCACCAGGCTGCCCAGATAGGCTTCCTGCTGCTCGCGGCTGAAGCCCTTCTTCTCCAGCGCCCGACGGATGATCTGCGCCGAGGCCTCCGGGTCGGCGCCGTGGACGTAGCCGCCCTGGAAGCTGCCGCCGGCGAACATCAGGTCGCGGTAGTCCTGGTCCTCGCGCAGGGCATCGCGCATGCCCTTGATCGAGTCCTTGCCGAGCACGAACCCGTCCTTGTTGATCATCCAGGCATGCGCCGCATCGCGGATGAAGTTGCGCAGGATGAAGTCCGGCGAGGCGGTCACGCCCGTGGTCAGGATGCGCTTGAACGTCCGGCCGATCTTGGTGATCGGGTCGTTGAAGCTCGAGCCGGCCATGAACTTCAGGCCGCGCAGCAGCGACTCGTCATTGACCCGGTAATACTCGTTCTTGCCGGCGCGCTGCACGCGGATGATGTCAGGGTCGGTCGGCGCCACCCGCGTCCACAGCTTCTCGAAGCCCTCGTTCTGCGGCTTCATCAGCTCGTTGAGCACCTTCAGGGTGTTGGCCCCGTCCTCCAGCCCCAGCAGTTGGGCGGCCAGGCGCAGGGCCTTGCGATCCTGGCGGATCTGCGCGGCGATCTGGCTGCGGGAGATCAGCACCTGCTGGTAGCGCGGGCTCTCGTCGGTCAGGTAGTCGCTGCCCTTGAGGTTGTCGACCACCTCCAGCAGCGCCTTGTTCTTCATCGCCGCGTCGATGCGCTTCGTCCAGCCGGCCAGCATGTTGGCCAGCAGGTCGTTGGTCGGCAGCTTGCCGCCCTTGAGTGCCTTGATGGCAGCCGTCTGGTGGGACAGGCCGCGCTTGGTGCGCGGCGCGCTGAACAGCCCCTCGTCGCCCTCCTGCTGGCGGTAGAACGGCACGTAGTAGTCGGTCAGCCACTTCGCACGGGCGTCCTGGTCGATCAGCCCGGCCTGCTCGGCCAGGTCCAGGACCGTCTCGTTGACCTGGGCATACTCGCGGTACACCCGTTCGAACAGCGCTTCCTTGCCGTCGGCCATGGCCAGCAGCTGGGCGATGTCCTCGTCGCTCAGGTTGTTCTCCCGGCCCTGTGCCTTGAGCAGTTGCCCGCGCTTGCCGCCCAGCCATCCCAGCCAGGCGGTGAGATTGCCCGGGCCGAGGTCGCCGAGGATCTCCAGCACGCCGCGGGTGCCGGCCTTGTAGGACACCACGCCCTCGCGCCACTCCGGCGCGCCGTAGTGCAGCACGCCGTGCATCACGTCAGCGATGCCGCTGGCCAGGCGCGCGGAGACATAGCCCTGCTGGTCGGCATCGGTGACGCCAACCGCCTCCTCGGCCTGTCGGATACCATCGAGGCCATCGAAGAGCCCTTCCCGGGAGCGGGCGGCCCAGGCGCCGAGCATGCCCTTGAGGTCAGCCTGGGTCAGGTTGCGGATGCGATCGAGCAGGCTCGCCGCCCCCTCGCCGGCCAGCCCCAGCTTGCGCAGTGCATCGCGGGTGTCGGGCTCGGTGGCCAGGCGGTAGCGGGTATCGTCGGTGTCTAGAGGTGCTTCAGTTCCGGGTCGATCGCCAGTTGCTCGTCCATCCACCTGGCCGAGGCCTCGAAACTTTGCCGAAGCGAGTCGATCTCGGATTTCGTCAGGCGATAGGCGTCCTTTGTCGAACGTGAGGAGGGTTCGAGCTTCGGACTGGGTGAGGCCTTCGAAGCCGTAGCCGAAGGCTTCACGCCACCAAGGTTCAATGTCGCCGTATTTTCCACGGACTTCCGCCAGGGTGCTGGGATCAAGAGAAAGTTTCCGCGAGTAGTTCTTGCCGGTCAAGGCAACGGCGCCGAGCACCCGGCCGCCATCGTCTTCGATGTGGGTTTTCAGTTGCGCCAGGGTGCCGCCCTGGGTCAGGGTGTCGTCGAGGATCAGATAGTCGCCAGCCGCGACCTCGCCATCGAAGGTCGGCTGATTGGCGATGCGCTCCAGAGCGTTGGACTGAGTGCGCCCGACCTTCTCCGCCTGAATCGGGGCAGTGTCCACCTGCAGGCCCAGTTGCTTGGCCAGCACCTTCGCCGCGGCGAGCGGGATTCGGTTGTCGCCCGCCCCCTCCCGGGCAAGTACGGGCACGATGCGCGGCCGGCTGCCTGCAGGGATCATCGCCCGCACCCTCTCCACGAACTCCGGCGTCACCGCATCGCGGGCCACGCGCAGCGCAGCGGCATCATCGCCGGCCTTCGCCGCGGCATAGTCCGGGTGGTTGTTCAGGAAGCTCAGCGGGTGGGCGAGTTCGACATCAGGAAACGCCTCATCCCAGCCGCGACGGGAATACCGCTGTGAACCATCGATCTTCTCCCCCTTCCCTGCTTCCCGCTGCAGCCACTGCCGCGACTGCTCGATCAGCCCCAGGATGTCGTTGTAGGTCCAGCGGACCTGCGGAAACAGCCGGCGCAGCACGGCACGGACCTTCGACACGAAGCGCTGCAGCACGCCCGGCCGGTCGCCCGATTCGGCCAGATGGGCAACGATCTCCTCGGCGATCAGCAGGCGCTGCTCGGCCTCGCTTCGGCGACTCAGCGGCGCCGCATAGGCCTCGCGGATCTGGGCGATGCGCTGGCGGCCCTTTTCGGTCGCTGCCTCGCTCGCGTAGATGCGCTCGAGGGTGCCATTCAGCTCGCTCCCCAGCACGCCGCGGACGCCCAGGTGACCGACCATCTCGTGCACGGCGGTATGCACAGCATCCTCAAGGCTATCGAGGTTGTCGGCGACCAGGTACTGGCCATCCGGGCGGAACACGCCCCGCATGTCGTCCGGCGACAAACCGTCGCTCTTGGCACGGATCCTGGCCGCCAGGGGCAGTTCCTCGAAAGACTGCACCACCTGAATGCCGGACAGCTCGGGGGAAGCAGCCAGCGCAGCAGCAACCTCGGCGGCACTCACACCGGCGCCATCGCCCAAGCGGTACAGCCCAACCCCGGCCTCGGTCTCGCGAGTCTCGATCGCACCGATCAGGGTGTCGAAAGCGCGGTTGATCGCCGCCCGCTCCAGCCCGGCGGGATACGGATAGCCTGGGTCGGTCGCCCCCTGATCGCGCTTGACCGGAGATACCAGGTAGTCGTTCTGGGCGCCCCGCTCCATCAGTCGGTCCAGCACGAAGGCCTCGAAGGACCGCGCGAACATCTCGTGGGGAGTACTCCAGTAGGGCTTGCCCTTGCCGTCCAGTGCCTGGCTGCTCTTGTAGAAACTGGTGTGCACCAGACGCTTCTGGAAGTGCTTGCGCTGGTCTTCGAGCGCAAAGCTGAGGCTGGACACGGTGTCGTGCATGTCGATGGTCTGCGCCGCATCGAAGCCGATGGCATCCGCCACGGTCTTCACGTCAGCCGGGACGTAATCCTTGTTGCGCTTGCGGCTCGGCAACTCGACATACTCGCTCTGCTCGCCAGCCATGATGCGCGCCAGGGCCGCCTCGGCCTCGGCATTGCCGGCGACCTTCTCGGCCACCCGGTTGCGCTCGAGGTAGGCTGCCTGCCGCTGGCGGGCATGCTCCACGCGCTCGGCAGCCCGCTGGCGGACCTGCTCCTCGGTCTCTTCCATCGAGCGCGTCGCGGCGCCGATGTTGACGATGGCCGTGCGGATCTCGCTGCGCAGCTCGCCGGCGGCACCACGCGGCCCGAGGTGGCTGGCGTAGGGCTTCTCCTTGCTGGCCATGCCGCCCTGCACACCGAAGTAGTGATCCAGGGCGTGCGCCCACTCGTGGGCCAGGCTGCCGGCGCCAGCGTTGCGGGTCAGGTTGATCTCGTTCACCCCGGGGACGAAGTGGGCCGCCGCCTTGCCACCGTTGCCCTGGGCACCAAATGCCAGGCCCAGCATGCCGTTCAGACTCATCGCGCGTGGTGGCACGCCCAGCACCTCGGCCAGGTCGTGCATCGCGTCGAAGGCTCGGTTCAGGTGGCTCTGCCGCTCGCCCTGCGGCACGTACTTGCCGAAGTTCACACCGCGGAAGCCGAAGGTGTCGCGCAGTTGGTCGGCAGTCACGTTCTGTCCGGCCAGCCGGCGCTCGCTGCCGGCGCGCTGGATCTCGGCATCGGCCAGCGGCGTTTCCCGAACGGTAGGCTTCACCTCCCGCTTCACGCTCGCCCGGGCAGCCTCGATGGCCAACTCCTCGCTGTCGAAGCCGCCGACCAGCCGGTTGCGCTTGTCCAGCAGCAGGAACGGCGCCCAGCTCTGCAGCTCGGCCTGTGCGGCGGATTCGGCCTCGGCCTGAGTGGCGAATTCCCGGCGAGCGCCTTCGCTGTCACGCACGGTGGTCAGATGGTTGCGGCCGTCGTAGATCATCGCCGCGTGCACGCCACGCAGCTGCTCGACGCCCGCTGCGCGCAGGGTGTCGCGCGCCAGCACACGCATGCCTTGCTTCTGCCAGGCCTCCTGCGATGCCGGCCAGCCGGCCTTGATGTCCTTCAGCGCCTTGCCGGCATCGGCCACGCTCCACTGCATCGCCTTGATGGCCCTGTTGCCGATCACCTGCCCGCGGTCATTGGCCGGCGTGCCACGCTGGAATCGGCCACCAGCGGCGATCTCGGGGAATACCGCATCGAAGATCGGCATCGTGCCGGCCTGGCGGACGAACGACAGGATGTCGCCGCTGCGCCGGGTCAGGCCGTTCAGCAGCACGACGTGGCGCTCGCCATCCTGCAGCAGCGCCTCGGCTGCGCTGCGCACGCGCTCGATGACCTCGATATAGGCCTGCAGCCCCTTCTCGGATCGATCCTTGGGCGCGGCCGGCAGGGCGTCGTAGACCTGCTTGGTGAGACGCGCGACCAGCACGGCCGCATCGCGCTGCTGCTCGGGCAGCTTCGGCAGCAGCTCGTCCAGGTAGGCCTGCCAGTCCGGCTTGGCCCAGACGCGGGCCTTGGTCACCAGCTTCGCGCGCAGCGCCTCGTTCTCTCCGGCGATCTGCTCCCACTTCAGGCCGCCGCCGCGCCAGGGGTTCTTGCGGTTCCAGTACAGGCTGTCGCCGGTGTCGTCGATCTTCTCGACGGCGGGCTTGGCCTGGCGCTTCGGCTTGTCGGGCTCGGCCTCGTCCACCAGCGCCCCCTGATCGGGATGCCGCGCCTCGCCGGCAGGAACCTGCTGGACAGCAGGGGCCTCTGCCTCATTTCGCGCTGGCTGGGCGCCAAACAGATCACTCTGCCCGCGCGCCGCCCCCACATCTGCCGGCCGGTCGCTGCCGGTCAGGGCGAAGTCGTTGAGTTCAGCATCAGCCTGGGCCTTCTGCTCGACCTTGCGCCGGGCCTCCGCCTCGGCCTGCTCACGGGCCTGCTGCTGGCGAGCCTGCTCAGCTAGTCCTGCTTCGGTTTGCTGCTGGAGCTGGAAAGTCTCTCCAACATCTTCTCCTGCAGGGCGACCTTCTCGGCCATCAGCCTGCCGTAGCTCGTCATCACGGCGGGCGGCGTCGGCTTCGGTGGCAAGCTCTCCATCGACGACGGTTTCTTGCTGCTCTCGGACATCTTCAATGGCTCCATCAAGGTGTTCGCTGCGGGCGGTCATCGCCTCGTCAAAGGATCGCGCGTCGGCCGCGGCATCCGGGCCGTACTCGGCCTCGATGCGGGCGTACTCGGCCTCGCGCTCGTCGATGGCCCGGGCGACGGCCTCAGCATAGCGGTTCAGCAGTTCCTGTTCAGCCTGCTCGATCTGCCGGGCCGAATCCGGCGCGTAGTGCGCCCGCCCGCCCAGCTCGTCGCGAATCGCGGCCTGCAGCCAGGAGACGCCGCCATCCTTGTCCATCTCGCCGGCCGGCACGTAGCCGTGCTGGTCCAGCAGCGACGCCATGTCGTCGAGGCTGGTGCCGGTCTTGTCGCTCCACAGCGCGCCGACGCCCGGGATGTTCTTGTTTCCCTTGGTGTCGCCGGTAGTGTCCTGCCGCCACTGGCTGGTGATGCCGCCGAGGCGAATGGCCGCCTGCACCACGCTGTCCCGGTCGCGGTCCACACTGCGACGCTGGCCGCGCTGGGGCGTCTTGGGCTGGCGGCCAATGGTCATGGGCTGGGCGCCGGCCTCTTGGGTAGAACTGGGGAACTCGGCCACCATCGGCAGCAGGTCGCGAATCGGCGCCTTGAGGCGGATCACCCGCACCTCGCCACCCGCCTCGCGCTTGGCGAGCCACTGGTGGTGGCCATCGACCACGTGACCATCGCTGGAGACCAGGATGGCCCGGTCTCCGCCGGTGAAGCCCTTGGCCTGTTCCACCTTCTGACGGGAAAACTCGGCCTGCGTGGGCTTCAGCTCGGCTGCCGGCACGCTCTGCTCCTCATGCTGGATGCCCCGAGCGTTGAGGAAATTCACCATCGCCCCTCGGTGCTCAGCCTTGATCTGCGGCATCTCGGCGCGCGGGATGGCCAGGGTGCCGGACTCCGGTGCGAACTCGGACCACTCGCTGTCGATCTCCCGTCCGGCAATGCTGGGCGCGGGCGGCGGCAATTGGCGGATGGCGAAGGTCTCGCCCTGCTCCTCGACGGTGAACCGCTCAGGCGCCGGCAGGCTCTTGCGGGCCAGTTCGGCGGCGCCGCGCTTCTTGAAGGTGGTGCCCAGCGCGCGCTGCTCGCGGGGCGACAGCTCTCCCTCGATGACCCGGCCGCCGATGGCCTGCCGGGTTGCGCCTGGCTGCATATCGCCGGCGAGCAACTCGCCTTCGAGAACACTGGAGCCGTCGGCGCCAGCCACACCGCGGGTGTCCGGCTGTATCGGCATCGCACGGTTCTGGCCGTCGAAGGTCTCGCCGCGGCCAAGCCCGGCGCGCAGCCCCTGCGGCACCACCTCACCGCCCAGCAGCTCGCCCTCGCGCATCAGCTGCGGCCGGACGTCGGCGCCGATGCCGCGCTGGCCCGCCGGCTGTTCGGCCGGATCGCCCTGGACATCACTCAGCAGCTCGCCCTCCAGCGGCTGCGGCGGCACCTGGTCGATGCCCGGAAAGCGGTCGTAGGGGTCGCTGCTGCGGTTGTTCGCCGGGTTGACCCACGGGTCGCGCTCGCGACTGGTGAAGCCGTTGCCGGCGGTGTAGAAGTCGCTTCGCTGGTCGCCGATGGCCGGGCGCTCCTGCTGCTCGGCTGCCGGCTGCTGCAGGGCCAGCAGCTCGCCGCCCAACCGCGCGCGCTCGGCCGCCAGCACCGGCGTCATGCCGCCCAGACGTGCACGGCGCTCGACGTCGACAATGGCCTCGCGGATGCGCGCTTCCTCAGGGCTGACCGGCGACTCCTGCGGTGCCTGCTGCTGGTCGATGCGTGCAGCGTCAAGCACCGGGGCAGCCGACGGCAACATGCTCGCCGCGGCCGACAGCGGGCCGTTGGCCGGGTCGGGACGTTCGACCGGAGCCGGCGCGGGGTTCTCGGCACTCGGGGTTGGCTGGATCAGGTCGGGGCCGGCGGTGCCCGGCTGCTCTTCGGGGGCGGTCCCTTCTGCGGACTGATCGGTCTGCGCAGTGGACTGCCCACGCGGGATCACGTTGATCCCGGCGCCCAGCGCCGAACCAGCCAGCGCCCCCTCGACACCCGCGCGCGCCGCCCCTTCCATCAGCGGATTCTGCTCGGCCCAGTTCTGCCACATCTGCTCCTGCACGGACTGCGGCAGCTCCTCCAGCAGGCCCTCGGTGATGGCCCCGCCAGTCATGCGGCGGGCCAGCCCTGGCGCCTCGCTGGCCGAACGCTGGATGCCGCCGGCCAGAGCACCCTCGGCGTCGATCAGGCCAGCACGCTGCGCCACCCGCGAGCCAATGCCGCCCAATGCGCCGCCGATCACACCAGCGCCAAGTGAGGCAGCCGCCGCGCGGCGCGCGTTCACGCTGTCGTCGATTTGCTCCATGGTGCCGCCGGCGATCACCGCGCCCTCGCCGATACCGGCGCCGAGCGCTGCCTGCCGTGCTGCCTGCCCCGCAGTGGCCGGAGCCGCCAGAAGGCCAGCGCCCCGCGCCGCACCGAGCACGGCACGGCCAGCGAGGCCGCCCGCCGCCATCTGCGGCAGCGACTCAACCACCTTGCCAGCAACATAGCCGGGGTTGCTCATGTAGGCGCCGGCAATCTCGGTCGCCGTGCCGTCCTCCCACACCTGGTCGATTTCCGCCTGCGCCGTCTGCCGCTGCGGGCTGTATTCCTGGCGAGCTTCCTCGGCCCACTTCGAGGGCTGGAAGCCGGTCAGCTTGCCGATCTCGTCGTAACCCTCGGACACCATGCGCCGCCCGGTGACGGCTGCCACGGGAATGTCCAGCAGCCCGGTGACGATGCCGGGCAGCTGTTGTACGCCGCGCTTCAGGTCGGTGCCGAGGTCGCCGGCCAGGCCGGTGTTGCGCCTGGGTGCTTCCAGATCATCGAACAGGCCGCTGGAGGCCTGCGAGCCCTGCGGCTCCATATCGTCGAACAGCCCCATGCCTTAACCCTCCAGCCCGCGGCCGTATGCTTCTTGAAATCTGCGCTCGACTTCGGCGCGCTTGCTTGGATCAGCGGCGATGATGCGGCGAGCTTGGGCCTGATCTGCCTGCAGTTGAGGAGTGCTGCCACCTGCGGGGCTCTGCTCGATGAACTGTCCGGTCTGGTTGTTGAGCACGCGCGCCGGGCGGTTGACCACGGTATTGGCAGCTGCGTCGTACTCCTGGCCGCCGGGTACTACGGTGAATCGGTTCGGTGCCTCCTTCCCGGTGAGGGTGCGAATCTGCTCGGCCAGCGCGCCGCGCTCCTCCGGGGCGGCCTGCTCGTAACGCGCATAGAGGTCCGCCACCTGGCGCTGCTGGGCCAGGGACAGTTCGCCGGCCTCGAGCTCCAAGCGAGTGCGCTGCTCGGCACCGGCCATCTCGCGCTCGCGCAGCCCGCGATCCAGGCCGGCGTCGATGCCACGCTGCCGGAGCTCCGCGCCGCGCAGGCCCAGCTCATCGGCCTTGAGCCGCTGGCCAGCCTTCGCCAGTAAGGCCGCCTGCTGCTGCGTCGGGCTCAGCCCGGCGATGCTCATCCGGCGCCGATCCGCGGCCTCCTCCATGCGGGTGTCGCCGCCGCCGACCACGGTCACGCGCACGCCGCCTGGGCTGCTCTGGCTGCTCTGGCTGCTCTGGCTGCCATGCACGATTCGCATGCCAATTCTCGGGTCTTGCGCTCGAATCGTGGTCAGCCCGCCGCCGATCCCGTCTCCGACACTGCCTATGGCGCGCTGCGGGCCCGCTCCCTTCATGTCGGCCTCGCGGTTGCTGAACTCGGGGACGCCATCGGCGCCCATGCGTCCGACGATCTCGCCGCCAGCGCGGCCGGCGCCGATGCCGGTGCGGCTCCAGCCGGGCAGGCCGCCTGACTGTTCCGGGCTGACAGGCGTTGGCTGGCCGCCCGGCGCTCCACCAGAGGCAGTCCCACTGGCGCGCCCGGCCTGGCCTGACGCCACGCTGGCCAACGGCTCGACGGTGTGCAGGCCGGCACTTGGCCGCATGACCCCGCTGATCGGACGCTTCAGCCCCGCATCCACGGCTCGCTGCGCCATGTCGAAGGCCGCGATACCACCGGCCTGCTGCTGTGGCGTCGGGCCAGGCCTGGCCGCCTCCTTGGCGGGCGTGCTGTAGTCGGGCAGATTGCTGTCGAAGGTGGTGTTGCGGGCGAAGTTGAGGCCGGCAGCTCCAGCGGCGGCGAGTCCCTTGATTGGCGCGGAGAGGATGCCAGCCGCCAGGCCGCCAACGTCCTGCTTGAATGCGTCCGTGCGCTGGTGTGAGCGATCCCAGGCGGCCTTGTCGGAGTTGGCCTTGATCTGCTCGGGGGTAAGCATCACGCCAACCGGGGCAGCGGCCGTGCGCGCCGAGGGCAGGCCACCGGATGACGGCGCGGGCGCGGTGGGAGCGGCGCCGGTCTGCCGCCGCTTGGTCTGTTCGAGTTCGCCGGGAAGATCGCTGGTAGCCATGGGGCGCTCCTGTAGAGGGTCGCCCCGAGGCTATGTGACTCGGCGGTGGCGGCAAGGCCGCCGTCAGTCTGTCACGGGCAGATCATCTGGACGCCGATCTTCTGGCAAGCTGGCCCACCCGATGTTGGAACATAGGTATCCCCGCCCCCCTCGGCGTAGCGTCCGCCCAGGTTGTCCCAACAGCCTCCAGGGTCGCAGCTGGTGATAACTCTGGGCTGGCCCTGATCGCCCCTCGACGAGTTGCGTCTGCTATCCAGATACGCCCGCCCTTCCGGCGTCATGGCCGCCGCTATCTTGGCGGCATTCATGGCCCCTGCTGGATTACCTCGATCGGCCGCGGTAACCGCATCCTGGGCAGCCATCAACCCTGCCCGGGTGCGCGGCGCGAAGCCGACCAGCCTGGCCGCCGCACGATAGGCGCTCGCTGCGCCCGGATGCTGCGCTCTGCCTGCCAGGCCAAGCAGGCTATTGACCTGAAACTGGATGCGCTCCTCGTAATCGCTACTCTCGCCGACTACAGTGACCCGCCCTCCTGAGTCATTACTTCTGCTCGGCGCATCTTCACTTCTGCTCGGCGCATCTTCAGGTGCCGTGCGATAAGGCTCGCTGGACAGAGTGTTGGCCGGCGCCACCCTGATCAAGGTGGCCGCACCATCCTCTGCTGGGCATGGCACGTTGGAGAAAGTTATGGCTCCAGCATCATCCACGCACTTGAAGACCTGGGCACTGACCATCAGCGGTGCCAGGCAAAAACCGAGAACAACGAATCTGACCATATGAAGCCTCCATGCTGGTTCATGGCTGGAGGCTATCACATGGTCAAGATCAGTCGCTGTCGCCATACTTGTAGCTGTAGGTGGTGGTTGTGGTGCGGCTGTAGTTCTCATCAACACCGCCGGATGCGCTGACGCTGGCACCGATGTTCACAGCGCTCAGGGCGCCGGCCGCCATTTGCGCGCCGTACTGCCCCATCGCCTTGGCCGACTCCAGCGCGATCTGCGTTTCCTGCATCGAGCGCTCCAGCTTGACCTGGTACTCCTTGAGCTTGGTTTCGGCATAGGCCAGGTTGGTGCGCAGGGTTGCCTCGACATGCCGGGCGCGCAGCTCGCTCTCGCTCTGCTGGGCGCGCGCCTTCGAGTCCCATGCCGACAGCCGGGCGCGGAAAACGTCGGCATCGGTTTCCAGACGGCGGAACGTCACCTGATTGCGCTGATCCACGCCGCGCAGCTGGGCCTCGTAGGCGGACAGCTGCACGCGCGCCGCCTCGGTGGCGATCTGGGCGGTAGCCCGCTGGGCGTCGGTCTTCGCGGTGATGGCTCGCACAGTTTCCGCGTAGGCGCGCGTCTGCGCCTCGAACACGTCGGCCTTGGCGCTCTCCCCTCGCAGCCTGGACTCGTAGGCGTCGAAGCGGGCCTTCTGCGCCTGCAATCGCTCGGCGTATGCCTGCACATCGGTGCGGTAGGCTTCCAGCTGCACCCGCGCCGCCTCACTCTTGAGCTTGGCGCCATCCATCATGGCCTGAAACACGGCCACGTCCGCCTGTACCGCCTGCAGCCGAGCCTTGAACACCTCGACCTTCTGCGCGTTGATCTGCCCGACCACGGCCTGCGCGTCCACCGCTGTTCGGTAGGCTTGCAGCCTGGCCTGCACGCCTTCCAGCTGGGTCCGGTAGACCTCGACCGTCGAGCGAAACGCCTCGTTGCGGGCATTGAACACGGCCACCCTGGCATTGAGCAGGCTGATCTGGCTTTCCGCGTGGAAGCGTGCCGCCTCGTACAGGCGCTTGACCGAGTTCTCGAACAGGTTGGTGGTCAGCCCTTCCAGAGCCAGGCCCTGCTGCACGGCGAACCGCAGGTTGTCGATCTCCCACTTCGTTGCCTCGATCAGTATCTCGCGGTTCAGCTCAGCAGCCCGCAGCTGCCCCTGCTCGCGCGCCACCGACACCTGCTTGGCCAGCATGCCGGGCGGCATGTCGAAGCCGCGCGCCGCCCAATCGGCGAACGCATCCTGCACGGCGCGCTCCACATCGGCGCTCGCGCGCTCGCGCGCCCTGGCGAACAGCGCCTGCTCCACCGCGGGCGGCAGGCCGGTGCCGCCGGCCATCATGCGGCGCACCTCGGCCAGCAGCTCGTCGAGCACCTGCGAGCGGTAGGTGGGCTCCGTCCAGTTGACCAGCACGCTGTCCGGCACCGAGAAGTCCACCGCCGGCGACGTGCCGTTGAAAGTCGGCAGGTCTGGGAACTCGAAAGCCGGCACGTTGATGGCCAGCAGCGCCTCCATTTCCGGCAGCGCAGTGGACGGCGCCGCCGGCAGGTCAACCGTCGTGTCGATCGCAGGCCGCGGCGGCGCCACCACGGCATCCTCTGCCGGTGCCTCGGGGATATGCAGCAGCGGCGCCTGCGGGGCGGACGGCAGGTCGCCCAGCGACAGATCCAGATCCCTGATGTGCTGCAGCAGGTCGTCGACACCGGCAAACGCCGGCACGTCCAGCAGCGCGCCGACCTCCAGGCTGGTGCTGGGGATCGGGTCCAGCTGCAGGGTCAGCTCGGGCGCCTCCGGCATGGCAATGGTCGGCGCCTGCGCGACCTCCGGCAGGCGGATGGCTTTCAGCTCATCCAGGGCTTCCGTCAGATAGTCCCGGTAGTCGTCGCCGATCCGGTTGATCCGCTCGCGCTGGTCGTCGACGGTCTGCTGCGCGTGGGCGTAGACATTGGCAGGTCCGTTCTCGCTCATGGTCATGCTCTCCGGCTGGTGGAAACCCCTACCAGCGCCAGGTCGTTGATGTGCGCGCGCTGGCCTTCCAGGCGCAGGGTGAAGGCGAAATGCCGACCACGCAGGCCGCGGCCGAAGTCGACTCGGCCGCTGGTCAGCACGCTGGCCGGCTTGTCCGGCAGGTGGTAGGTCCAGCGCTCGGTGGCCTGGCCGCCCTGCGTCTGCGCCACCTCGATGCTCGCACGCCCCTCCAGCTCGTAGGCCAGGTAGGCATGCTGCGGCCTGGCCAACTGCTGCCCGAAGTCGATCTTCCCGGTTTCCAGCCGGGCGCTGATCGGCTCATTGCTGCCGTCCAGGGCATACACCCCATCCGGCGCCGTCAGGTACACCACCCCGTCGATCACCGTGGCGCTGCTGAATCCGAAGGGGGCGTATCGGGTCAGCGCCCAGCCGTCCGCCTCGCTGACCCACGCCTGCCCGGCGATCACCGTCGCCAGCACCTCGTCGGCGACCTCGGCCGCCTCGGCCAGCAGGCCGACCGCGCGCAACGCGCCGAAAGCCTCGTCGGTGGCACGGGCGCGCTCCGCGGGAACAGCGCTGGCTGCGGCGCTGCCCAGCAGCTCGTCGGCGGTCAGCGCCTGCTCCAGCAGGAGGCTGCCAGCCCGCGCCCGTCCCAGCGGCAGATCGTCGGCCTGTGCGGACTCGGCCAACAGCTCACGCACGGCATGCGGCAGCGCATCGCCAGCCGCCGCGCGCTCGGCCACCAGGATCTGCGCGCGCAGCGTGCCCAGCGCATCGCCGCCGGCCACGGCCTGCTCGACCAGCAGGCCAGGTTGCCGGTAGACCAGCGCATCGGCGAGTTGCGCCGACTCCTCCAGCAGGGCGCCCAGCCGGTGCGCGCTGGCATCGGAAGCCCGCGCCTGCTCCAGCGTCAGCCCGCGGGTATGCATGGCGCCCGTCGCCAGATCGGCAGCCGCCGCGGATTCCTCGGCGATCAGCAGGTGACGGCCGATCACCTCGTCCTGGGCCAGCGCGCTGGCAGACGCCAGCGAGCCGATGCCGATGGCCAGCGCCAGCACGCTGGTCCGGCAGGCTTCCTCGACCAGGCCGAAGAAACCGCCGTAGGCTTGGTCGGCCGCGACGGCAACCTCTACTGTGTCGTCCCGATAGTTCTCACTCATTGATCACCCCGATAAAGAACGGCATGCGGCGCGCGCCAGACAAAAGGCTGTTGCCCCAGGACTTGCCGCCGGCGTCGCTGACTTTCAGGAAAACCGCATCGCCACAGCAGTTGTGCGTGGCCTCAACGCGGAACAGGCCGCCACCCGCGTCTGGCGAGGCGTCGGCGTAGTGCGACCAGATCCCGCTGCTGCTGACCAGTCGCGCGGCGTCCAGCATCGACAGTTCGAGCCGCGAGTCGTAGCCGTTGGACTGGCTGGTGCTCCAGCCGCGCAGATCCTGGCGTGGGCAGTAGCCACCGCCCCACACCTCGCCGATCTCGAACGGCGGCACCCAGCCGCAGTCGGCCGGTGCGCTGTTCAGCAGGCTGTCGATGTACCCGGTCTGCCGCCCGGTCATGCCCCAGCCGCCGCTATCGGCGAAATCCGAACAGGCGCCAGGGTTGTAGAGTTCCTCCACCACGTCGTGGTAGTCGTCCTTGCGCCGATCCGCCGGATTCGACACCTGCGCGCCGGTCGCCAGCATCTTCTTGAAGGAGTGGATGCGGTAGGACGTGGGGTCGATCACCCCGCCGACGCTCTTGCCGTAGCTCTCGAGCTTCTGGCCGAACGTCTTGTGGCGAGCCCACAGCAGGCCGTTGCGGGACAGGAAAGGCACGCACCCACCCAGCGTCAGCGCCTGGTCGGTATCGACCCGGGTCGTGACCTCATGCAGATACCAGCGAATCCGCCAGAGGGAGCCGCCGTAGGTGTAGAACAGATACTTGTACTGCGGTATCTGCGCGCGCGGCTTGCTGTCGTAGCCCAGGTCGCGGCCCTCGGTGCGCACATGCGTCCGCCTCCCGCCGAGCACCTCCCGGTAGTCGAAGTCGGTCGTGTAGAACTCGCCGGCGATGCTTTGCAAACCCTCGTAGGTGGTGCGCTCCCAGGAGCCGACGATCATGCACTCCTCGTAGTCGTCCTCGCCGCGCTGGTAGAAGCTGCGGCGGTCGCGGGCCTGGCGCACCACCTTGAGCTGATTGCCGACATAGTAGGTCCAGATGATCGTGTCGAAGCGCTCCGGGTAGTGGTAGATGCCCGGCGGTACCGGATCGAGCATGTTGCGGATGTCCGGGTTGATGCATGCATCCAGCATCGGCTCGGGAAACTTGATCGTGTGCGGCCAGACCGGGCCGCTGGCAGTGCGGGTCACGCTGCCGGAATGGCCGGCAAGCGGCGGCAGCTCCAGCTGGTCCCAATAGTCGACCTCGGCCACCATGCGCTCGGGCGCGAAGGCCATGGCACGGGCATGGATCAGCGTGGCCTCGACCCGCTGGAGCTTGAAGCGCACCGCCAGGCCCGGCTCGCCGCGCAGGGCGGCCTTCAGGGTGCTCAGGTACTCCATGACCCGCGCCGTGTCGCCGCCCCAATCGGCCGGTGGCCGATCCGCGGCCTGGATGGCCTGCAGGCGCAGCTTCATCTTGTAGGTGTGGCAGTCCACCCGGTTGAGGGTCGCATGCCGCTCCAGGCAGGTGTTGTGTGCCTCCTGGCCGTGATCGGCGAACGCCCAGCCGGCGGCCGTGGTCATGCCGACATGGCTGTAGAAGTCGGCGGTGTCGCAGAGCTTGATGACGGCCCCGGCTCGCAGCCAGCACTGCAGGTCGCCTCCGGTCGGGAACGGCTCTCCGCTGGGCATGCCGCCGAAGCGGTCCAGCAGATGCAGGATCTCGTCGTCGCCGACCTCCTCCATGTACTCGCGGAAAGCGCGAGTCGTCGTCTCGGGGATCACCGGCAGCGGCATGGCGTGAACGCCGAGGGGGCCGACCTGCAGCAGCCACGGCTTGCTCTCGCTGTCGAAGCCGACGGCGTGCGTGGTGGCCCAGCCGAACCCGTACTTGATCTCGCCATCGGCCGGCGGGCGCCCCTTGTAGCCCGGCAGCGCGCCGTCACCGCGCAGCTCCTCGGTGATGCGCGAGCGATAGGGCTCTGGCACCCGCAGCTCGGCGACCTCCAGATACTCCGGCACGCTGGCCGGCGCTCCGCTCAGCATCAGCCCCTGCAGCCCGTAGCCGGCCACCGTCTGCACCACCGCCGCCATGGCCCCGGAGTACCACGTCGGGTACTGCTGGTGGTACTGCGTGTAGATGCTCCCCGGCGTGGGCTGCATCGGCGCCAGGTGCGCCGAACCCGGCCCATAGGGCACGACGAAGCGGGCCAGTTCGACCCGTTCCGGCACCGCATCGCTGCCGAAGCGGATCGCCCCGGTTCCCTGGCCACCGGCCTGGCTGGTCGACGCCCCGACCCGGTAGCCGGCCAGCCGCCGCCGGCAGGTGCGGGTCAGCGCAAGCTCGATCTTGCCGCCAGCCTCCGTGACGCCCTTCACCGCTCCCCCGGAGAACAGCATCGGCAAGCCGAGGCTGCCATCCGGCGGTTCGGGCAGTTCGGCGCTCTGCGCGCCCGGCTTGAAGATCAGGGTGCGCCGGATGCCGCCGGCGTCGACGGCCACCACCTTGCCGCCGCCCGGCAAGTCGCGGACCAGCTTGAGACTGTCCACCCCGTAGACGGCACGCAGGTTGGCGAGGCGCCGCATCAGCAGGTTCGCCGCCGCCTCGTCCTCAAACGATGCGGCCCCCTGCACGGCGCGACCGTGCGGCAGCGGCTCGTGCATGGCTTACACCGTCAGCGACAGGCGATAGCCGATTTCGTAGGTGTCGCCGTTCTGGAACTTGCGCGCCGCGGCGTACTTCGAGGCCGACACCAGCACGCCAGTCGTGCCGCCTCGCACCGAGCTGGTCAGCAGCGCACAGCCAGTGACGTTCAGCTCGCTGGCGGTGGCGATGGTAACGGTAGCCGCGCTGGCCACGTTGTCGATGGAGCCGGTGGCCGTCTCGGCGGGGGTCCAGGTCGGACGCACAGCGCTGGTGAAGCCCTCGGACTGGCTGACGATCTCGCCAGCCGCCGCGGCGAAGCTGGCGGCCGTCCAGTTGCTCGCCGGTGCTGCCGCGCCGGAGAACAGGGCGAGGTGATAGCTGGCGACCTTGGCCTTGGCGCCGAGGGCGACGTTAAGCATGTGCGCCAGGCCCTCGGTGACGATCAGGTTGTCGCCTTCCTTCTCCCAGGCCCCGCCGTTGACGCGGCCGAAGTATTCGCCGGACGCCAACACGCCCTGGCGCGGGAAGTAGATGCCTGCATCGGTCAGGTCATAGCGTTCGCGGTGGATGGCGTGCGCGAGTTCGCGCCGGAGATTCGCGGTCATGGGTGTGCCTCTTGGATTGAGCCAAAAGGCGCACTCTTGCGCGCCGGATTGCTGCCGATGGCAGCGCTATCGAACGATGCTCAATAGCTTACTCCCGATGGCGACGGTCTGCCCAGCCGCGCCATGTATGCCGGCCACCTGCCGCGCGCGGGGCTCGATCACGGCGCCGTCGGCAGTGCCGAGGACGTGGCCATTGGCCGCCAGCCACGCCGCGCCAGCGCGCCCGCCGGCCTGGTCGCCGAGCACGTTGGAGTCAACCAGCAGGGCGCTGCCAGGCACCGGGGCGGCCGTCCGGCGCCGTTCCAGGTTCAGCTCGCGCAGGTCGACCCCGCGCAGGAACGCCACATGGTCCACCTGGCCGATCCAGACCCCGCCGTCGACCGGCGCCACGAAGGTGATGCGCTGCGGCAGCTGGACGAAGCCATGCCGTGGATCGTGGACGTGGTAGGCCATCGGCTCGGAGAAGCGCAGCACGTTGCGGCGTGCAGTCAGCAGCCGCCCCTGCCAGTGCGCCAGATAGCGCCCGCCTGGCATCGGCTCCATGTGCGCAAAGCGCGGCTCCGCGCCCAGGGCGCCCAGCGCCGGAACGGCCACCAGGCTGGTGCTGATCGGGTAGCTGTTCAGGCGCTGCAGGCGTCCGCCGTTGGGCTCGCTGCAGTACAGCGTCACCTGTGCCACGCTGGCATCGAAGCACATCGGCAGGGTGACGGTCAGGCCGCGCCCGGCCGGTACCTCCACCGCTGCCAGCGCGCTCAGCGGCGACTCGAGCCCGCCACGCGACCAGCTGACGGCCAGCGAGTAGCGCCCGGCCGGCAGCGACCCGTCGTCGCCCAGCGACACCATCGGCGCCGGCGGCACCGGCAGCGACAACGGCGCCAGACTGGCGCCGTCGAAGCGGAAAAGTCCCTCGGCCCCCGACACCAGCACCTGCATGCCCTGCTCCATATAGGCCAGCTCGCCATCGCCGACGTAGCCGAGCCGCTCGGTCGACCAGTCGGCGCGGTCCACCCGCACCAGGTAGCCGCCCTCGTCGCGGGCGAAGGTGTCACCGTGCAGCGGGCTGTGCCACAGGTCGCGCAGCCGGGATGCCGACACCTTGCGCAGGCCGGGCCGCAGCCGTAGCCCGCCGTCGCTGGTCGCATCCAGGTTGACGGCATCGCGGGCGAACACGGCGGGCACCTCGCCGCCGCGCCTCAGCGCTGTGTCGTCGCTCACGTTGTCGATGCCGGCGAACGGCATCAGGCGAATGTCCATTACAAGCCCCCCTTTCTGAACTGATCGGCGTTGCCATCCGGCCGGATGAACTGGTGCCACAGCCACGCCTCCGCGCCGCCGAAGCCCGTGCCAGGCTCCACGCCGATGGCGGCGATCACCTGCGGCTGCGCTTCAAAGGCCGGCGGGATGCTCCGCAGACGCACCCGCATGCGCCAGTCGAAGCGCTGCGGATCGTACTCGCTGATGAAGAAGTCGGTGCCCGGCACCCACAGGTCGCGCACCGCGAAGGACACCCAGGGCGTGCCGTACAGCGCCAGATCGTCGCCCCGCTGCCGGCTGGCCCGGCGCGGCCCCACGTCCAGGCTCTGCGGGTAGAGCAGCGAGCCGGGACGGGAACTGCCCATCGCCAGGCTGTCCCAGCCCTGCAGCGGCAGCTCGCGGTGGAAGTGCATGACCTCCATCTTGAGCTGATCGAACCCCGGCGGGTGCGGATTGTGCGCGTTGAACCCGTGCGGCTTGATCGTGTTGTCAGGGATCTCGGCGTTCGGGTCGCCCACCCGTGGATGGCCGATCACCATGAACTCGTCGGACAGGTACTGCTCCAGCACGCTGATACCGCCGAGCAGCCACTGGTAGCCGGCCCGGAAGGCCCGGAAGCCCTGGCAGCGGACGTGCTGCTTCATGTTGTAGACGGTCGGGCGGCCGGCGCCGGCCTGGTCGCCACCCGTTGCGGGGCGAAGCCACCGATGCCGGTGCTGCACGTCAGGGCGTCCGTACTTCGCGCCATCGCTGACCGGGTGCAGCGTTCCCGTCGGATGGTTCGCCATCGCCTGCACTGGCGCCTCCAGCACCGCATAGACCGTGTGCGGCGTCACCCGCGGCTTTCCATAGCGCTGGTCCGACAGCGCGATGCCGCCCGGCGCGATGAACTGCTTCTTGAACGGCTCCCACACCAACGGCCAGCCGAACGAGTCCTCCTTGAGGATCGACTGGACGATGGCCCCCATCAGGCGCACCTGCGGGGCGTCGGCATAGGGCGCTGCAATGCCGCCGGCGCCGGTGACGCTCTTGCTGCCCACCACCGGCGAGGGGAACGTGCCCGCCTGCAGGCCGGTTGGCAGCACGCGCTTCACGGCGGGCGGCGTGTAGCCGCCGACCAGGTCGACCTTCACCCTGTCGCCCAGGCGCAGGTAGTTGACGCCCGGCGGAGCGATCCAGCGGCGCCGGTCGGCGATGTGTGGCCTGCCCATGGCCTGCATCGGACTCCCGCCGGCCGCGGTGACGGGCCGCCACTCCAGGCGCACGAAGGGGGCACCGAACTCCGCGCTGTCGTGGCCGAAGATCGGCACCTCCGGGGTCAGGTTCTTGAGTGCCGGCCACCCCCACTGCGGCTCGGCGGACCAGCGCGGCGTGAAGGTGGCACGGTAGATCACCAGATCATGCCAGCCGATCCAGCCGGACTCGGCCGGCTTGGGCGCGATGTAGCGGGTGTAGTGCTGCACGTCCGGCATGCGAATGTAGGGCGGTGCGATGCCGTAGCGCTCGTCCTCGCAGAGGATCTCCCGAATGAGGTAGGCGACGAAGGGCTCGCCCAGGCTCGCGCCATCGAAACCGCTGTCGAGCGGGAAGCTGCGCCGGGTGTTCTCCAGCGCCGGCCGCGGTATCGAAGGGGCCGGGATTCCGGTGGGCGCCATCGGCTCCGGGCGGTACATGCCCACGGCATGCCAACGACCGATGCCGGGCGCCTCGATGCCATCCATGAAGAACGCCCGGATGGCCGGCGCCACCTGGCCGGACTTCTGCCACGGCGCCGGGTCGGCGCTGGGGATGCCCGCCGGATACAGCGGCACCGCCTTGTTCAGGATGGTCGGACGCATCACCTGATCGGTCGACGGCGCGACCGAGTGGTGGGCGATGTACCTGTCCCGGTTCTCCACCTTGGTCCAGCGCGACCACTTCTCGCCGTCCAGTGAGTCGCCCGACTCATGCAGGGGGGCATTGCTGATGTACTGGCGCAGGTTGACGAGCCGCGCCGTCCCCCAGCGCAGGGCCAGGTCGCCGTTGGTCAGGGTGCTCGGCACCAGAATGCGCCGGTTGCGGTTGATGACCGTGGGCGTGCCGGGGTCGACCATGAAGCCGATGGGCGCCAGCGTCCTCGACGGCGGGACGATGCGCGTGCCCCAGGCGGTCGCCTCGAAACCGCTGGGCCAGATGTTGCGGCTGCTGCCAACCATCTGCACGCCGATGCGCGTGGCGTAGTAGCCGCCGTGCTCGATCAGGCGCGGCGAGTGGCTGGTCCAGTGGTCGACGCTTGCCCAGGCCGGCGCGGCAATGCCCCCTACCGTGACCTTGAGCAGCCCACCGGCCATGTACGGCGGGCCGTAGGCGTCGGCGGCAAATCCTTGGTCCTTGAGCGATACGATGCGGTTGCGGTTGTAGGCGGTCGGCTTTCCCCACTGCGTCTTGCTGGGCAGGTTGCCGGCCTGCCCGATGTACTGGACGAAGTTGTAGACCCGCGCATCGGGCAGCAGGCTGGTCAACGGGCCGCGCGGCAGCAGGTACTGGGTGTAGTTGAAGACGAGCGGAGCACCGCAGGCGGAAGCTGCGAAACCTGCCGGCGCCAGCAGGCGCCACTGCAGGCGGATCAGGAGCTGGCCGTAGCCATCCGCGGCGATTCCGGGGATCACCACATACTGGCTTTCGCCGCCCCCGCCCGCCGCCCTGACGAACTCCAGCCTGACTTTGTTGCCAGGCGGCGGCGCGTAGGCGCTGTCCTCGAACCCCAGGGCGACCTTGTTGCCTTCGGGGGGGCTGTAGGGCGCGGTCATTGCGCGGGGGTCACGTCGGCCATGATGGTGTCGTTATGCCCGCCGAAGCGACCCACCACGTCGTAGCGCAGGCCGGGGCGCAGGCCCTCGACGCGCCAGGTGCCGTCCGGCGCCGCCTGCACCTCGGCCACCAGCAGGCCGTCAATGGCCGGGTCAGAGCTGCGCAGCAGCACGCGCACCTGTGCCGGCACCGGCTGGCCGTCGACCGTCGCCGCGCCGTCCGGCCAGTCGCCGGCCAGGTAGCCGGTGCCGGCGTGCAGGAACAGCGAGCGCGGCTGTGCCGGCAAGCTGATGCGCCCGGGGATGCGCCACTGCACGACAGCCTGGGCGGTCGACTGCAGGTCTACTCCCACTCGAAAATCACTCCATAGGTCGGGCTACCGGCGATGTGCTGCTTCATGCCGGCGAAGGCCAGGTAGGGTTTCTCCTCCCCGGAGAAGTCCAGCCGGATGAACCCGCCATTGGTGACGACCGCGGCGGCGATACTGAACGCCTTGCGGAACGGGACGGCGGCCTGGTCAAGCTCGGAGACGTAGCAGATCGGCGCCACGACTGGCACACCGCCGTCGTAAGCCGATCGAGGGCCGGCGATGCGGTTCGACAGGGCCGCATCGGTGTAGACGCCGGTGCCTTCGGTGAACTCGACGGTGAGGTTGGTGGTACCAGAGTTCGCAGAGTAGTTATCGCGATCGAGGATGCAGGCCCAGCCGCTCTCCACACTGCCATCCTTGCGGCGCATGCGCTCCACGTGCATCACGATGCCGGAGTGAAACAGGGGGCCGCTGACGTTGCGGTACTTGTGGCAGACCAGCAGGGTCAGTGTGTCGCCGCTGTAGCGCACGAAGTCGCCCAGGTTGCCGGCGACGTTGATATACCACTGGTGGTAGGCCGTTCCGCCGCTGGCGGGGGTAGAGCTCAACGACGATCGCCCGATCAGGGTGGTCCCGTCCTGAATGCCATCCGCCACCCCGTACTGGTAGCCGTAGACACTGTAGCCGTTGAGCGTCCAGCGCCCGATGCGGATCACGATGACGATGGGGAAAGCGGCCTGGTCGGCGTCGGTGAAGGCAAACGCCATCCACGCCGACACCCCGCCGGAAGCCGTCGGCACCTGCGAGGAGCTGCCACTCACGTCGTAGCCGCCGGACACCGCAAGCTGAGCCAGCCCTACGCTCACCAGGTAGTCGCGGATGGACTTCATGCTCGCGTGCATCACCGCGGCGTCGCTGATCGCCGGGGTCAGCTTTCCCTGAGCCTTAGCCATCGACCAGCTCCCCGAACGGCGTCTCCTTGGGCCACAGCCCCTTCTGCTGATGCCAGTTGCAGTATTCGTCGACGGCGCCGGGAATCTGGATCATCACCTTCGAGTCGATGCCGCGCTCGGCACAGAACATCTGGAACGGCGGAAGACCGGAAAGCCTGTGCGGGCTGATGTTGCGCGCCTTCTCGGCGAACTTCGTGCCGAAAATGCCCGACACATCGAGCACGATCGGCGGCGGCTTCACGCCCGGCATGGGGGGACCGCAATCAGCGCAGGGTTGAGTCGGTTCGCTCATGGTTTAATCTCCTTCAGCTTTTGCAACACCCTGGCACGCTCATCCGCGGTCAGGGATTCAATCATGTCCAGCACTTTGTCCACCACGCGCACCCCATGCGGGTCTTTCTTGCTGCTGCCAACGCCTGTCCACAGCTCCAGGTTCTCCGGGCGGTTGTCGTCGCGCTGGCCGTTCTTGTGATGGACGCGCTCGGTTGGTAGCAGCGGGCGCCCCAAGACCTGCTCCATGACCAAGCGGTGCTGCATGATCCATTTGCCACCAACCTTCTGCTGAACGTAGCCGGAGGAATGCCGCAGTTCGTGCCCTTCCGGGTGCCGATAAGGCCCGTTCGCCTTGCCGCCACCACGCGCCAACATCGAACATCGGCGCGAGCAGTACATCTGCTGCTTGCCGTGCGGCCGGATGAAGGCTGCGCCGCACTGCTTGCAGGTGCAGGCCCGATTGGCCTCCTTCAGCCGGTTGCCGCACTCGTAACTGCACGCGCGCTGCGCCTTGTACTTCCGCTCAAACGGCTTGCCGCACGCTTCGCACGGCGCCATTCGCCCAGCCTTCCGTGACGCATACCAGCATTCACTGCAGCAGTATTTGCCATCGGACGAAGCTGGCTTAAACACCTTGCCGCAGTGCGCACATGCTCGCTCTTGGATTGGCTGTCTTGTTGTGGCCATTACCAGCTCCCGATTGGATTCCGAGAAACAACAATAGCCAATATCCATGTGACACGGGAGTTCTATACTTTGAAAATCTTATTAGCACCATTATCCCAAGTCACAATAATATCCCCGCCATTCGGGGTGATCGGCAGTCCGGTGGCAGTGTCGATGTACGCGATCAGCGGGCTGGTATTTTCGGCGCCAGTGTCGACGTAGATGATGATCGCCTCGATGCTCGGCCCCGAGACGCTGGTGAACGTGCAGTCGGCCGCGTCGGCGGCGCCACCACTGGTGGACTTGGCAGTAAGCGTCACCGGCCCGGCGATGCGTGCGGATACGGGAATATCGGCCAGGTATTCGTGGATGGCGGTCTGCGGGGTATAGGCGCCCGTATCCACCAAGATGCACTTGATGGTGTCGCTCATCCAGTTGATCTGCGCCTCAAGAAAGCGCTGGCGAGCCTTGTCGTACAGAGTGTTGGCCATGAATGGCGTCTCCTTGCAGAGACGCACTCATGCGCGCCGATTTCGGGGTGTGAATCGGGGTGTTGCCGTCGGCAACGATCACCAACCGGGCCAGTTGGCCGGACTTCTTCTCGAGGCGAACAGTCGCGCCGCCGATGGTGACGGTTTCGCCGATCTTGAGGTCGACAGTCAGTTTGCTCATGGCCATCGCCTATCTCCAGTCGGAGTTGGTCTTGATACGGTGGGGGCGTCTTTCGGCCCGCTGCCGCAGCGTGTCGGCATCCAGGCGCTCGCCGAAGACCGCCTCGAAGGCAGCTTCATGCTTGGCGGCCCTGGCACTGTCCTCAGCGTCGCTGTCGCGCAGGGAAAAGGCGCGGAAGGCAGCCCAGTCCAGCAGGAATAGATGCAGGTGTATCGGCAGCTCGGGCTGGCTTGCGTCATCGCTCAGCGCCGCGGGGAGACGCTGCAGGGTGACCGCCGCCGCGTAAGCGCTGGCAGGCGCCGGGTAGACGATCAGCTCGCCGTCTCCACCGAAGTGGGCCGCCGTGAAGGCGTAGCTGCGCGGCTGCCCGGAGCGCTGCTCCCAGGCGCCCTGCTCGTCCAGCTCGGCCTGCGAGGTACGCGCCAGGGTCAGGCCCGGGGTGCGCACGCGCACCACATCGAGGGCCGACGCCGGCAGGCTGTAGCTACCCTGCCCCGCCACCAGCGGCAGCTGGATCGTCTCGGACAGCAGGCGCGAGCGGATCGCCGCCTCCTGCTGGGCCTCCTCGATCAGCGCATCCAGCAGATCGTCGGACCACAGGTAAGGCTCGGCCTGGTCATCCAGATAGGCGGAGCGCAAACGAGCACGCAACTGGCCGCGGTTCATGCTCAGTCTTCCAAGCCGGCCACGAACTCAGCCCAGGCAGCATCGGCCTCGCCCTTGGTCACGTTGAAGCCGGCCTGCGCCTTCAAGGCCTTCAGCGTCGGGCGGCCGGTGCCGTCCAGATCACCTTCGGCGTTGCGCTCCACGATGACCTCGATGGCGTTGCAGACCAGATCGAGCTTGCCGGCGCCGGTCGGCTCGGCTTCCTGATAGCCGCCCAAGCCGAGCAGCTTGCAGCCCTTGGCGATGGCCACCTCGTGAAAGCGCGGATGCAGCGCAGTGCCGGGCTTCTGGTCGACCGGGCTTACGGCATAGACCACCGCGCTGTGGCCACTGGTCAGGGAAATGTGGGTGTACTCGGTATCGTGCGGACTCGGGAGAAAACGGACTTCGCTCATGGTGTTCCCCTTGCGGTTGGATCAGGGCCGGAGTCACCCGGCCCGGACTTCAGGCCTCAGCCCTGGGTGAAGCAGACGCGACCGACGTCGATGTACTCGACGATCAGGCGGGCCTTGCCGGTGGTGGCCGCGGTGCCGGACTGCGCGAACTTGACGGTCAGGTCTCCCTGCTGGGGCATCGCGTAGCCGGTCGGCACCAGGGGCTTCTTGCCGGTGGTGGTCACGTCCAGCGGCGTGCCGGTGTAGCGGTCGTCGTCGCCGGCATCGCCAACCTTGAGGGTCGCAGTGGTGCCGCCATTGAAGGCCTCGGTGACGTACAGATCGCCGCGCAGCACGATGGCGCCGCCCGGCAGCTCGATGGCGCCCTGCGCAGTGCCTACCGCCACGTCGGCCAGGTTGAAGTCCACCCAGGCCACGATGGGGGGCTGGCGGCCGTCATTCTTGGAGATGGTCATGGCTCAGCCCCCTTACTGCTGGTAGTGGTCGCAGGCGATCACGCCGAAGTCCTCGACGGACTTGTCGTAGATCGAGTGGAACTTGGGCTTGAGGAAGCCGAGCATCTTGTCGACGCTGATGCCCTGCTTGGAGTCGTAGTCGAACTTCTTCTCGACCCACTCCGGCGTGCCCAGATCGGCCATGCCCAGCGCCTGCGCACCGCACAGCAGGGTTCGGGTGCCGTTCACGTTGCCGTCGGCGCCCCACTTCTCGCCGGCCGGCGCGCCCTGGGTGCCGAACACCAGACGGTGCTCATGAATCACCGCGCCATCGATGGTCACGGTCCCGCCGGTGAACCACGGGCTGTTGGCGCCATCCTTCTGCGCCAGGGCCACAACGGCGCGCTGGTAGTCCGGATCCTTCTTCAGCTGGGCCAGGGTGCCCGGCTGAACGAGCAGCACGTAGTACTCCTTGCCGCCCGCCATCAGGGGCTTGACGTAGTGGGTCTTCGCGTAGGCGATGAGATCCACGATCATCTTGTAGTTCGGCACGAAGCTGGCAGTGATGACGGAGGTATCACCGGGCACCAGCGCGGAGCCGTTCCAGGCCAGGTGACGCTTGGCGGTGGGGGCGGACACGTCGGCGGCGAACGCCAGAGACGGGAACGGCGAATTCACGCGCTTGGAGCCGTCCAGGTGGTACTCGTAGGAGACGCCGGACAGGGTGAGCATGCCCAACTGGTCGGTACGGTTGGACAGCCAGTAGGC
The DNA here is from genome assembly GCF_004801855.1 of Pseudomonas sp. A-1. GTDB lineage: Bacteria > Pseudomonadota > Gammaproteobacteria > Pseudomonadales > Pseudomonadaceae > Geopseudomonas. The sequence continues at coordinate 64,421 of NZ_SSTC01000002.1, read as the reverse complement.
CAGGCGCGACTTGGCCATCTCGCGGAAGTTGATCACGGTCTTCTGGTCGGCCAGCTTGCCCTTGTTGCGGACTTGGTGGCTGATCAGGTCGATGGTGATCTCCTGCGAGTAGGACATCATTTCTTCTTCGTTGCCCTCGCGCTGGTTGTCGCCGGTCACGCCGTCTTCAACCAGGTCAGCAACCAGATGCATGAGCACCTTCTCGCCCTTCTCGGTCTTGGTCAGCTCGGTAATGCGCTGGATCAGCGCGCCGTCGCCAGTGCCGAGGAATTTCTTGATGAACATCTGATCGCGGGCGGCCTGCCAAACGTCGCGCGACCAGACGATCTTCTGCTGCGGGGTCAGCCGCGCAAAGTTGGTAACGGACATGATCCGTCTCCTGTCGTCGTGAATTGCTGTCGGTTGTGTTCGGGTTGTGTCGCCACCCAGGCGAAGACGAGATTCAGGCTCTCGGGGCCGGCGCAGCTTTACGCCCTGCAGGCGAGGACACCGTGACTCGGTGAGCGAGGGCCGAAGCCCGGTGACGCACCGGCCCGAAGGCCGGCGGTCATGCAGCTGAGGAAGCTACGGGGCGAACGCTATGTGACTGGAATGGGCCGTCAACCCACGAAATCGCCGCGAGCCTTGCGCTTCTCGGCCTCGGGCAGCCTCTCGAATTCGTCCTCGCTGAGATTGGCGTAGTCGATCTTGCGGGCACGCTCGCCGACCCCGGGCATCGTCGGCGGGATGCGCCGCTCGCGTTCCAGGTTCTGCTCGATGGTCGCCTTGCCGTCCGGCTTGGCAGCAGGGGCTTCAGCGTAGCGCGGGCCGACCTTGGCCACGGCATCGGCGATGGCCTGAGCCGGCGACTTGCCGCGGGAAATATAAAGATCCCGCAGCGCTATCACCTCGTCGATGGCGTCCTGGTTGGCCTGCTCGCCAGCGGCATCGAGGAACGGGTAGCTCGCATAGGCCGCCGCCACGGCGGTCTCCACCTCGTTCTTGATCGCCTTCTGCTGCTGCTCGCGGGTGCGCTGCTCGAGTAGCTCCTGGGCGCGCTGCTCGGCGATGCGGGTCTGGCGCAGCTCGGTCTGCCGCTCGATCTCCTCCTCGAGCTGCTCGGCCTTGGCATCATCGCCCTCGTAGATCGCCTCGCGCAGCTGCTTGCGGGCAGCCTTGAAGTCGAATTCGGTCGGTTTCTCCTGCGGCTTCTGCTCAGCAGCCGACGGCTGGGTCTGCTGGGCGCCGCGGGCGCGGGCCAGCTCCTCCTCCAGCTGCAGGCGGGCGGCACGCTCCTGCTTCAGCTGCTCGTTGACCTCGTTGAAGCGCGCATGCGGCACGGTGCGGCTGCCCTTGGCCGGCGCCGGCTCTTCCTCCGCAGCTGCATCCCCCTCGTTCTCTTCACGCTCCTCGTCGTCCAGCGGCAGCTCGTCTTCCTCCGGCGGCAGGTCGCCGACCTCATCGCCGCGGTCCAGCAGATCGGTGTCCAGTTCGGTGTCCAGGTTGTCGTCGTTGTCGCGCATGGGAGCCCCCTTGGGTTTAAACAGGTTCGATGGCCTGGGTTTCGATACCCGCAGCCACGCCCACGGCCGGGTTGGCCGGGGTCAACGGATTGGTATTGGTCGGTGCGTCCGGTGCCACTGGTGCGGTCGGCACGTTGGCCTGGTACTCCGGCACGATGGGCGCCGCGTCGCGGTCGACGTAGCCGGCCGAGCGGAGCAGCGCATCGGCCAGCGGCGCGGTCGCCGGAGTGGTGGCGATCACCCCGGACGCCTGCATCGCGCTGTATTGCGACTCGACAGCCTTGTTCACGCTCTCGGCCAGGGTCTTCTGCGTCTGCGCCTGGGTCAGTGCCACCTTGGCCTCGACCAGCGGGTCGGCCTGCTGCTGGGCCTGCTGCTCGAGCGCGTCGATAATTTCCTGCTTGTGGGCCAGGTTCGAGTAGCGCAGCACGAACGGCCATGGGATCGGCGCGCCCTTGTCGACCAGCTCGATGGCCTGCAGGAACTGGCTGTTCTCGAAGGTCACCTGCAGCGGCACCTCGGCGATCACCACGTCGTACTCGCCGATGGTCAGGTCGTTGAGGATCTGGCCGTTGGCCGCCGGGTAGTTCAGCGCCAGCTCTTCGGTCATCTCCCGGCCGCGGGCGTCGGTCTCGACGATGCGGACGATGCGCGGCTGATCGTAGAAACCCTGGATCAGGTCGAGGATCCGTCGGGCCAGCAGGTTGCGGGTGCGCGCCAGGTTGTCCAGCGGCACGGCCAACTGCTGCTGGGCGGCGTGCTGGCGGCTCTGGATGGCGATGCCCGAAACCTCGCGCCCGGTGTTGCCCACCATGGCATCGTTGATGCCGGTGGCCTGCTCCAGCAGCACCGCGGAGCGCTCGATGATGCGGTCCAGCCCGGTCGGTACCTGGTTCGGCTGGATCTTGCGCGGCATCTTCTCGGTCGGAGTCTCCTTCTTCAGGCTGATGTGCAGCCCCGTCTCGGCGCCACGGTCCTCCAGTTCGTCCTCGGTCATGTTGGCCAGGGTGTTCGCCCAGGTGATCCAGCCCGAGTTGGCGGTGGTGTTGATGATGTGCAGCATCTGGCTCAGCGACTTGTTGAGCATCTGCTGCGGGCCGATGGCGTTGTCGACCAAGCCGCGAGTGACGCCGCGGCGGAAAAACGGGAAGTACGGCACAACCGTGAAGTGCTGGAACGGCGACCAGTCATCGTGCAGCACCACGCACTGCGTGCTGACCACCCAGCGCACCCGGCGGACACGGCGCTTCTGGCGGATCGCGCCGGCGGCCTCCATGGCGGCGACCCGAGCCGGGCTCAGGCTGTCGACCACCCGGATGTCGCCGGTCGGGGTGATCAGCACCTCGGCCTTCTCCATGCGCCAGAACTGGCGATCGATCACCCGCACTCGCCGCTCGCCGTCGGCCTGGGTGGCCACACCCATGCGGTCGTTGTAGCCGCTGTTGTTGTCGCCGAACTTGTTGCGGGCCTCGTCGCCCATGTCCTCGCCGAAGTCGCTCTCGTCCGGCTTGGTCTGGTCCACCTCGTTGCGCTTGGCGGTGCCGTACAGCGCCTCGATCTCGTCGAGGGTCAGCCAGCGGGTCACGATCACGTCGGCCCAGCTGTCCGGGTCGTAGCTCTTGGCATCCGGGTCGGGGATCACGTCCAGCGGGTCGAGCGCGTCGATGTGCACCTCGCCCAGCAGGCTGTCCTCATAGCTGATCCGCACGTCGAAGTAGCCGCGCTGCTGCACCAGGCCGTCGGCGAAGACCTGCGACTCCTTCCAGTGCAGCTGGGTGTTGTCGGCGATCTGCATGGTCAGCTTGGACAGGGTGCTGGCCAGATCCTGATCGGCCTGCCCGCCGCGAGGGCGGAAGGTGATGTCCATGCGGTTGGCGATCTGGTAGCCGAGGGCGGCGTTGATCTTCGGCAGGATCTGGTTGAACTCGAAGGCCGGGCGGCCGGCCTCGGCCAGGGCCTGCAGATCTTCCGCGCTCCACTGCAGGCCGCCGCCCAAGTACATGCCCTCGTTGATGCGAGCGGTCTTCACGTAGTCCAGGTGCCCACGCATACGCCCGTACTCGTAGCGCTGCCAGTTCTCGTAGGCCGTGCGGTTGGTTTCGGCGGTCGGACTCATCTCGTCAGGCACTCATCGCGGATTTGCGGGACCGGTTGCGCAGCAGCTTGGTGCGCCAGTCCTCGGTGAAGGTGTCGTCGGCCGCCACCGGCTCGGCGAAGGTCAGCGCCAGGGCGTCGCCGTCGTCCGGTGAGCGCCCCAGTTCCTCGCGGATCTTCTCCTTGGATTCGAGCTTCAGCTGGCCGTTGGAGCTGTACTTGTTGCCGCTGACGGCGGTCAGGTCGCCGTGCAGCTGGTCGTCGTCGGGGATGCAGGGGGTGATGTCGTCGTGCAGCCACTCGGCCAGCTCGCCCCACATCTCGGCGCGCTTGTTGAAGTACTTGCGCTCGTCGGTGGCCTTCGAGCCGAAGTTGACCGCGGTCACCCGTTCACCAAAGCCGAGCTCCACCAGGCGGTCGTAGATGCCGGCGCCCAAGCCGCCGATATCGACAAACAGCATCCGGATGGTCCGGTCGTCCTGCAGCAGGCGCGCGGCGCGGCCGGTGACGGCCATGGTGTCTGCGATGTCGATGCGCTCCAGCCCCCAGGCCACGCGGCCCTGGCGATGGATGAAAGTCGAGGTGTCGCCGCCGCGGGCCGGGTCAAGGCCGACCACATGGGCGCCGATACGCTGCATGTGCTCAATGCGCTGCTTGCGGGCGCGCTGTACCCGCAGGGTCTTGATCAACGGCTTGTGGCCAACCTTGAGGAAGGCCATGTCGGGGGTTGCCGGGTACTCCTGGTTGAACCAGTCCTCGTCGCCGGTGAAGTCGGTGTCGATCTTGGAGCGGCGCCAGGCCATCTGCTCGAGGTCGAGCCCGAAGGTGGCCATGTACTCCTGCTCCTCGGCGCTCATCTCGAAGCCGGGAGGCACCTCGCGGCGGTACTCGCGCTGCACGAACCAGGGGATGAACACCGGCATGAAGTCGGACTTACCGGCGACAGCCAGCGTCCACATCTTGTGGAACAGATTGCCCAGACCGTTGGCGGTCGTCTCGAGGATCATCTCGCTGCCCGGCAGCAGCGGCACGGTCTGGCCCAGCCCCGCCATGATCTGCTGGGCATTGGGCCAGAACGCCACCTCGGAGCCATGCAGGTACTGCACGGTGTCGGAGCGCCCGGCGTTCTTCGAGCCCGCGGTGGCCACCTTGTAGCCACTGCGCAGTTTGGCGAACGACAGTTCGTTACCCGAGTTGGCCTTGATCGCCGGCTGCAGCGCCGGATCGCTCAGCTCGTAGTAGGTCTTCGCCATCCCGAACAGGTTCTGCGTGGCGGCGTCCAGGTGCGTCAGGATCATCGTCCGCTTGCCGAAGCGCATGCTGGTGCGCTTGTAGAAACGAGCCGCGACGTAGGTCGAGCAGCCCTGCTGACGGCCCTTGAGCACCAGGGCCCGCACCCAGCCACAGTGCTGCAGCTGCTCCTCGAGCTTGGCGTGCAGCAGGCGCTGGGCGTCGTTCCACTCGAAGGGGACGATGTTGCCTTCCTTCGTGCGGATCTTGAGGTTACGCGAGCAGTAGAGCTCGTCGTCCTCGATCAGCTTCTGCAGCAGGATGTCGGCGTTGGTCACGGGGCGGCCACAATCGTTGCGATGTGGCGGACGCTATGTGACTGGAGCGGCGGCGCAAGCCCTGCGCGCAGGCGAAAAAAAGCCCGCACGGGGCGGGCTAATGGGCGACCAAGGCGCGGTCAGGATCAGAACGCGGCGATGCGCTCGCCGAGGACGCTGGACAGCTCGCCCATCAGCATGTTCTGCCGATACAAGCGGCGCTGTTCATCCAGCGGCAGGCTGGCGAAGGTGTCGCCCATGATGAAGCTGCGCAGGCGCTCGGCTCGCGCGTCCAGATCGGCGCGCTCGGCTACCACTCGGATCTGGTGCGGCGCCTGGCCGTCGGCGGCATCGAAGGCCACGTTGGCACGCTCGAACTGCTCGGCCGGCGACCAGCTGATATAGCCGGCGTGGCGGTCGTCGTTGGGCTTGCCGCCGTCGTGGTACTCGACCAGATAGCCGGCGTCGGCGCCGTCCTCGTTGGCCGGCAGCTCCCAGCCGCGGTAGGCGTTGTACTCGGCGCGCGTCATGGGCTGCGCACTGACGATTTTGGTCCCGATGTACTGGCGCATTAGCGTGCCTCCAGGGTGGTAACTGGGCCGCAGGTACTGCCGCTGCAACGCGGATCACGCAGGCGCTGGAACAGGGCGTAGCCCTCCAGCTCCCACAGCTTTCCGGTGGCCTTCTCCAACGCATTGCGGCCGGCGTATTTCTCGCCGATGGCCTGGTTGTAGTTCTCCGGGCTGACGCACGCGGAGAAGCCGGTGGCCAGGTAGAACTCGTCATCAAGGAAGGCGTGGGCGAAGGTTGCGGTGGCGCCCTCCGGGTGCTCGTAGCGGTAGGTCACGCGCGCCAGCAGCTCGTTGATGCGGTCTTGGGTGACGCTCGGCGCGGCAAAGCTTGCCTCCAGGGCGCGCTGCTCGGCCTCGCGGGCAGCTGCCGAGCCGCCAGCGATGTTCACCACGCTCATGGCCTCGTCAGCCAGTCGCGCTGACTGCGTAGGGGATGCTTCGCCGAGGCTGTCCAGCAGGGAGTCGATCACCTTCAGCACCTTGTGCGCGGTGGAGGTGGCTTGGTCGTCGCGCCGGGTAATGCTCAGCAGATCCTTGGCGGTGTAGCCGAGCGCGCTGATTGCGTGGATGATCTTCTCGTTCATGGGGATCTCCAGTGGTTGGAGCCCGGCAGGCTATGTGACTGGCGAGCGGCCGCAACCCCATCTACTGGCTGTCACCCACCAGCCGCGCCAGCCGCTCCTCGAAGCTCTCCTCGCTCGACACCTCGTCGAGGTTGTAGGCCTGGCGCTCCAGCGGGATCAGGTTCTTCAGTGCGGTCGACAGGTCGCGGATCACGCCCGCATGCGACGGCAGGCTCACGGCCTTGAGCATGCGGGTGCGCCGCGCGGTGGTTTCGTCACCGGAGCACTCCCGCTCGATCTCGTCCTCGATCTCTTCGCGATGCCGCGCCGCCTCCTCCAGCTGCGAGAACAGCAGGCCGACCAGCCGGTGCCCATGGCCGATGTCCTTCCGGTGCCGGCTGATGACCGCCAGATTGGTCTGGACGGCCACCTCGATGTCTTCCCGCGTGGGGGCGTTTCCAGCCGAGGAAACAGCGTTTCCATCCCGTGTTTCCTGCTCGGCCGCCGGCGCCTTGATCAGCGCCGCACGGGTCCGCTCACGCACCTCCTGGCTGGCATCCTGAGTCCACCCCTCCTTCTTGGCTTTCTTGCTGATCGCGCCTGGGGTGGTGCCGTGCTTGGCCGCCAAGGCGCGCAGAGACAGCTGGCCAACTCGGTAATCCCGCTCAACCGCCTCCCAGTCGATCTGCTTGCGCTCACCGCCTGCCATGCGTCACCTCTTCAGCCATACCCGGCCTACCTCAGCCCCGCCACACATGCAGGACGTGATCACCCTCGCCCTCGGCCCGGGCACGCGCCTTGAGCTCGACCAGAAGCTGCTCCACGCGCTCCACCTGCGCAGTGTCCACCCGGCCACCGAGTACAGCGCTCTCGCGCTCACCGGCCAGGCTGATGACCAGCAGCAGGTCGGCGTCGCCTTTCTCCAGGGCCTCGCCTGCCAGCCCCATGGCCTCGGTAACGGAGAGGAAGGTGTCGTCGTTGATCTTGTCGATACTCATGGCTGCTCCTGCAGTCGCGGTAGTTGAGCCATCGACGCTATGTGACTGGCACCGACAGGCAACGGGCATGAAAAACCCCGCCGAGGCGGGGTCTGTTCTACTTCATCAATTCCCTGGCCCACTGCTGCAGGTAGGCCAACTTCTGCTGGTCGCTGATCATTCCTGCCCGGATATCCCAAACAGACTGTCCAGCTCGCTCACTGAGTTCGAGGCGGGCTGCATCGCCCATGCTGCCGGCGCCGGCGGCCGCTGACACAACGGCGTCGGCCTGGGCGACTCGGACCTCGATGCGCAACCGGCGACGCTCATCGTCAGCAGCAGAATAGAGGCGGCGCAGGCGTTCATTCTCAGCGAGGGCATCGGATAGCTCCTTGGTGGTGTTCGTGTCCAGGACGTGCAGGCGCTCCTCCAGCGCCTGGCGGGCCTGCTGCTGGCCGGCGATGGCGGCCGCGTGTTCCTCGGCTATGCGCTGCAACTGGCTGGAATGCTGCTCTCCCTGCTCGGCCAGCTCCGCACCGAGCCGCCAGCCCTGCAGGGTCATCCCCAGCAGCAGGCCAGTGGCCAAGCAGGCGCCACCGACGAAGGTGACAGCGCGCGTGCTGATCATCGCTGTGCCTCCAGGCACTTGCGGTGCCGTTCCTGCTGCCGGGTCCACACGCCCCTGCAGCCCTTCGGCCCCCAGTTCTGCGGCAGGCTGCAGTCGCGTCCGGCTTGGCGGCGCCAGCGCAACAGCGCCTCGCACGCCTGCCGGTACTCCCCGACCAGCAGGTACCGGCGCATGCTCGAGCTGCGCCAGTTGCCGATGCCGAACTGGCCGCTGAAGTCGAGGTAGAGGTCGTATTCCTCCTGGTGCAGCGACACCCCGGGCAGCGAGGCCCGGAAACGCTCCTCCTCCTCGCTGTGAAGATTGCGCGCCAGCTGCAGGGCGCGCTCGCGGGTGATCGGCGGGTCCGTCAGCCGCACCGGCGTGCCGTCCTCGTAGCGGGTGCTGCCGGCGCCGATGGTCGGCACGTCGCCCTGGGTCGGTATGTGCGGCGTCAGCACCAGGCCCTCGCCAGCCACCCAGCCAAGGAAGCCAGCCGCGCTCAGTGTGAGCACCGCAACAGCCTGACGTGTCCGGCTCATGGCTCGCACCGCTCCTTGAGCGCCTCGATGCGCGCCGTGCTCTCGGCGGATTCACGGCGATCTCGCCGAATCTGGAAGTAGATGTTCGCCGCCAGGCCCAGTGCGGCAATCACCACGCCAGCAATTCCGATCCAGTTCACCTGCGCCAGCCAGCCGACCAGGCCGGTGGCCGCGCCGGCCATCGTCGCCTTCTGACCAAGCGAGGCTCCGACCACTTCCGCCGCGAGTTCCGTGTGCGTGTGCTGGGCCGCCATTCTTCGTGCACCTGTCCAGTGATGAGGTGCCGGCGACGCTATGTGACTGGCCCAGCCGGTCAACGCCCTGCCCTGACCTCCTGCCCAGGCTTGCTGCTGAGGATCCACCCCTGCATCCACAGACCTCGTGGACGCTCCGGATCCAGCGCGTCCCGCCAGTTGTCGCCCCTCATCCTGCGCATCTTCACCGTCTGCCACTTCAGCCCGCGCAGCTCGGCCCACTCGCCAGCGCTCCTGGTCACGCCGTTGATGGTGATCGGCGTTCCAGATGCGCAGGTGGTCGATACTCGCGCGACCTCGACAACCGTCAGGTCCAGCGTGAGCTGCTGCTCGCAGTCGTAATGCCGCGATCTCCACCGCATGCGATCCCCTCCCCCGAAGGTGCTACCATTGGCCTTGTCACGGGCGGCTGCACTTTCGGGTGGGTCGCTTTTTTTATGCGCGGGCGGCTGCGGAAGCGCGCATTACTCCCCCTCCATCAGCGGCACGATCCGCACCCTCACGCCGGGTGTCTCGCTGTACCGGCGCCGGAACACTCCGTCGGTAGCCTGCACGTCGTCTTTCCAGACCACGCCGTTGCAGCCATCGCAGATGGCCTTGAGCACGTTGTCCGTGTCGGGCTTCTTCATCGGCAGCAGCTCGCCGGCGAGCGCCATGGCCTTCCGTTTTTTCGACATGGATTGCGGAACCCCATGCAGGATGTGCAGCTCGATCAGCACCGGCCCGGTGATCATGTCGCGGCCCTGCATCGCCTCCTGGGCGGCGAGCGCTACCAGGCCCTCGTAGGCCACGGTCTTCGCCGGCGTGAACATGCGGGCATGCTGGCCGACCCGGCCGATCCGCGGACGCCCCTTGCCCTGGGGCTCGCCTGGGACTGTGAACACGATGGGGCGGAAGTCAGCCATGGGCCTGCTCTCCGCGCTGGATGCCCAGCTTGGCCAGCAGCGCCAAGCGTGCCGCCTGGCCGGCCTGCGGGACTCCCTGCTGCTTGAGGCGCTCCTGAAACTGCTGCTCGGCGTGCTCGTCGGCCAGCTCAAGAACCGACTTCTGGCTGTCGTGGCAAATGCCCTTCAGGATCGCTCCATCGAGCGGCTCGCCGTTCTCCAAGCGGCGCACCACGATGGCGTAGTTGCGCTCGAACTCAGCACGCAGCACCACGTCGCCGTAGCCGGAGCGCTGCAGGTCGTAGGTTCCCGTCAGCTTGGCGGCCACCCTCACGGCCTCGTGGCCGTAGTGCTTGCGCAGGGCCTGATACCAAGCGGTACCGGCATCAGGGACCCCATCGATGCGCAGGCACAGCTTCACGAACTCCTTGAGGCTGGGCGGGTAATCGGCGTCCAGCACCATCCGCTGCAGACCACGATCGACCTGCACATCGGTCAGGGATTTGATGCCCGTCATCCAGATCCGCTTGGCAAGGCTCTCGGCCCGCACGTCGCCGTAATGCCGCTCGTACCAGGCCGGGTAGCTGCTCTTGAGCGTGGCGAACACGCGCTTGACGGCGGTACGCGCCCTGGCCTCTAGGTCGTGCACATTGCTCTCCACGGAATCACCAGTTGTCGTCGTGCAGGATGTCGACAGCACTGCGCGTGCGCCGCGCAGGAGTTCGTCCACGGGCTTCATGGGCCATGTCCTCGGGTCTGGATTGTTGGATTCGGGTGGTGCGCTTGAGCTGCTGGGCGAGCTGGTGCTCCCACTGAGCTTGCGTCTGGTGCTTGTCTGGCCTGGCGATCCAGTAGCTGCGGAACTCCAGGAGTTGATCAGGGTGGAACCGCACGTTGGCCATGCCGTTGCGCGTGAGCACCGCCGCGAAGGTATTGCGGCCTGGCTCCCAGCCATCGTGCATGGGGAAACGGTCACGGGCGTCGAACGCCTCGCACGCGTTGTGTGCTGTAGGATTGCTTTTACCGGATACCGGAGGTGTGCCCACTTTCGGCAATTCACCCCCTCCCACTTCTCTGCCCTCTTCTTCCGTGGAAGCCGCGTCGTTACTGGGCTGCGGCCCTCCCACATCACTGCCCACTTCATCTGCCCACTTACTGCCCACTTTATTTCGGGCGGACTGATCCCGTGTCGCCAGCAGCAGCTCGAAAACAAGGCGCCTCTCGGCCTGGTTCTGGCTGAGCAAACCCGCCTTCTGCAGCCAGACCAGGGCCCGGCGCAGCTCCTTCTCGGATGCCTCGCCGCCCTTGATGCCTTGGTGTGGCTCGACGTACAGCTCCTCGGCGATGGACTTCCACGAGACGCCGCGCTTGATGCCGACGATGCCGGTCGAGAAGTCCATGAACGGCCGCAGGCCGAACACGTAGATCTCGCGCGCCAGCATCGGCAGCCCTCGCAGGGCCTCGCGCTCATCGTCGTTGATCTGGAAACTTGGCATTCGGCAATCCCATTGCGCCCTGGTAGGGCCTCCCATGTCGGAAAGCCCCGCTCTCGCGAGGCCTCCCGGCCTATCCCTTGACCAGCACCAGGCGCTGGCCATGCGAGGCGGTCAGCGCGTAGAGCTGCTGCTGCAGGTTTTCCAACGCCACGGCCACCAGGGCCTCGCTGGGTTTGCAACCGCGGCGGGCCGCCTCCCGGTCGAGTTCTTGCCGCTCGGCGTGGCTCAGCCGCGCCAGTGCCGCATCACATACGTCCTTTGCGAACATCGAATCCTCCTAGGCCCTGTCAGGCGCTTTTCCGTTTCCGCACACTGGCCTCGCCGGCCTGCTTCACCAGCTCCGCCAGCAGCTCGCTCAGGCGCTCCGGATCCAGCTGCTCGCCGCGGAACAGCGCCGCCAGGGTATGGGCCTTCTGCTGCATCACCAGCGCCGCCAGGATCTGCTCGCGCTGGCTGCCCTGCTGCAGGCGGTGACCGATGAACAGGCAGTCCCGGGCGTAGCCAGTCAGGTTCTCGGCATGGCTCAGCCGCGACGCCTCGATCAGCTCGCGGTAGTCCTCGTCGCACACGCGCACCTTGATCTCCTCGGTCAGGTGCGTGCCGGGCGCCTTGCGGCGCCGGTCTTCGCGGAGTTTTGTCATGGGGTGGTTCCTCGCGGGTGGTTGGCGGGCTTGAGTCAGGCGGCGGGCTTGTGGGCTGGTTCTTGAGGGAAAGCAGTGTCCAATGAGCAGTCGGCCCCAAGAGCCTGAAGCGCCCCAACCAAGGCTCGAGCTTCATCCAGGCCAGGTTTTCGGATACCTAGCTCGTAGTTAGCGAGTCGCGCCTGTCCCCAGTTGAGCTGGCGGCGAAGGTCGGCTTGGCTGATTCCAGCCGACTCGCGGATTTCACGAATACGGTTCATGTGCGTACTCCATCGGCAACGAGCACAGAATAAACACGTTTCGTGATGATCGCAAACACGATAAGTGAAACCGCCCTATAACGGAGCGTGATTAGAATCAGCGACATGAATACGCTAGGAAAACGCATCGCCCACCACCGGAAAGCAGCAGGCCTATCTCAAGCTGCGCTTGCCAGTGCGTGTGGCTGGAAGTCTCAATCAAGGGTCGGCAACTACGAGTCAGGCACTCGCGAGCCGACGCTTGCCGATTTGGAAAAAATTGCTGCCGCGGTTGGGGTGTCTGTTGCGCAAATCACATATGGCGAGCCGCCCCAACGAGTAGCAGAGCCAGCCGTCCTTGGACAGGCCGACGGAGGCTCCAAGACAGCCGAATCCGGCAACGTCACCCCCGCCCAGCAGCCCGACCGTCTCTACCGCTACCCCGTGATCAGCCAGGTGGCTGCCGGCGCCTGGCAAGAGGCCATCGAGGCCTACGAGCCATGGGCCTACGACACCTTCGAGCTGGCCGACTACCAGGCCAAGGGTTCTGCGTTCTGGCTGAAGGTCAGCGGCGACTCCATGACCTCGCCGGTACCGCCGAGCATCCCCGAGGGGCACCTGATCCTGGTGGACACCGGCGTCGAGCCGCGCCCGGGCGACATGGTGGTGGCCAAGTTGGTTGACGCCGACGAAGCCACCTTCAAGCTGCTGGTGGCCGACGCCGGCCAGCTCTACCTGAAACCACTGAACCCGGCCTATCGTATGATCCCGATCGACGAGCGCTGCCGCCTGATCGGCGTGGTCGTCGAGGCCAAGATGAAGCTCCGGCGATAACAGCCAACAACGCAAGGACGCGCCATGCACTCCAAGCTCCTCGCAGCCACCCTGCTGCTCGCCCTCTTCTCGCCTGTCGCCCTCGCCTTCCAGGGCATCGAGGCTCCGCGCACCTTCAACGAAGCCAAGAAGGTAGCGTGGAAGCTCTACGCCGGTCAGGAGAGGACCTTCTACTGCGGCTGCGAATACACGGGGAATCGCGTCGACCTCGAGAGCTGCGGCTACCAGCCGCGCAAGAACGCCGAGCGAGCCAGCCGCGTCGAGTGGGAGCACATCGTGCCCGCATGGGTGATCGGCCACCAGCGTCAGTGCTGGCAGGCCGGCGGGCGCGACAACTGCACAGCGAACGACCCGGTATTCGCTGCGGCTGAAGCCGACCTGCACAACCTGGTACCGAGCATCGGCGAGGTGAACGGCGACCGATCGAACTTCGCCTTGGGCATGGTCACCGGCAAGCCGACTCAGTACGGCGCATGCCCCATGGTGGTGGACTTCAAGGCGAAGACCGCCATGCCGCCGGAAAAAGTGCGCGGCGCCTCCGCTCGGATATACCTGTACATGGCCGACCGCTACAAGCTGCGGCTCTCCAATCTGGACCGCCGCACCTACGAGGCCTGGAACCACCAGTATCCGGTCAGCGCGTGGGAGAAGTGGCGCAACCAGGCAACGGCCTGCGCCATGGGCTGGGGCAACCCCTACGTTGGAGAGGTGGACCTGAGCAACTGCTCTGGCGGCGCGCAGCGCGTAGCCGGTACCTCTTCCGGCAGCGCAATCGGCGGCAGCGCCGGTGGCACCAGCTACAGTTGCTCGACGAAGAAAACGTGCGGCCAGATGTCCTCGTGCGAGGAGGCGAAGTTCCACCTGCAGCAGTGCGGCAACGGTCGGCTGGACGGCAACAACGACGGCGTGCCCTGCGAGGCGCTCTGCCGGTAACCCTTCAACGCAAGGACGTACCATGCCTCTCCAGCTCACTCGCCGTGTCGGACAGCGAATCTTCCTGACCATAGATCCAGCCGCAGATCTGCAGGAGGCCGTCCAGCGAATCCTCAAAGAAGGGATAGAGATCGGCGTCGCCTTCATCGGTGACTCTCGGGTGTACCTCGACATCACGGCGCCACAGGAAGTGAAGGTGCTGCGAGAGGAGCTTGTAGCGCGGGACAACGCCCAGCGCGAGTCCCTCAGCCAATAACGAAACTGATCGCCAGGACGCGAACCATGCCCCTCATCCTCAGCCGCAAAGCAGGCCAGAAGCTGGTCATTACCCTCGACCCCGCAGCCGACCCGCAGGAGTTCCTGCGCGCCCTGCAGGCCGATGGCATCGAGATCACTATCAAGGAAATAAGCGGTCGCGGCGCCCAGGTGCGACTGATGGTCGATGCGCCGCGTGAGCTGCTGGTGCTGCGGGAGGAGTTAACAGAGCGTCAGCCAATCTGAGAGAGCGGCCGTCGCCGCGTAGGCTTTTCACTTCATGCCTCCCGAGCGGCGATCCTCTGCGATATCATTTTGTGATCTATCGCACGGATGCCACTCATGGCACGACGCCACCGCAAACCACTATCCCCCATCGCCTGGCTGCTGGGCGTGATCATCTCCGTCGGTGGCTCATACGCCGTCTACCGGGTGAGCGCTTCCGCCATCCAGGACATGACTCAGCAGCAGACCGAGAAAGCTCAGGCCGCCGTCCAGAAGATCCAGCAGCAACAGCAGGCACGACAGCGCCTGGCCGCTCCCCCTCCGAGGCCAACCCCCGAGCAGCTCGCCCGGCAGCAAGCCGTCGATACGCGTCGCCAAGCCGAGCTAGTCGCGGCAGCACGGCTCCGGCAGGCCGAGATCGCCGCGAAGGATGACGCCTGGGAGCACTTCTACCAGCCGTCCAGAGCGTGCATGTATCCAGAGTCCGATCAGCGGAAGCAGGTGTGCGAGGCGTCGGCCAATAAGGCCCGCGAGAGGTTCGAGAAAGCCTGGGCCTCTGGACAGCTGCAGAGCCAGCGTTGAATTCACGTCTGCCCGACATCCGCATGACGAAACCTTCACGGTCCGGGGCATAGCCTGCAGGGACTGAGAGTTTCCCCCTATTTGCCCCGCCACTGAGCGGGGCTTTTTGTTTCTGCGTCAGCCGTTCTACACCATCTCCCTCTTGCTCTCGCGTTCATCTCAAAATACTGTATATACATACAGCAAAGGAGATGCCTGCATGGCAAAGAAAGCAACCGCCACCACCCTTCCCACTCCCTACGAACTCCTCGCCCGCCGGATCCAGAAGCTGATCCTGGCGCCGCGCGCCCAGCTGGAGCGCCGGGCCGTCATCGCCCGCGAGCCGGATGAGCTGGAGGACGACTGGAACCTGCTGCTCGAGCAACTGAGCGAAGAAGAGAGCGTGACCCTGGCGCCCCAGGAAGACGGCTCCGTCTACCTGACCTGGGCAGCACCGAGTACCGAGTGATCAGCTCCGAGTGAAAAGGATCTTCCCATGCCTATTCCGGACCTCCACCCAACAGACACCTACCTCGCGCTCGCCTGCCGTGTGCAGGAGGCCATCCGGTCACCTCGGGCTCAGCGTCTCCACGAGGTGACAATCAGCCGCCGGCCCTGCGAGAGCCTGCAGGACTGGCAGCGCCTGCTCTACGAGCTGGGCAGCACCACCGACCTGCGCTTGGTCAGCCTCGGCGACGGTCGGGTGCTCCTCTCTTGGTACCTCGACCGCTCCTGAGCCTGTCGATCAGCGCTACCTCAAGCCCGCCACCGTGCGGGCTTTTTCATGCACCACGAAATAAAAATCACGATTCGTGTTGACTGCAAAAACACAATGCGTGATATTTGTTTCAACGCCGCACACACGGCAGGCCCTAGCAGGGCCGACAAGGGCAGCGATGCCCGGGCATTGGCCCGAACGCTCTTTAACAACCTGCGCCATGAACGACTACCCCGCCACGCGTTGGCGGCCTAGGTCACTCCCGGCTCCATCGGTGGGAGGTCAGAAAACCGATGAAACAGACCACGATGCCTCTTGCGGCGACCGGGGAGCAGACAGGCGCGAAAGCCTGCCAACGGTGGGAGAAACCCATCGGCTGATCCAGGGCGAAATGCTCTAACCGTGCGAATGACCCGCAACGCATCGTGCCCCGCCTGGCTCCCCAGGGCGGATTGGTCAGGGGATCAGCGGCGCTTGCCGCTACCGAAGGAACCGTCGACCACGCTGTGATTGACGGAAGAGAACTTGGATTTGATGTGAGACCTGGCGACAGCCAGTTGCCGCTCAAGATTCAGGATGTGATTTGCGATGCCGGCACCACCGCTCCCAGGTTGCCGGCTTTCCATCTGCAACCGAGCGGCTGCGATCTGCTCTTCCAGCCGCTTCACCAACTGGCGAGCAGTTGGCTTCTTCACGCCGCTTGGCTGTTTTTTCTTCTTCATGTACGGCCCCTGGTCAGTGCACGAAGTCTAGCAGGCAGGCGCAGGTGGCCAGAAACAGCGCCCAGCAAGACCTGACGTTTTCACTGATGGCCGTTGGCGACAGCGGCCATTGGGAAAACCACCAACCGAAGGAAGTGCGCCATGAGCGAGTTCAAGAAAAACCAGCCGGTGAAGTTCACCAACCCGCGCGGCCAGATGAAGACCGGCAAGTACCTCGGCGAGATCAACCGGGGCCCGGGCAAAGGCCTGGGCGTGTATGCCCAGGTCGAGGTCGACGGGAAGCCCGTGAGCGTGCGGCCGAGCAAGCTGACCGCAGCCTGACAGGCGCCAAGTGCCCGGCCCCGCGCCGGGTGCTTCGCGGGATGGCCTTCAACACGAGGGCCATGCCGGAAGCACACCAACACCATGACCAAGGAGGTCAGAAATGCTGATTTTGACTCGGCGCGTAGGCGAAACCCTGATGGTCGGCGACGACATAACCGTCACCGTCCTCGGAGTGAAAGGCAACCAAGTACGCATCGGCATCAACGCGCCGAAGGACATCGACGTCCACCGCGAGGAGATCTACCAGCGCATCCAGGCCGGACTGCCGGCCCCTGCGAAGGCGGTGCCGGCATGACCCGCATCACAGTAGTCATCGAGGACCACGCCGAGGGCATCCACGTGGGCCAGCAGCTGGCCGGCGGGCGCGTAGTCGCGGCTATGCCGGGCGACCACAGCGGGCTGCTGGAGGCGCTGGAGCAAGTATGCGCAAGGTGGGACGAGCCGTATTACTGCTGCGGTCTTGGTAATGCCATCAAGTCAGCTCGCGCAGCCATCGCCAAGGCCCGCGGCCAGTAACCGCAGCGACACCCGCCGGTGGATCGGGATGCTGCAGGGGTCAGCGCTGAAACCCTCGGCAGCCGCGATCACGGTCGCGGACATGCGCCCCAGCAGTTCGAGTAATCCGCAAGCCAGCCCCGTACGAGGCCCCATGCCGGCAACTGCGCCGGTGGCGAAGAGCAGATGACAGCCGGGAAAGACCGGCCCGACCGCCCCACCAGGGCGGATCGGAAAGGCCAGACCATGCAGCTCAGTGGCAGCGCATCGCGCATGAGCCCGAGGTAGCGCATGCGAATCGCTGGTCTTCCCGATGCGCCCTGCATCACCGCCGGCATCCCGTGGTGGCACTGCCGGCACCCTCCTCCCATCCCCAGTCTGCATCGGTCGCCGCATCAGCGCGGTGCGTCGACTCATGCACGCAGGAGCACGCCATGACCCCAGCACTTCGCAATGCCGCCGCCATGCGCCGCGGCCAGTTCGCCCACGACACAGCCGAACCCGAGCACGACTACGCCCGTGAAGAGGCAGAGGATCGCATCTCCGACCTGCTCGACAGCGGCGATAAGGAAACCACCAAGGCGTTCGCCGAGTACGCCTACGAGGTGATGAGCCACGCCGAGATCATCGACGCCATGGCCGCGTTGTTCCGCGTCAGTGACAGCAAGTGGCGCACCCTGCGCGACCGCCTCGACGACGTGGTTGGCGAGCCGCTCGACTGCTTGCGGATCTGCATGGACAACGAGTGCCGCTCCCGCTTCATCGCCGAGCGCGCGGGAGGCGAAGCATGACCACCTCCCCCGTCCGCAGCATCGTCGACGACCAGCTCAACGAGATCCGCACCGTCACCGTGCTCACCACCCGGCCGCTGCCCGAGGCGCTGGGTCTGCCACCGAATACCCCGCTGATCGAGTGCGGCCTGCGAGGTGCGCTGACCATCCGCGGCGGGCGCCGGTACATCGAGCTAGAGGTGCGACCGTGACCTCCGAGCACCAGAAAGCCCGCCGCCGTGCCACCTGGTGCGGCACATCCCTCGCCCTCCTGGCCATGGCCGCATACTGCGCGGCGCTGGGCCTGGCCGAGGCAATCACTTCCTGATCGGAACACCCCATGACCAGCACCACCACCGTTCGAGCCTCGTCCTGGGGCTCGCTGTTCGACTGTGGGTACCGCTGGGAGGGCGTCCACTTGCTGGGCATGAAGTCGCCCAGTAGCCCGCGCGCCCTGCTCGGTACCGCCATCCACGCCAGCACCGCGGCCTTCGACGCCGCCCGTATCGCCGGCCAGGAGCTTTCGGCCTTCGATGCCGCAGAGCACCTGGTCGAGACGCTTCGCCATCCCGAGTTCGACGTCGACTGGCGCGGCTCCGACCTTACCCCAAGCGAGGCGGAAGCCACCGGCCTGACCCTGCACACCCGCTACTGCCTGGACATCAGCCCCCGCTACCAGTTCGTGGCGGTTGAGCTGGAAACCAAGCCGCTTGAGATCAACTGCGGCGGCGGGGTCGTCGTGCGTCTCACAGGCACCTTGGACAGGGCGCGCATCAAGCGCGACTGCGACGGCATCGGCATCGCCGACGTGAAGACCGGCGGCGCCGCGGTCAGCCAGGGCGTCGCCAAGACCAAGGGCCACAAGCCCCAGCTCGGCACCTACGAGCTGCTCTACGAGCACACCACCGGCGAGCCCTGCACCGCGCCGGCCGAGATCATCGGCCTCAAGACCAAGGGCCGGCCGGAAACCGGTACCGGCGAAATCATCGGCGCCCGCGAGCTGATGGTCGGCACAGAGGACTACCCCGGCCTGATCCAGTTCGCCGCGGACATGTTCCGCACCGGCCTGTTCCCGCCCAACCCGCAAAGCCCTCTCTGCAGCGCACGCTACTGCGTGCGCTGGAAGACCTGTCCCTACAAGGCCGAATAGCCAGGAGCACACGATGAACCAACCCACTTCCATTCAACAGCTCCAGCAGCCCCAGCAGCGTGCTCAAGCGCCCGTCGCCATGAGCTTCTTTGACCTGCAGGGCTTCGAGCTGATGCAACGCATCGCCAAGGCGTTTGCCTCCTCGGACCTGGTGCCCAAGCAGTACCAGGGCAACCTGCCCAACTGCATGATCGCGCTGGACATGGCCCAACGCATCGGCGCCAACCCCCTCATGACAATGCAGAACTTGTACGTGGTGCACGGCACCCCGGGCTGGTCGAGCAAGTTCCTGATCGCCACGGTGAACACCTGCGGGCGCTACAGCACCCTGCGCTACGAGTGGAAGGGCAAGCCCGGCGACAAGGACTACGGCTGCCGCGCCTGGGCGGTCGAGAAGGAAACCAACGAGCGCCTCGATGGGATCTGGGTCACCTGGGAGATGGTCAACGCCGAGGGCTGGTCGACCAAGAACGGCAGCAAGTGGAAGACCATGCCCGACCAGATGTTCATCTACCGCGCCGCCGCCTTCTGGCAGCGCGCCTACGCGCCCGATCTGGGCATGGGCCTGCAAACCGAGGAAGAGCTGCGCGACACCTTTGACGCGAAGCGCGACGGCTCCGGCGGCTACTCGGTCGACCTGGACACCCTGCGCACCGTCGAGCCTGCCGCCCCGCAGGCCGATCGGCAGGAGGCCCTGCCGCACGAGGAGGCCGAGGTGGTGGACACCATCACCGGCGAGATCCTCCAGCCCGAGCCGGAGCCCGCGCGGCAGCAGGCCAAACCCCAGGCCCAGCAGCAGCCCGCCAACCTGGACGGCCTGAACTTCGAGTAAGCGCCGATGGCCTCTCGCACCATCACGGAAATCTTCGACCGGCCCGAGGAGTTCACCGCGCTCCTCGGCGCCGCCGAGCTCAACGCCAGCAACGACTGGGAAGACCAGTTCGCCGCGGACCTGCGCGCGAACTTCCAGCGCTACGGCACCCGCACCTACCTCAGCGACACCCAGCTCGAGCAGCTGGAGCGCATTGCAGCCGCATAAGGACTACCGCATGACCGAGCACAACCCGCAGTTTCTGCAGATGACCGCCGACAATATCGGCGAAAAGATCCTCGCCGGCCTGGTGCAGGAGATCCGCATCATGCCCGACTGCTGGCAGAAGATGAGCGAGGCCAAGCAGGCCGACGTCATCGATCGCCTGAAGACCCAGGTCACCAATGCCGTGACCCTGGCCGTGCACATGATCGCCAGCGCTGAGCGCAAAACCGCCTATGGCAAGCTCGAGTCTGTGGCGATCAAGGACAAGATGAAGGCGGTCCTGGTGATCAACCAGCACAGCCCCTGCCGCCACGAGCTGCTGGATGCCGTCGAGCAGGATTGCCTGATCATCCTGGGCGGCGCCGATGAGTTCATGGGCAACGTCGACGGCGCCGTCGCGCCCGATCCCGACCAGAACCCGCTGGACCTGAACGGCGGCGACCGGGACATGCAGGATCCTGGTGCCTGGGGTGATGACGCCCCGCTCGATGCCGAGTACACCACCGCAGACGACACTCTCAGCCTGCCGGCCGCCGAAACCTTCGCGGGCCACACGCTGGCCGATCTGGAGGCCGCTGTCGTCACCCGCAAGAAGACCATCGACCTCGGCTACCTGCAGTCGCGCTTCGCCCTCAGCTACGACGAGGCCCGCCGCGTCATCCTGCTGATGCTGGAGGCCGGGACCATCGCGCTGGAAACCGAAGGCGCGCACCCGGACGAGAACCTGTACCGCGTCCTGAAGAAGCCGGCGGAGCTCAACCTGGAGTAACAGGCCATGCGAATCACGAACATCGAAGTCACCAACTTCCAAGGGCTGCGTCATGCGGCCCTTGCTGTTTCCGAGCCGGTGCTGCTGGTCTCCGGCTTCAACGGCGCCGGCAAGTCGAGCATGCTGGATGCGATCAGCATGGCCCTCACCGGCCAGCCGCGTCGCGTCAACCTGAAGAAGGACTTGGCCAAGCTGGTCACCGAGGGCGCCAAGAAGGGCGAGGCGGTGGTCAGCTGGACCGGCGCCACCGGCGAACAGGAGTCCGCCGCGGTGGCTCTGCCCAGCGGCAAGGGTGCGCCCCTGGTCGACCTGCCCTGCCTGCCCTTCGTGCTGGACACCAGCAAGTTCGCCGCACTGGACGAGAAAGAGCGCCGCCGCGTGCTGTTCGGCCTCACCGGCGCCAGCGCCAGCCCGAACGAGATCGCCAAGCGCCTGGCCGACAAGGGCGCCGAGGCCAGCCTGATCGAGCGGATCAAGCCGATGCTCCGGACAGGCTTCGATGCCGCCGTCGTCCAGGCCAAGGAGTACGCCAGCGAGGCGCGTGGCGCCTGGAAGGCGATCACCGGCGAGGCCTACGGCAGCGAGAAGGCCGAGGGCTGGGAGCCGGAAACGGTCACTGCCGTCGAGGTGAAGCCGGAAGACCTCGAGGCGGTCAGCCGCGAGCTGTCCGTGGTCGAGCTCGATCTGTCCGAGGCACAGCAGACCATCGGCGGCCACAAGGCCGCCATGGCCGCCGCCGATCAGCGCCAGCAGCGCATCGCCGAGCTGCGCGAGACGGCCGCCCTGCTGCAGCGGCGCCAGCACAAGCTGAACAACGACACCGGCGATCTCAAGCACTGGCAGGGCCAGCTCGCCGCCGCGGAGGCTGCAGCGGCCGGCGGCAAGCAGGGACTGGTGCACGACATGGCGCGTAACCTGGCCGACTGGCAGGCGCTGGCCCTGCGCACTGCCGGCGTGCAGGAGGCCGACAGCGGCCTCACCACGCCTTGGAGCGTGCTCGAGGAGATGGACCGCGCCAAGCTGCTGCTCGAGCGCTACACCGCCGAGCACGGCCCGCTGGCCGAGACCGGGGCCGCGGACGCCAAACTGGCCAAGAGCGTCCCCGAGTATCAAGGCTA
Source organism: Pseudomonas sp. A-1 (assembly GCF_004801855.1). GTDB lineage: Bacteria > Pseudomonadota > Gammaproteobacteria > Pseudomonadales > Pseudomonadaceae > Geopseudomonas. The sequence goes on along the minus strand of NZ_SSTC01000002.1, from coordinate 42,596 downwards.
CGTCGACAGCCTGACTCGCACAGTCGCCAACGACGAGCGCGACCTGAAGGCCTCGCAGGACGCCGCCGCGCAGCTGCAGGCGCTGGAAGCAGAGGCCGCCGGCATCCCGACCGCGGAGGCCATGGCCAACGCTGAGCAGGCCATCCACGACCTGCGCCAAGAGCGGGACAGGCTGATGGCCAAGCAGCAGGCCCTGCAGGATGCCCAGCGTGCCCAGGCCGACCGCGGCAAGATCATCGCCGAGGCAGCCGGCCACCACGCCGCGGTGAAGAGCTGGACGCTGATCGCCGACGCACTGGCGCCCACTGGCATCCCGGCTGAGATCCTGGCCGGCGCGCTCGCCCCGGTGAACACCCTGCTGGCCGACCTGTCCGCCGCCGCTGGCTGGCAGCCGGTGCAGATCGGCAGCGACATCGGCGTCGAGTTCGGCGGCCGCGCCTACGGCCTGCTGTCCGAGTCCGAGCGCTGGCGGTGCGACGCGCTGCTGGCCATCGCCATCGCTTCGCTGTCCGGCCTGCGCTTCGTGGTGCTCGATCGCTACGACGTGCTGGACCTGCCGAGCCGCGGCCAGATCATCAGGCTTCTGATGGCACGCACCCAGGACGGCACGCTGGATAGCGCCATCATCGCCGGCACCATGAAGGCGCCGATGGTCAGCACCCCGCCGGGCCTGCAGGCGGTCTGGGTCGAGGGTGGAGTGATCGGCAACGCCATGGAGGCCGCCGCATGATCGATCCGCAGCCCTACGACCGGATCAACACCATCGGCAGCAAGGAGGCCGAGCGGCAACGGCTCGCCTCCCTGCTCGGCCAGCACCTGGCCTGCGGCGGCGAGGTCCGGGTGATCGCCGGCTTCAATCCGGTGCCGGTGCCGCCTCGAACCAGCCGCATTGACCCCGAGACGGTGCTGAAGCGGCGCAAGCCCAAGGCCCGCGCCGAAAGCAGCGCGGGAGCATAACCACCACACCACCCGCCTGCTGCCGGCCAACGCCGGCGGCGCGGCATCGATCGACCAGGAGAAGGCACCCCGTGATTAATTCACCGGCCATCCGCTACCACGGAGGCAAGTTCAGGCTTGCTCCCTGGGTTATTCAGCACTTCCCCCCACACCAGATCTACGTCGAGTCTTTCGGTGGTGCTGCCGGCGTGATGCTTCGCAAGCAGCGGTCTCACGGCGAGGTCTACAACGACCTAGATGGCGAAATGGTCAACCTATTCCGAGTGCTACAGCAGCCCGCCAACCGGGAGGCACTGACGGAACTGCTGGTGCTGACCCCTTACGCCCGCGCTGAGTTCGAACTCGCCTGGGAGCCGGCTGCGGATCCTATCGAGCGGGCCCGCCGCACGATTATCCGAGCACAGATGGGATTCGGCTCCGCCGGCGCCACCAAGGGTGCGACCGGCTTTCGGATCGACACCAAACGCGCCTACGGCACAGCTCAGCAACTGTGGGCCCGCTACCCGGAGCAACTGGCAGCCATTGGGCTGCGCTTCTCTGGCGTACTCATCGAGAACCGGTCGGCGATTGAGGTCATGGCCGCACACGACTCGCCGCTGACCCTGCATTACGTCGACCCGCCCTATCTGCACGAAACTCGAGTGCTCGATGCCGGCAAGAATGGCTACTACCGGCACGAGCTGAGCAACGACGAACACAGAGACCTGCTCCAAGCGATCGCCAGCCTCCAGGGCATGGTTGTTCTCTCCGGCTACCCGAGCGACATGTACCGCGATGCTCTCCATGGCTGGGCCATGAACACTACAACTGCACGGATCTCCGCAGGCCGCGGAGGCGCAACGCGCACCGAGTGCCTCTGGCTCAATCCTGCCTGTATGGCTGCACTGCAGCAACGCGGGCTTCCACTTGAAGAAACTGCATAGCGCAGGTTCCCCCATCACCCTCGCCCGCCGCCGCGATCTCCGACGGCGCGGCATTGCTTTGCCTGGAGAACACCGTGTCAGGAATGATCAAACGCACCTTCAAGCACTTCCACTTCTGCTGCGGCCTCGGCGGCGGCGCCAAGGGCTTCAACCGCGCCCGACCGGTGGTCGGCAACCAGCAGGCCGAGTGGCGCTGCCTCGGCGGCATCGACGTCGACCCGGCCGGGCTGCGCGACTTCGAGCGGCTGGCCGGCGTGCCGGGCACCCTGCTGGACCTGTTCACCCGCGACCAGTACACCCGCTTCCACGGCGTAGAGCCGCCGGCCGGCTGGAGGGAGGCAACGCCCGAGGACATCCGCCGCGCCGCACAGAACGAAGACCCGCACGCGGTCTTCATCAGCAGCCCATGCAAGGGCGCCAGCGGCCTGCTGTCCGAGAGCATGAGCAAGACCCCGAAGTACCAGGCCTTGAACGAACTCACCTTGAGGTGCGTCTGGTTGATGTGCGAGGCCTGGCGGCACAACCCGGTCGACCTGATCGTGTTCGAGAACGTGCCCCGGCTGGCCACCCGCGGCCGGCACCTGCTGGACCAGATCGGCAAGCTGCTCGGCCACTACGGCTATGCCGTCGCCGAAACCACTCACGACTGCGGCGAGCTCGGCGGCCTGGCCCAGAGCCGCAAGCGTTTCTTGCTGGTGGCGCGCCACGTCGAGAAGGTGCCGCCGTTCCTGTACGAGCCGGAGAAGAAGACCCTGCGCTCGGTGGGCGACATCCTCGGCCGCATGCCGCTGGCCGGCGATGTCGAGGCCGCCGGGCCGATGCACCGGGTACCGGCACTGCAGTGGAAGACCTGGGTGCGTCTCGCCCTGGTCGAGGCCGGGAAGGACTGGCGCAGCCTGAACCGCCTGGCGATCGAGGACGGCTACCTGCGCGACTTCGTCATCGTTCCCGAGTACCAGGCCGGCTACCTTGGCGTGCGCGACTGGGATCAGGCGGTTGGCACCGTCGCCGGCCGCAGCAGCCCCACCAACGGCGCATTCTCGGTGGCCGACCCGCGGGCGCCGGCCGAGGCCCTGCAGTACCAGCAGTACGGCGTGCGCCGCTGGGACGAGACCAGCGGGGCGGTGATCGGCGTGAAGTCGCCCGGGCAAGGCACGTTCAGCGTCGCCGATCCGCGGCCGGCCGGCGTGCGCCACAACAACGTCTACCGCATCGTGCCGATGGACCAGGCAGCCGGCACCGTGACCGGCGGCCAGTCGCCGAGCGCTGGCGGGCAGTGCGTGGCCGATCCGCGGCCGGGCTGGAATCGCCACAGCAACAACCTGGTGGTGCGGGATTGGAGCCAGCCGGCCGGTACCGTCATCGCCGGGGGCAAGGGTGTGCAGGGTGGCCAGCAGTCGATTGCCGATCCACGCCCGGGCATGCGCCGTGTCGCCGGCGACGCCTACCTGACCGGCGGGCACTACGGCGTGGTGGCCTGGGATGGCCTGGCCGGCGCCGTGTCAGCAAGCGCGCGCCAAGACAACGGCCGCTGGAGCGTCGCCGATCCGCGCATGCCGGCAGCCGACGAGCGCCTGACCTGTGTGATCCGCGCCCTCGATGGCACCTGGCACCGACCGTTCACGACGCTCGAGCTGGCCGCCCTGCAGAGCCTGGTGGACCCGGAGGAGCAGCTGGAGCTGGACGGCCTGTCCGATCAGGCCTGGCGGGAGCGCATCGGCAACGCGGTGCCGCCGGCGGCAGCAGAGGCCATCGCCCACGTCATGGGGACCACCCTGCTGCTGGCCGGGCAGGGGGAGACGTTCATGCTGTCGGCTATGCCGATCTGGGTGCGGCCGGTAGCGGTGGGCTTTAGCATTGAGCAACTTGGCGATCACTCGTAAAAGTGACGCGCTGCACACAACCGCGATATTAAGGAGGCTCCATCACCCAGCAGATGAGGCTTCCTTATAACACTGCCAGTTATAATCCAGCAATTTTGCTAGAGCGACAACACTTGCACATGCATTAGCTACTTCCTGCTCTTGACATTCAGTGTCTCGCATTGCCGCCTCGATCTTTCCAATCATCTGAGCAATGCAACTAACAATACCAGCATAAGAGCTCACAAGTTTTTTACTTCCCAACTCGTGGGCCGGGATTTTCTTGAGCGAGTTAAACGATGACTCAACCATCTTGCACAAATATTCATCCCAATTCTCCTTGAACCCACCATTGAACGAGTTTGAATAAGCCATCGCGCCAAGCACGGTAGCATCAGTAACGGCGCTTGAGACTACCGCATAGTAAGCCTCGGCCTTCTTTCTATCGCTCTCCCGCCGTTGAACTTCGCCCTGTTCCCGCTGAAGCTGGCTTACTTTGAACGCCCCCCACACAGCTGTAATAGACCCTATAGCCTGAACCCAGCTAGCCAACTCAGTAGCCGAAAGCTTGAAAAGCGAAATAATAAATATCCCTGCTAGAGCCAACAAAACATTCTGAACTGAAAACCATGGCTTGAACAAACTACGCCCAAATTCATTTAGCATCGCCATTACCGCCAAATCCTCCCTTTAGTTACGCCCAAAAACTACCGCACTCCATGCCATCGCGCCACCCCGGCGAGGTATTCCCATGCCCACAGAAAACCACGCTTTGATGCAGCAGCGCGCCGAGCACTGCAACGAAGCCATTCGCATCATCGGCGACCACGGTCGCCGCTTCTTCTACTCCGAGAATCTCGATCGCTACGCGCGTGTCGAGGTCGACCTGCACGGCCGCATCTGGTGGGTCGATGACTGCTCGGGCGAGCGGATTGACACGCACCAGGACAGCCGCGCCAGTCGGTGGCACGGCTTCAACCACGGCGGAACCCTGCAGTACCTGGCTGAGCAACTCTGCGAGTACGTCCTCACCGGCGAGCCGGTACCCATTTGGCTCCTCGGCCCTGAGCGCGCCTGGTATGCCGGCAATGTGTGGGGCTACCCGCCGGAGGATATGGCGAAGGTCCGCAAGCTCGCCGGGGCCCTGCCCACCTTCAGCCAGGAGCAGTCGGTCGAATGAACCGCCCCACCTACTGCAGATCCCAACTGCCCCTCCGCGAAGCAGCCGGCTGCAGCTGCCACCGCTGCCGGCCCGTGCACCAGGACAAGATCAAGGAGAACCAAGCATGAGCAAGCCCTTCGCCAAACTCTTCGCAGTCGAAGGCATCGGCCAGATCCTGGTCATCACGCGCCGCGGCGACGACGGCCCGGAGCTGGCCATCACCTTCCGCATGCCCAACGGCAGCGTCTGCGACATCAAGCTCGGGTACCCAGACAACGACGATGGCTGGGACCAACTCGACGCCGCATTCGACCAGATCGACGAGCCCACGGCCGCCAGCCTGGCGCGCGAGCAGATCGAGGCCGGTCCGTTTGCCGAGCTGGGCAGCATCGATGACGAGGACATCGAGTGGGAGCAGGTCGGCACCAGCACCTGCGAGTGCGGTGATCCGGAGTGCCTCAGCGGCACCCAGCACCATAGCAACGACTGATCAGCACCGGCCACCTGCCGCAGCCTGACTCCTCCCCCTATCCACACCTGAGCGCTGCCCAGCCGGGCGGCCAGGAGGACTATTGCCCATGGAAAGCGAAATCCTCTCCGACCAGGAGCTCGCAGAAATCACCGGCTACAGCATGCCAAGCAAGCAGCGCGAATGGCTTGACGTAGAGCGATGGGTCTATCACAAGAATCGCGCGGGGCACCCGGTCGTCGGCCGCGTGTATGCCCGCATGCGGATGGCCGGAATCGCGCCGAAGTCGGCACCAGCCGAAGCCTGGAGCCTTGATTTGTCGAAGGTGGGATGATGCGCCCGAAGTCCCCGCAGAACCGGAAGCTCCCGCCCAGGATGCTGGAGCGGGTGCGGACGCTGAAAAGTGGTAAGCGGCTGGTCTACTACTTCTACAACGGCCGCGATGAAGATGGAAAAAGGAAGGAAATTCCGCTTGGCAGCGATTTCGACGCAGCCAAGCGGGAGTGGGCAAAGCTGGACTGCAAACCAGCCCCGTCGGCTGGCGGAACGATGGGCGCCGTGTTCGATCGGTATGAACGGGAGATCATTCCGGACAAGGCCAGCCGGACACAGCGCGACAACCTGCTGTCGCTGACCCAGCTGCGCAAGGTGTTCCGTGACGCGCCGCTGGAGGCGATCACTCCCGCCGTGCTCGCCCAGTACCGGGACGCGCGGTCAGCCAAGGTCAGGGCGAACCGGGAGATCAGCCTCCTGTCGCACATCTGGAACATCGCACGCGAGTGGGGGATCACCGACAAGCCGAACCCGGCGACCCGGCTGCGCAAGAACAAGGAAACGCCGCGCGACTACTACGCCACGCAGGAGGTGTGGGATGCGGTCTACGCCCAGGCCGCGCCCGAACTGCGCGATGCTATGGACCTGGCCTACCTAACAGGCCAGCGCCCGGGGGACGTTCTGGCCATGCGGGCGGCAGACATCGTTGACGGATACCTGCAGGTCGCACAGAGCAAGACGACGAAGAAGCTGCGCATCGTGCTCGAGGGCACCGCCCTGGGCACGCTGGTTGATCGGCTGCTGGAACGACGCCGGCAGCTGTCGGTACGTGGGCCGTGGCTGATAGTCACCGACGACGCCGTCAGGGTCACTTCCCCCATGCTGCGCCGGCGCTTCGACGATGCCAGGGACAAGGCTGCTGCCAAAGCGCTGAAGGCCGAGGACGAGAAGCTGGCGGCCGTCATCCGGCAGTTCCAGTTCCGCGACATCCGCCCCAAAGCAGCCTCGGAAATCGCGGATTTGAGCAAGGCATCCCGCTTGCTCGGGCATACAGACAAGCGGATCACCGACACCGTTTACAGGCGCATTGGCGAGATCGTCGAACCCACCAAGTGAGCCGAGTTGCGGAAACGATCCTAGAAGTTGCGGAAACGATGCGACGCGCTGCGGTACCGCGCCAGACTGCCAGAAACGCAAAAGCCGCGACTGGCGCGGCTTCTGGCTTGATGTAATGGCGGAAGCGGTGAGATTCGAACTCACGGACGGTTGCCCGTCGGCGGTTTTCAAGACCGCTGCCTTAAACCACTCGGCCACACTTCCACAACGGGCGGCAATACTACCCGATCGAAACAGACTGTCAAACTCTGTTTCTTGGCGTGGCGTCCGGCTTTGCTAAGATTCGGGCATCCCGCCAGTCTGGCGGACGTTGCATGTCCAGGAGGAAAGCACAATGCGCGAACAACCCTATGTCCTGCAGGGCACGCAGGTCGACCAGATCGAGACCAGCAAGGTCCTGCGCAACACCTACGCCCTGCTGGCGATGACCCTGAGCTTCAGCGGCCTGGTGGCCTTCGCCGCGCAGCAGGCCCATGTGCCGCACCCGGGCATCCTGATCACCCTGGTCGGCTTCTACGGCCTGTTCTTCCTGACCGTGAAGCTGCGCAACTCCGGCTGGGGCCTGCTCAGCACCTTCGCCCTGACCGGCTTCATGGGCTACACCCTCGGCCCGATCCTCGACCGCTACCTGGGCATGGCCAACGGTGCCGACGTGATCGTCAGCGCCTTCACCATGACCGCCATCGTCTTCGGCGGGCTGTCGGCCTACGTGCTGACCACCCGCAAGGACATGAGCTTCCTGTCGGGCTTCATCACCGTCGGCTTCTTCGTGCTGCTCAGCGCCATGCTGGCCGCCTGGCTGTTCGAGATCAGCGGCCTGCAACTGGCGATCAGCGCCGGCTTCGTGCTGTTCTCCTCGGCGGCGATCCTCTACCAGACCAGCGAGATCATCCACGGCGGCGAGCGCAACTACATCATGGCGACCGTCAGCCTGTACGTGTCGATCTACAACCTGTTCATCAGCCTGCTGCAGATCTTCGGCATCATGGGCAGCGACGACTGATCCCGCCCTGCCGTGCCCTCTGGAGCCCGCCACTTTGGCGGGCTCTTTCGTTTGCGTTTATCATGGGCGGCATTGTTGCCAGGCCGCTCCAGATGAAATTCGCCATCGCCCTGTTCGCCCCGCCCCACGCCCCGTCCAGCCGCCGTGCCCTGCGTTTCGCCGAGGCAGTGCTGGCTGGCGGCCACGAGATCGTCCGCCTGTTCTTCTATCAGGACGCCGTGCAGCTGGCTTCCGCGCTGACGGTCAGCGCACAGGACGAGCTGGACCTGCCGGCCGCCTGGCGCGCCTTCGTCACCGAGCACCAGCTGGATGGCGTGGTGTGCATCGCCGCCGCCCTGCGCCGCGGCGTGCTGAACGCGGAAGAAGCGCAGCGCTACGGCCGCGCCAGCCACAACCTGGAGGCGCCCTGGGAGCTGTCCGGTCTCGGCCAGCTGCATGAGGCGGCCCAGGACGCCGACCGCCTGATCTGCTTCGGAGGGGACTGAGATGGCCAAATCCCTGCTGCTGATCTGCCGCCGCTCGCCGTGGAACGGCCCGGCCGCCCGCGAGGCGCTGGACATCGCCCTGGCCGGCGGCGCCTTCGACCTGCCGATCAGTCTGCTGTTTCTCGATGACGGCGTGTTCCAGCTGCACAGCGGCCAGCACCCGAAGGCCGTCGAGCAGAAGGACCTGACCGCCAACCTGCAGGCGCTGCCGCTGTTCGGGGTCGAGGCGCTGTACGTCGCCGCCAGCGACCTGCAGCGCCGCGGCCTCACCGCCCGGCAGCTCGCCCTGCCGGTCACCGAGTTGCCCGACGCCGAACTGCCTGCCCTGCTCAACCATCACGACCTGGTGATCACCCTCTGATGGCCACCCTGCACCTGCTTTCCCGTTCGCCGTTCGCCGACACCAGCGGCGCCAGCTGCCTGCGCCTGCTCGGCCCGGGCGATGGCCTGCTGCTCTGCGGCGACGCCGTCTACGCCCTGCAACCCGGCTCGCAGCCGTTCGAGGTGCTGCGCGCGCTGCCGGCCGACCGCCGGCTGTTCGCCCTCGCCGAGGACCTCCAGGCCCGCGGCATCGCCGCGCCGGAGTTCGTCCACCCGCTCGACTACCCCGGCTTCGTCGAGCTGACCCTGCGTTTCGAGCGGACCAACAGCTGGCTATGAACATGATCACCGTAGACGGCAAGGACATCGCCCTGGACAAGGACGGCTACCTGGTCGCGCTGGACGACTGGAACCCGGCGGTGGCCGAGGCGCTGGCCGCGCGCGAGCAGATCGTGCTGGGCGCGGCGCACTGGGAAATCCTCGAACTGCTGCGGCGCTTCTATGCCGAATTCCAGCTGTCGCCGGCCACCCGCCCGCTGATCCGCTACACCGCCCAGCAGCTCGGCCCGGAAAAGGGCAACAGCCTGCACCTCAACCAACTGTTCCATGGCACTCCTGCCAAACTGGCCGCCAAGCTGGCCGGACTGCCCAAACCGACCAATTGCATATGACCCCGACCCTGGTGACTCCCGCAGAACACCCCTTCGCGCAGTTCGTGCGCATCCTCGGCAAGGGCAAGCGCGGCGCGCGCAGCCTGACCCGCGAGGAGGCCCGCGAGGCCATGGGCATGCTGCTCGACGGCAAGGCCGAGGAGGTCCAGCTCGGCGCCTTCCTCATGCTGCTGCGGCACAAGGAGGAGAGCGCCGAGGAGATCGCCGGCTTCACCGAGGCGGTGCGCGAGCGCCTCAACGCACCGCCCACCGTGGTCGATCTGGACTGGCCGAGCTACGCCGGCAAGAAGCGCCACCTGCCCTGGTACCTGCTGGCGGCCAAGGCCCTGGCCGCCAGCGGCGTGCGCATCCTGATGCACGGCGGCGGCGCACACACCGCCGGGCGCCTGTACAGCGAGCAGCTGCTCGACCGGCTGGACATCCCCTGCTGCAGCGACTGGGCGCAGGTCGGCCAGGCCCTGGACCTGGGCAATGTCGCCTTTATCCCGCTGGGCGCCTGGATGCCGCGCCTGCAGCACATGATCGACCTGCGCAACACCCTCGGCCTGCGCTCGCCGATCCACTCGCTGGCCCGCGTGCTCAACCCGCTGGGCGCGCGCTGCGTGCTGCAGAGCATCTTCCACCCCGGCTACCAGGCCATCCACCGCGAGGCCAGCGTGCTGCTCGGCGACCACGCCATCGTCATCAAGGGCGATGGCGGCGAGATCGAGGTCAATCCCGACGTCGACACCCACCTGTTCGGCGCCACCGCCGGCCAGGCGTGGGACGAGGAATGGCCGGCGCTGTCGGCGCAGCGTCACGTCAAGCCGGCCAGCCTCGACCCCGAGCACCTGGCCGCCTTCTGGTGCGGCGAGGCCGAGGACGCCTACGGCCGCCTGGCCGTGCTCGCCACCATGGCCCTCGCCCTGCGTGGCCTGGGCCTGGAGCGTGAGGCCGCCTTCCAGCGCGCCGCCGAACTGTGGGAGCGTCGACTGGGGTGAGCCGTCGGGGCGGGCTGCCGGATCGGGAGCCGCCCGAGGCTTTCCGGTCCGATCATCCATGACCCTGAGCATCCACCAGCTGCGCGTACAGGACTGGCGTCAGGCCTTCGGCACCGGCGACTACAGCCGTGGCCGCGACTATTTCCTCGACAACCGCTCGCAGATCGACGGCCTCGAGAAGGGCGTGCTGCTCGCCGAGTGCCGCGGATCCGGCCGCCAGCGCTACCGCCAGCGCATCCGCCTGATCGACCGCGGCGCGCACTGGGACGTCGACGGCCGCTGCAGCTGCCCGGTCGGCTACAACTGCAAGCACGTGGTCGCCGCCCTGCTGACCCTCGAGCGCCTGCAGCTGCAGGGGCATAGCGTGCCCGACCGCGACGCCCCGCCGGAAATCATCGACCTGCCCGCCGCGGCGCCGCAGCCGCGGCTGATCCTCGGCAGCCACGTGCGCGTGCACTACGACGCGCGCAAGGGGCGGATGATCGAGCAGACCCAGCACCGCGCCGCGCTGGCCTTCGACTACCAGGGCCACGTCACCTTCGGCCGGGTGGCGCAGAAGGAGTGGCTGGTCGCCCTCGACGCCCGCCGCCAGCTGCGCATCGCCCGCCAGCTGGAAGTCGAGGCCGCGCTGCGCCAGCAGCTCACTGCCTGCGGCTTCAGCATCGCCCTGCGCCGCAGCGAGGCCCTGCCGGAAAGCGCCGGCGAGCCTTTCGAGCTGCCCGACGATGCCGCCTGGCTGCACTTCGTCCGCGAGCAGCTGCCGCAGTTGCGCGAACAGGGCTGGCAGATCCGCCTGCAGCCGGACTTCCAGTTCAACCTGGCGACCCTCGGCGACTGGCACGTCGGCATCGAGGAAGCCGAGGAAGGCGACTGGTTCGACCTGGAGATGGGCATCGAGGTGGACGGCGAGAAGGTCAGCCTGCTGCCGATCCTGCTCCACGCCATCCGCCACTCGCCCTGGCTGCTCACCGGCGAGGCGCTGGCCCGCCGCGGCGACGACGAGGAGCTGCTGGTGCCGCTGCCGCGCAGCTACGGCGGGCGCCGCGTCGCCCTGCCCTTCGGCCGCCTCAAGCCGCTGCTGGCCAGCCTCGGCGAGCTGTACTTCCGCGCCGAGCAGGACGAGGACGCGATCTGGAGCGAGCGCCTGCGCCTGGGCCGCGCCGACGCCGCGCGCCTGGCCGCCCTGGAGCAGGTGCCGGCGCTGCACTGGCTGGGCGGCGAGCGCCTGCGCGAGTTCGCCCGCCGCCTGCAGGAGCTGCCGCAGCAGCCGGTGGCCACCCCGGCCGGTCTGCGCGCCGAACTGCGCGACTACCAGCAGCACAGCCTGGCCTGGCTGCAGGCCCTGCGCGAACTCAAGGTCGGCGGCATCCTCGCCGACGACATGGGCCTGGGCAAGACGCTGCAGACCCTGGCGCACATCCTCGCCGAGAAGCAGGCCGGCCGGCTGACCAGCCCGACGCTGATCGTCATGCCCACCAGCCTGATCCCCAACTGGCAGGACGAGGCGGCGCGCTTCGCCCCCGAGCTGCGCGTGCTGGCCCTGCACGGCGCCCGGCGCAAGGGCCTGTTCGCGCAGATCGAGCAGAGCGACCTGGTGCTGACCACCTACGCCCTGCTGCCGCGCGACCTCAAGCAGCTGCATGGCCGCCACTGGCACCTGCTGATCCTCGACGAGGCGCAGAACATCAAGAACCCGCGCAGCCGCGCCGCCCAGGCCGCCGGCCAGCTCATGGCCGATCAGCGCCTGTGCCTGACCGGCACGCCGCTGGAGAATCACCTCGGCGAGCTGTGGTCGCTGTTCAACTTCCTGATGCCCGGCTGGCTGGGCGACAGCAAGGCGTTCACCCGGGTCTACCGCACGCCGATCGAGAAGCGCGGCGATGCGCTGCGCCTCGCCCACCTGGTGGCGCGGGTCAAGCCCTTCCTGCTGCGCCGCACCAAGGAGCAGGTGGCCCGCGAGCTGCCGCCGAAGACCGAGATCACCCAGCGCATCGAGCTGACCGACGTGCAGCGCGACCGCTACGAGACCCTGCGCCTGGCCATGGACCAGAAGGTGCGCGCCGAGATCCAGCGCCTCGGCCTGGGCCGCAGCCAGCTGGTGATCCTCGAAGCGCTGCTGCGCCTGCGCCAGGCCTGCTGCGACCTGCGCCTGCTCGGCGACGAGGGCGCCGAACACGCCAGCGCCGACTCCGGCAAGCTCACTGCGCTGCTGGAGATGCTCGAGGAGTTGATCGCCGAGGGCCGCCGCGTGCTGCTGTTCTCGCAGTTCACCAGCATGCTCGGCCTGATCGAAGCCGAACTGAAGGCGCGCAAGATCGCCTACGCCAAGCTCACCGGCGCCACCCAGGACCGCCGCGCGCCGGTAGAGGCGTTCCAGGGCGGCCGGGTGCCGGTGTTCCTGATCAGCCTCAAGGCCGGCGGCGCCGGCCTCAACCTGACCGCCGCCGACACGGTGATCCACTTCGACCCCTGGTGGAACCCGGCCGCCGAGGCCCAGGCCAGCGACCGCGCCTACCGCATCGGCCAGGACAAGCCGGTGTTCGTCTACCGGTTGATCGCCCGCGGCAGCGTCGAGGAGAAGATCCAGCAGCTGCAGCAGAACAAGGCCAGTCTCGCCCGCAGCGTGCTGGAAGGCGGCGGCCAGGGTGAATGGACGCTGAGCGAGGCGGACCTCGACGCCCTGCTGGCGCCGCTGGCCTGAGGTGCGCTTCTCCGACCCGCTGCACGCCCCGGAGCAGAGCATCGCCTGCGAGCGGCGCGACTATCCGGAGTGGCACCGCGGCCGCACCCGCTATGGCGTGTGGACCCTGCCGGTCGACTGCCCGCGCATCCTCGCCCGCCTCGAACGGGCGCGCGCGCATCTGGGCGCCTGGCTGCATGGAGACTACCGGCGCCAGGCGCATATCACCCTGTTCGTCTGCGGCTTTCCGGCCGAGGCCGCGCGCTTCGACGACGACTTTCCCGGCGAACGCCTCTCCGCCCAGTTCGATGCACTGCGCCGGCTGGCGGATCGCCCCTTCGAGCTGCAGATCGGCGGCCTGGACAGCTACGCCAGCGCACCCTTCCTCACCGTCGGTGATCCCGACCGGCGCCTGGGGGCCCTGCGCGCAGCGCTGGCCGCGCACAGCGCGGAAATCCGCCAGGCGCCCTACCACCCGCACCTGACGGTCGGCCTGTTCGCCCGTGCCGTGCCGCGGCAGGCCCTGCAGAAGCGGCTGGGCGAGTTCGCCGACGCCGAACTACTGCCGCTGCCGGTGCGCGAACTGCACTACAGCACCTACGCCGCCGCCGAGCTGTTCGGCACGCTGCGCACGGAGCACCGGCTGGTACTGCACCAGTAGCGCCAGCAACCCGGCCTTACTCCCTGATCACATAGCCGTAGGCGCGCTTGCGCCCGTCCGCCTCGCGCTGCAGGTAGACGCCCTGGATTTCCGGCTCGAAGCCGGGCAACGCGTTGACGCCCTCCTCCAAGGCCAGGAAATACTGCAGCGCCGCACCGCCCCACACCTCGCCGGGCACCACGCAGAGCACCCCCGGCGGATAGGGCAGCGCCCCTTCGGCGGCGATGCGCCCGTCGATTTCGGCCAGCGGCACCAGCTCCACGTTGTTGCGCAGCAGATGCTGGTTGGCCTCCCACGGCGTCAGCGCCTGGCGGGGGAAGTGCTGCTTGCGGAACATCTGCTTCTGCAGCTTGTTCATCTCGTGGCGCCTGTAGAAATCGTGCATTTCCAGGCACAACCGGCGCAGCGTGTAGTCGGCGTATTTCTCGTGCGCGGCATGGATGGCCGGCAGAACCTCGCTCAGCGGGCTGTCGTGGTCGATATGCCGCTCGAACTGGGCGATATGCGCCACCAGGTGCTGCAGCTTGGCGAAGTTGTCCGAGGGCGTGAGCAGGAACAGGATCGAGTTGAGGTCGGCCTTCTCCGGCACTATGCCGTTGGCGCGCAGGTAGTGGGCGAGCACCGCGGCCGGTACGCCGAGCGAGGCATAGCCCCCCGTGGTCGGGTCGATGCCGAAGGTGGTCAGCAGCATCTTGCACGGATCGACGTAGTACTGGTCCCTGGCGTAGCCGGCGAAGTCGTGCCACTGGTCCTCCGGCCGGAATTTGAAGAAGCGCAGGTCGTCGATGATCATCTCGGTTTCGTGCTCGGCCCACGGGCGGCCGTCCACCTGCGCCGGGATGAACGGCTTGATGTACTTGCAGGTGCGCAGCATCAGCTTGCGCGCCTCCACGCCGTTCCTGATGCACTCGCGCCACAGGTTGCGCCCGGCCAGGCCGTCGTGCATCTGCGCGTTGACGTCCAGCGCCGCGAAGATCGGATAGAACGGGCTGGTGGAGGCATGCATCATGTAGGCGTTGTTCAGCCGCTTGTGGTTGCAGTAGCGCGGCTGGCCCTTGATGTGCCGGTCCTTCTTGTGGATCTGCGACGACTGCGAGAAGCCCGCCTGCTGCTTGTGCACCGACTGGGTGACGAACAGCCCCGGATCGTCCGGCCCCAGGTCGAGCAGCAACGGCGAGCTGTCGTGCATCATCGGGATGAACTGCTCGTAGCCGACCCAGGCCGAGTCGAACAGGATGTAGTCGCACAGCCGGCCGATCTTCTCCACCACCTGGCGGGCGTCGTAGATGGTACCGTCGTAGGTGCCGAGCTGGATCACCGCCAGGCGGATCGGCCGCTTCTGCTGCGCCCTGTCCGGGTCGACCTCGGCGATCGCCGCCCGGATGTACTGCTCGTCGAAACAGTGCGCATCGATGCCGCCGATGAAGCCGTAGCAGTTGCGCGCCGTCTCCAGGTACACCGGCCTGGCGCCGCAGAGGATCAGCGCGCCGAGATGGATGGACTTGTGGTTGTTGCGGTCGAACAGCACCAGGTCGTCCTTGGCCAGCAGGGCGCTGGTGACCACCTTGTTGGAGGTCGAGGTGCCGTTGAGCACGAAGTAGGTCTTGTCGGCGTTGTAGATGCGCGCGGCGTTCATCTGCGCATCGCGGGCCGGTCCCTCGTGGATCAGCAGGTCGCCGAGCTTGACGTCGGCGTTGCACAGGTCGGCGCGGAACACGTTCTCGCCGAAGAACTCGAAGAACGCCCGCCCCAGCGGATGCCCGCGGAAGAACTGCCCGCCCTGGTGCCCTGGGCAGTCGAAGGCCACGTTGCCGGTCTTCACGTACTCCTTGAGCGCCCTGAAGAACGGCGGGTAGAGCTTCTGCGCGTAGGTCTCGGCCGCCTGGGCGATGCGCTTGCCGTTGAAATGGCGCTCGCCCTTGCCCACCTGCAGCGTGCCGGCGATGCGCGACAGGATGTCCTCCGGCACCGCCTCGCCCGGCCGCAGGGCGACGAACAGCGGGATCGGGAAACCGGTATGGGCGATCCGGGCCAGCACCTCGCGCGCCTCGTCCGCCGCCGTCACCACGGCGGCTACGTTGGTGAAGTCGGTGCTGGCCAGATCGATCATCGCGTGTTCGAGGATGAAGCTGTCGAACAGTGAGGACGGGCAGGCGATCTTGAACGTGCTCATGGGACTCTCCGGGCCGAAGCCCTCGGCGGCGACCTCTTGAATCTAGCCAGCGGCACGGGCTTTGCCAGCGCCCACGCCAGGCGCCGCGGATCGACGATGGGCGCGCGCGATCAATGCGCTCTTCTGTTGACCGGTGAAGCGTGCAGGTGATGCCAACATGGGCGATTGCAATTCATTATGTTAAGTGACGCCTGATAAAATGGCTGCCTGCCCCCCACTCGCCACTGCCGCTGGATCGCCAGGCCCAACCAGCTCACCACGCGACTGCAAGCCGGCCGTATAATCCGGCCACTTACCCCGCAGCCCGGACGGAGGGATTCCCCGGAGCCATGCCGATCAAGTACGCCCGCCGCCTCACCGATCGCCGCCGTTCCCGGCAGAGCAATCGCCAGCTCGGCCTGTGCCTGGCGTTCATCGCCGGGGCGGCGAACGCCGGCGGCTTCATCGCCGTGCAGCAGTACACCTCGCACATGACCGGCATCCTCTCCTCGGTGGCCGACAACCTGGTGCTCGGCGCCAGCGACCTGGCCCTCGGCGGTATCGGCGGCCTGCTGTCCTTCGTCGCCGGGGCCATCACCTCCACCCTGCTGATCAACTTCTCGCGCCGGCGCCGCCTGCACGGCCAGTTCGCCCTGCCGCTGCTACTGGAGGCCGGCCTGCTGCTGTGCTTCGGCGTGCTGGGGGCGCGGCTGATGGAGATTCCCGGCTTCTTCGTGCCGCTCACCGTGATGCTGCTGTGCTTCATCATGGGGCTGCAGAACGCCATCATCACCAAGCTCTCCAACGCCGAGATCCGCACCACCCACGTTACCGGGATGATCACCGACATCGGCATCGAGCTGGGCAAGGCGCTCTACGTCAACCGCCACGAGCGCCCGGACCAGGTGCCGGTACGCGCCAACCGCGAGCGCCTGCGCATCAACGCCCTGCTGGTCGGCTGCTTCTTCACCGGCGGAGTCAGCGGCGCCTTCGGCTTCCAGCACTTCGGCTTTCTCGTCACCGTACCGCTGGCGGCCCTGCTGCTGACCCTGGCGCTGGTGCCGGTGTTCGACGACCTGCGCCTGGGCTGGCAACTGCGGCGGCGGCGGCGCAGCTGATGCAGCGTCCACAGGCCGGGGCGCTGCGGATAGTCCGCTTGAGCGATAGGCAATGCACGGCTGGTCTGATAGATAGAGGAAGCGCCCTCGCAAACGGATGGACGAGATGAATCAACGCAAATGGATCGCCCGCGGCATTCTCCTCGCGGCGCTGGCCGGCGCCGGCTGGCTGGTCTGGCAGGGGCTGCAGCCCAAGGGCCTCGGCGAGGGCTTCGTCAGCGGCAACGGGCGCATCGAGGCCACCGAGATCGACGTGGCCACCAAGCTGGCCGGGCGCATCGCCGCCATCGAGGTCGACGAGGGCGCCTTCGTCCAGCCCGGCCAGGTGCTGGCGCGCATGGACACCACGGTGCTGCAGGCGCAGCTCAGCCAGGCCCAGGCCCAGGTGCGCCAGGCGCAGAACGCCATCCACACCGCCCACGCCCTGGTCGCCCAGCGCGAGAGCGAGAAGGCCACCGCCGCGGCGGTGGTGCTGCAGCGCCAGGCCGAGCTGACCGCCGCGCAGAAGCGCCACCAGCGCACCGCGGCGCTGGTCAAGCGCAACGCCATGGCCCTGCAGCAGCTCGACGACGACCTCGCCGCCCTGCAGGGCGCCCAGGCGGCGCTGGCCGCGGCGCGGGCCCGGGTACTGTCCGACCAGGCCGCCATCGAGGCGGCCCGCTCGCAGGTGATCGAAGCCGAATCCGCCGTCGAGGCCGCCAAGGCCACGGTGACCCGCCTGCAGGCGGACATCGACGACAGCGCGCTGAAGATCGACCGCGTGGCCCGCGTGCAGTACCGCATCGCCCAGCCCGGCGAGGTGCTCGGCGCCGGCGGCAAGCTGCTCAACCTGGTCGACCTGGCCGACGTGTACATGACCTTCTTCCTGCCCGAGCGCCAGGCCGGACTGGTGGCGCTGGGCAGCGAGGTGCGCGTGGTGCTCGACGCCGCGCCGCAATTCGTCATCCCGGCCAGGGTCAGCTACGTGGCCAGCGTCGCCCAGTTCACCCCCAAGACCGTGGAAACCGCCAGCGAGCGGGAAAAGATGATGTTCCGCGTCAAGGCGCGCATCGACCCGGAACTGCTGCGCAAGCACCAGGACCAGGTGAAGACCGGCCTGCCCGGCATGGCCTACCTCAAGCTCGCGCCTGAGGCCCAGTGGCCCGCCCACCTGCAGCTGAACGCGAATGCCGGCCAATGAGTGAGGAGCGCGTCGCCCGGCTGGACAACGTCAGCCTCGTCTACGGCAAGACCCCTGCCCTCGACGGCATCGGCCTGGAGATCCCCGCCCGGTGCATGGTCGGCCTGATCGGCCCGGACGGGGTCGGCAAGTCCAGCCTGCTGGCGCTGGTCGCCGGCGCCCGGCAGATCCAGCAGGGCCGCGTCGAGGTGCTCGCTGGCGACATGGCCGACAAGGACCACCGCCGCGCGGTGTGCCCGCGCATCGCCTATATGCCGCAGGGCCTGGGCAGGAACCTCTATCCTACTCTCACGGTGCGCGAGAACCTCGAATTCTTCGCCCGCCTGTTCGGCCAGGCCCGCGCGGAGCGGCGCTGGCGCATCGACGAGCTGACCCGCAGCACCGGCCTGCACCCCTTCCTCGACCGCCCGGCCGGCAAGCTGTCCGGCGGCATGAAGCAGAAGCTCGGCCTGTGCTGCGCGCTGATCCACGACCCCGACCTGCTGATCCTCGACGAGCCGACCACCGGCGTCGATCCGCTGTCGCGCAACCAGTTCTGGGAGCTGATCGAGCGCATCCGCGCCGGCCGCCCGCAGATGAGCGTGCTGGTGGCCACCGCCTACATGGACGAGGCGCAGCGCTTCGACCACCTGGTGGCGATGGACGCCGGTCGGGTGCTGGCCACCGGCACGCCGGCCGAACTGCTCGAACGCACGCGGAGCGACAACCTGGAGCAGGCCTTCATCCGCCTGCTGCCGGAGGAAAGGCGCCAGCACCACCAGGCGCTGGTGATCCCGCCGCGCCAGCACAACGACAGCATCGCCATCGAGGCGCACGGCCTGAGCATGCGCTTCGGCGACTTCGTGGCGGTCGACCGGGTGAACTTCCGCATCGAACGCGGGGAGATCTTCGGCTTTCTCGGCTCCAACGGCTGCGGCAAGACTACCACCATGAAGATGCTCACCGGCCTGCTGCCGGCCAGCGCGGGCGAAGCGCTGCTGTTCGGCAAGCCGGTGGACCCGCACGACCTGCAGACCCGCCAGCGCGTCGGCTACATGTCGCAGGCCTTCTCGCTGTACAGCGAGCTGAGCGTGCTGCAGAACCTCGAGATGCACGCCCGCCTGTTCCACCTACCGGCCGAACGCCGCCAGGCGCGCATCCGCGAGATGCTCGAGCGTTTCGAGCTGCAGGACGAACTCGACAGCCTGCCCGACAACCTGCCGCTGGGCGTGCGCCAGCGCCTGTCGCTGGCAGTGGCGGTGATCCACCAGCCGGAGATCCTGATCCTCGACGAACCCACCTCGGGCGTCGACCCGATCGCCCGCGACGGCTTCTGGGCACTGCTGATCCAGCTGTCGCGCGAGGAAGGGGTGACCATCTTCATCTCCACCCACTTCATGAACGAGGCGCTGCGCTGCGACCGCATCTCGCTGATGCACGCCGGCAAGGTGCTGGACAGCGACACGCCGCAGGCGCTGATGGAAAAGCGCGGCCTGCCGACCCTGGAGGCGACCTTCATCGCCTATCTGGAGGATGCGCAGGCCGACGCCGCGGAGGAGCAGCCGAGCGCGGACAGCGCGCCCCGCGCGGCGCCGCGCAAGGTCGCCGGCAGCGCCGAACAGCACGCGCGCTTCAGCCTGCGGCGCCTGCTCAGCTACAGTCGCCGCGAGTCCATGGAACTGCGCCGCGACCCGGTGCGTGCCCTGCTGGCGACGCTCGGCACCGTGCTGCTGATGTTCATCATGGGCTACGGCGTCAGCTTCGACGTGGAGAACCTCAGCTACGCGGTGCTCGACCGCGACCAGACCACCACCAGCCAGAGCTACCTGCAGAACATCGCCGGCTCGCGCTACTTCATCGAGCAGGCGCCGCTGGCCAGCCACGCCGAGCTGGACCGGCGCCTGCGCAGCGGCGAGATCAGCCTGGCCATCGAGATCCCGCCCGGCTTCGGCCGCGACCTCAAGCGCGGCGACCGCCCGCAGGTGGCGTTCTGGATCGACGGCGCCATGCCGGTGCGCGCCGACACCGTCAAGGGCTACGTGCAGGGCCTGCACGCCAGCTACCTGCAGGAGCTGGCCCGCGAGGCCGGGGTCGACGCGACCCAGCCGG
The DNA here is from genome assembly GCF_004801855.1 of Pseudomonas sp. A-1. Taxonomy (GTDB): domain Bacteria; phylum Pseudomonadota; class Gammaproteobacteria; order Pseudomonadales; family Pseudomonadaceae; genus Geopseudomonas. The sequence goes on along the minus strand of NZ_SSTC01000002.1, from coordinate 22,495 downwards.
CCGAGGTGGCCATCCGCTACCGCTACAACCCCGACGTGCAGAGCCTGCCGGCGATGGTGCCGGCGATGATCCCGATCCTGCTGATGATGATCCCGGCGATGCTCACCGCCCTCGGCGTGGTGCGCGAGAAGGAGCTGGGCTCGATCACCAACTTCTACGTCACGCCGACCACCCGCCTGGAGTTCCTGCTCGGCAAGCAGCTGCCCTACGTCGGCCTGGCCATGATCAACTTCTTCACCATGGTGCTGCTCGCCGTGTTCGTCATGGGCATCCCGCTCAAGGGCAGCCTGCTGACCCTGAGCCTCGGCGCGCTGCTGTACATCCTCTGCTCCACCGGCCTGGGCCTGCTGATGTCGTCGATCCTGCACAGCCAGATCGCGGCGATCTTCGGCACCGCCATCGCCACCCTGCTGCCGGCCATCCAGTTCTCCGGGCTGACCCACCCGGTGTCGGCGCTGGAGGGCGCCAGCGCCTTCATCGGCCAGCTGTACCCGACCAGCCACTTCCTGATCATCAGCCGCGGGGTGTTCTCCAAGGCGCTCGACATGGGCGAGCTGCTGCCCTCGTTCGTCCCGCTGCTGCTGGCCATCCCGCTGCTGACCCTGGCCAGCGTCGCCGGCCTGCGCAAGCAGGAGAAGTGACATGCGCGCCCTGTCCAACATCCTCCAGCTCGGCCTCAAGGAACTGCGCAGCCTGTACCGCGACCCGGCGCTGGTGGTGCTGATCGTCTACTCCTTCACCCTGGCGATCTACTCCAGCGCCACCGCCATCCCCGAGGCGCCGCACCGCGCCACCATCGCGGTGGTCGACGAGGACCGCTCGCCGGTCTCGCAGCGCCTGCTCAACGCCTTCCAGTTGCCCTACTTCGTGCCGCCGGTGTACATCGACCACGCGCAGATGGACGGCGGCATGGACGATGGCCGCTACACCTTCACCCTGAACATCCCGCCGGGCTTCCAGGAGGACCTGCTGGCCGGCCGCCGGCCGGCCATCCAGCTCAACGTCGACGCCACCCAGGTCAGCCAGGCGTTCACCGGCGCCGGGCACATCCAGCAGATCATCGCCGCCGAGGTGGCCGAGTTCGTCCAGCGCTACCGCAGCGCCGAGGCCCTGCCGGTGGAGGCGGTGGTGCGCACCGCCTTCAACCCCAACCTGACCCGCGCCTGGTTCGGCGCGGTCAACGAGGTGGTCAACCAGATCACCATGCTGGCGATCATCCTCACCGGCGCGGCGCTGATCCGCGAGCGCGAGCACGGCACCATCGAGCACCTGCTGGTGATGCCGGTCACCCCCGTCGAGATCATGCTCGGCAAGATCTGGGCGATGGGCCTGGTGGTGCTCGCCGCCGCCGCCTTCTCGCTGGCCTTCGTGGTGCGCGGCTGGCTGGACATCCCGCTGCAGGGCTCGCTGGCCCTGTTCATCGGCGCCTGCGCCCTGCACCTGTTCGCCACCACCTCGATGGGCATCTTCTTCGGCACCGTGGCGCGTTCGATGCCGCAGCTCGGCCTGCTGACCATCCTGGTGATGATTCCGCTGCACATCCTCTCCGGTGGCGTCACCCCGCGCGAGAGCATGCCCGAAGCGGTCCAGCAGGTGATGCTGGCCGCGCCCACCACCCACTTCGTCCAGCTGGCCCAGGCCGTGCTGTTCCGCAGCGCCGGGGTCGACATCGTCTGGCCGCAGCTGCTGGCCCTGGCGACCATCGGCGCGGCCTTCTTCGCCGGCGCACTCGGCCGCCTGCGCAGGTCGCTGCAGTGACGGATACTTCGCAGATCAGGAACATGAGGAAACTCACCTTGAAACGGACCCCCAGCCTCGCTCGCCTGCTGGCGCTGGCCATCGCCCTGGGCGCCAGCCACGGCCTGCGAGCCGAACAGCCGGCGCTGTCGACCCGCGTCGACCTGTTCGGCGTCTACATGGAGGCGATGCGCAACAACGCCGACCTGGCCGCCGCACGTGCCGACTACCAGGCGCGCAAGGAAGCGGTACCGCAGGCGCGTTCCGCCCTGCTGCCGCAGCTCAACGGCGGCGCCAGCCTGCGCGACACCCGCACCGAGCTGGACCAGCCCTCGACCAGCTTCTCGCGCAGCGGCCCGCTCTTCCAGGCCAGCCTCAGCCAGGCGCTGCTGCGCGCCGACCGCTGGTTCCAGCTGCAGGCCGCCAAGGCAGTGAGCAGCCAGGCCGCGCTGGAGCTGTCGGCGGTGGAGCAGAACCTGATCCTGCAGAGCGCCGACGCCTACTTCGGCGTGCTGCGCGCCCAGGACACCCTGGCGGCGACCAAGGCCGAGGAAGCGGCCTTCCAGCGTCAGTTCGAGCAGGCCAGCGCGCGCTTCGAGGTCGGCCTGTCGGATCGCACCGAGGTGCTCGAGACCCAGGCCGGCCGCGACACCGCGCGCGCCAACCGGCTGATCGCCGAGCGCCGGGTGGAGGACGCCTTCCAGGCGCTGACCACCCTCACCGACCGTCACTACCGCTTCGTCGAGGGCGTCCGCCACGAGCTGCCGATCGTCCCGCCGGCACCCAACGAATCCGACTCCTGGGTCGACACCGCCATGCAGCGCAACATCCTGCTGCAGGCCAGCCAGTACGCGGTGAGCGGCGCCGAGCAGACCCTGCGCCAGCGCAAGGCCGGCCACGCACCGACCATCGACCTGGTGGCGCAGTACCAGAAGGGCGACAACGACCGCCTGGGCTACAGCAATACCGCGCTGTCCGGGCGCGTCGGCCCGCTCATCAGCGACGTGGCGCAGCAGAGCATCGGCCTGGAACTGAACATCCCGCTGTTCAGCGGCGGCCTGACCAGCTCGCAGGTGCGCGAGGCCTGGCAGCGCCTGAGCCAGAGCGAGCAACAGCGCGAGAGCCTGCGCCGCCAGGTGGTGCAGAATACCCGCGACTCCCACCGCGCGGTGAACAGCGCGGTGTCCCAGGTGGAGGCCCGCAAGCAGGCGATCGTCTCCAGCAGCAGCGCCCTGGAAGCCACCCAGCTCGGCTACGAGGTGGGCACCCGCAACGTCGTCGACGTGCTCGATGCCCAGCGCCAGCTGTACAGCGCCGTGCGCCTGTACAACGAGGCGCGCTACAGCTATCTCCTCGAGCAGCTGCGCCTCAAGCAGGCGGCCGGCATCCTCAGCCCGGAGGACCTGCAGGAGCTGTCGCCCTGGCTCAAGCCCGACTACGACCCGGACCGCGACTTCCTGCCGCCGCTGACCCGCACCGCTGACGACGCCCGGGAGTGAGCCACCCGAGCTTTTCCTGTTGCAGCGCACAAAAGACAGCTATCCTGTTCCTCGAGCCCCGATCTCTATACCGTCTGGCCCGAGCCTTCCAGACGTCCGCCTGCGGGCGTCTGCGCCGCATCAACGGAGCGCTGCGGCACCGCGAGAGCCTGTTCCGCCAGTTGAAGGAGTAAACGATGAACATGCCCACCCCTGCGGCCGCCCTGCCGCCTTCGACGCCCGTGCCGGACGACGGCGCCCCCAATCCCCTCGATCTCAAGGTCCACGCCGCGATCGCCCGGGCCAGTTCGTCGCTCTCCCCCACCGCCCTCTTGCTCGCCCTGATCGACTGGTCCTGCCACCTGGCCGGTTCGCCCGGCAAGCAGCTGGAGCTGACCAGCCTGGCGCTGGAACATACCCGGCGGGTCAGCCAGTACCTGCGCGAGATCGCCCTCGCAACCCCCGACTGCCCGGCCCACGACTGCGTCGAACCGCCCAGGCGCGACCGTCGCTTCGCCGCCCGGGAGTGGCACGACTGGCCGTTCAACCTGATGCACCAGTCCTTCCTGCTCACCCAGGACTGGTGGCGCGCGGCGACCCACGGCGTGCGCGGGGTGTCGCGCCACCACGAGGAGGTGGTGGCCTTCGCCGCCCGCCAGCTGCTCGACCTGTTCTCGCCCGGCAACTACCTGCCGACCAACCCGGTGGTGCTGCAGCGCACCCTGGAAACCGGCGGCGGCAACCTGGCGCGCGGCATGATCCACTGGCTGGAGGACTTCGAGCGGATGGCCGCCGGCCGGCCGCCGGCCGGCGCCGAGAACTTCGTGGTCGGCCGCGACGTGGCGACGACGCCCGGCAAGGTGGTGCTGAAGAACCGCCTGATCGAACTGATCCAGTACGCGCCGACCACCGGTACCGTCCATCCCGAGCCGATCCTCATCGTGCCGGCGTGGATCATGAAGTACTACATCCTCGACCTGTCGCCACACAACTCGCTGGTCAGGTACCTGGTCGACCAGGGCCACACGGTGTTCTGCCTGTCGTGGAAGAACCCCGGCGCCGAGGACGGCGACCTGGGCATGGACGAGTACCTGCAGCTCGGCTTCTTCGCCGCCCTCGAGGCGATCAACGCCATAGTCCCCGGCCAGAAGGTGCACGCCACCGGCTACTGCCTGGGCGGCACCCTGCTGTCGATCGCCGCCGCCGCCATGGCCCGCGACAACGACGAGCGCCTCGCCTCGGTCAGCCTGTTCACCGCGCAGACCGACTTCACCGAGCCCGGCGAGCTGGCGCTGTTCATCGACGAGAGCCAGGTCAGCCTGCTCGAGGCCCAGATGCGCGAAACCGGCTACCTGACCGCCGGACAGATGGTCGGCGCCTTCCAGCTGCTGCGCTCCAACGACCTGCTGTGGTCGCGCATGGTCGGCGAGTACCTGATGGGCGAGCGCGGCACGATGAACGACCTGATGGCCTGGAACGCCGACGCCACGCGCATGCCGGCCCGCATGCACGCCCAGTACCTGCGCCGCCTGTTCCTCAACGACGACCTCAGCGAGGGACGCTACCCGGTGGGCGGGCGCCCGGTGTCGCTGAGCGACATCGACACGCCGATCTTCTGCGTGGCCACCACCCAGGACCACGTCGCTCCCTGGCGCTCGGTGTTCAAGCTGCACTACCTGACGCCGGCGCCGATCACCTTCCTGCTCACCAGCGGCGGCCACAACGCCGGCATCGTCAGCGAACCGGGCCGGGCCCGGCGCCACTACCAGGTCATGGACCGCCCCGCCGGCGGCACCTACGTGGCCCCCGACGCCTGGCTGACCAATGCACCGCGCCACGAGGGCTCCTGGTGGCCGCAGTGGCAGGCCTGGCTGCAGGAGCGCTCAGGGGCACCCGTCGCGCCACCCGCGCTGGGCACCCCCGAGCGCGGCTATCCGCCGCTCGACGACGCGCCCGGCCAGTACGTGCGTGAAAAGTAGCCTGCCGCCCCTCCTCCCACCTCAGCCCCGAGGGAAGTCGCCATGTATTTCGATGCCCAGTCCGCCCTGACGCTGTACAAGGTCAATCTGCAGTTCTCCTTCCGCCTCTGCGACCTGCAGCGGGAAAACGCCCTGCGCTGGAACGAGGCCGGCAGCCGGGCGGTCGACACCTGCGCCGCCGAACTGGAGAACGCCACCACGCGCATGCTCGACGCCAGCGACTGGAGCCGCCTGGCCTTGGTCTCCAGCGACCTCTACTGGAAGGCCCTGCAGCTGCAGACCCGCGCCGTGCAGCATCTGGCGGAAACCACCCTGAGCAATCACGGCTCGCTCTCCGCCGCGACCCAGGAAGCGGTATCCGCCTGGCAGAAGGAGGCCGCCGCCGCCCTCAAGGAAACCACCGGAGCCATGCCGATCAGCACCACCCTGCAGGACTACCTGCAGGACTACCTGCACCTGCTGAGCCCCGAGGGTGCCTCCGCCCGGCGCAAGTCGACGCGCAGCAAGCCCCACTGAGGTACGCTTGTCCGGCGCCGACCAGCCCACGGCAGGTCGGCGCAGGCTGCCCCCGGGCAGCGAGCGACCGTTGTGCGCCGCAAAAAAATCGCCCGAATCCGTCGTTAACCTATTCACGAGCATTAGACCTTGGTCTAAAATGGGGCCACCTTGACAAGCAGAGGAATCCCCTCATGAACGAACCCCAGCTAAAGAACCTGCTCGATGACCTGGACTCCGCCAAGGCTGCCTGCGACGGCCTGAGCCGCCTCGTGGTGACGCGCCTCGCCGAGAAGCGGATTCCGTATCGGGCAATGCTGGGAACTGTGGAACTGGACGGCAAGGTGATCTCTCCCCATATCTGGGTAGAAGCCGACGGCTGCCTGATCGACTACCGCGCGCGCGAGCAACTGGGCGACGACACGCGCCTGCCGCACGGCGTGATCGCCAGGGACGAGGTGAAGGCCAACTACCGGGGCCAGAGCATCGTGATCGACCCGCTGCCCGACTACCTGTTCGAGCAGCTCGTGCACTGAAGCAACACATCACCCCCCGCCACCCTCCCCGGGTGACGCCACACAGACCCCGGCCTGCGCCGGGGTCTGTCGTTTCCGCATGCAGGAATGCTTGATTTTTAACTGTACGCATATACAGTAATCCGGAAGCCGGAGGGCCTGTCCGCCCTCCGTCCCGGCGCCCGCCGGGGCGACAGTCATCGAAGCAAACCGCAAGGAGCCCAGCCATGTTCATCTCGCTCACTGGCCGCACGATAGCCCTGAGGAAGGCCTCTCCCTACGATCTCAACGACTTCCGCTGCTCGCCCAACGAGCTGCAGGACAAGTACGCGGCCGGCCACCGGCACGCCGAACACCCGCACTTCTCCCGCGCCCAGTGGCTGCACGCGATCAATGGCGGCGCCACCCTGCTGGGCTACTGGCAGTGGGTGTTCGAACAGGTCCAGGCCGACGACGAGACCTATCTGCTGCGCCACTGAGGCGCGCCGCTCAATCCAGCGGCTGGTCGTCGCGGATCAGCACGCAACGCCGGCCGTGGTCGTCCTCGGCACAGTCGTGGACGTAATACATCGCCACCTCGCCCTGGCCGGTCATCGCCGCCAGGTAGTCGCCCTCCTCGGCGAGGAAGAAGGCAGCGGAGCCGGGCTCGGCCTCGCACTCGATCAGCGCGGTGACGAACAGTGCCGGATCGTCGTCGCCGAAGAATGCCTCGCGCTCCGCGGCCTCCCAGTGCTCCGGTGCCTGGAACGGCCCGACCAGCAGGACGCGGGCCTCGCCCAGATCCTCCTCCTCGGCATCCGGGTCATTCTCGTCGGGGCGGTAGAGGGTGCACTCCAGCGCCTGGGCGTCCTCGAGGATCGCCCGGCGCGCCGCCAGCCGCCGCTGCGGGTCGATACCGGCCGCCGTGCACATCTGTTGCCATATCTTGTCCATGCTGTCCTTCCGCTTGGCCCCTGCCGGGGCTGACCGTGGTCGCGCGCGCCGATTGCCGGGCGCGCATCAGGCGGCCATTCTCGACCTATTTGCCCGCCCTCGCCAGCGGAGCGATCCCGCGGCCGAACTGGCCGACGAGCAGAAGAAGTGACCGCGCCGCAGCCGTGCCTCGCCGCCGGCGCCGTCTCGTTTCTCGCCTGATTGCGCGGCTTTTCCGCGGGATCGGAGCTGGCGTTGACCTGGGTCAGCTTTTGCGCGGTGCGCAACGCCAATCGCTCAGGTAGCGTCGCGGGATCACGGAAAGTCGCGGCCGACGCCATCCCCGCGGACCATGCCGCATGGCCGGCCAGCGTCGCCGGGCACGCACGGGCAGCGCCTTGCCGCGAATGCAGGCGCGCCGCGCAAGCGTGAAAACGCTTCAAAAAACACGTGCAACCCCTTGATTGAAATGTTAACAATCCAGCCACAACAAGAACGGGAGCCTCCTTCCATGAAAACCCTCAAGCTCGCAGCCCTCACCCTCGCCATCGGCGCCGCCGGCGCCGCCCAGGCCGCCGACAGCTATACCCTGAAGGTTGCGCACTTCCTGCCGTCCACCTCCAACGCCCAGGTCAACATCATCGAGCCGTGGTGCGAACAGCTGCGCCAGGAGTCCAACGACCGCCTGAAGTGCCAGCTGTACCCGTCGATGCAGCTGGGCGGCACCCCCGCCAAGCTGGCCGACATGGCGCGCAACGGCGTGGCCGACATCGTCTGGACCGCCCCGGCCTACTCCGCCGGCAAGTTCCCGCGCGTCGAGGCCCTCGAGCTGCCGTTCATGCTGCCCTACGGCGGCAAGGCCGGTAACGACATCATCTGGAAGTTCTACGAGCAGTATGCCAAGGACGACTTCAAGGGCTACAAGGTGCTCTCCGTGTTCGGCGACGGCGGCATGGACCTGCACACCCGCGGCAAGGCGGTGAAGACCCTCGAGGACCTCAAGGGCCTGAAGCTGCGCGCCTCCAGCCGCACCGCCGCCAAGACCCTGGAAGCCCTCGGCGTCACCCCGGTGAGCATGCCGCCGGCGCAGATGACCGAAGCCATCTCCAAGGGCGTGGTCGACGGCGCCCTGGCCTCCTGGGAAGTGGTCCCGGCCACCAAGCTCAACGAGGTGACCCAGTACCACAGCGCCACCCCGGCTGGCGAAAACGCCTTCGGCTACACCGTGCTGACCATGCTGATGAACCAGGACAAGTTCGCCAGCCTGCCCAAGGACCTGCAGGAAATCATCGACCGCAACAGCGGCCCGGCGCTGAACGACCGTTTCGCCACCGCCTGGGACAAGGCGATGGACGCCGCCCGCAGCGCCACCCCGGCCGAAGGCCTGGTGGCCATCGACGCCGCCGCCTACAAGGCCATGCAGGACGCCACTGCCGGCGTCGCCGATGCCTGGATCAAGGACGCCAGCGGCGTCGACGGCAAGGTGCTGGTCGATGGCGTGCGCAGCCTGTCCTCCGCCTCCCGCTGACCCGTCAGCCCGATAGGCTCCCGGAGCGCCACGCGCTCCGGGACTGCCGGCCAGCCTGCCGCCTGGGCAGCGCCCCTCCCCTCGCCATGCCGCCCCGGATGGGCTGGGCTAAGCTCAGCCTGTGAGGATCCGTGGCCACGGCCGCTCCGCCCACGCCACGCCCGGGACAGAAACCGCAGGCCGGCTTTCTGCCCCGCATGCACGGACCGCACTCCCTGACCGCTACCGAAGGGGCGTGCCATGAAGGTCAAGGTTGATGCCTATCCCTGGCTGCTGGGTGCCATGATCGTGGGGGTCGCCCTTGTCGCCGGCGGCCAGGCCCAGAGCGCGGCCAGCGGTCCGCTCGCACAGGGGTGTACCGGCGACCATGTCCACCACTGCCCGCTGCCACCGAACATCGGCATCTGGCCCAGCCTGTTGCCCTGAAACCTCATGGGCGCGCCGAAGACCGCCTTCGTGCTGGCCGGCGGCGGCAGCCTCGGCGCCGTGCAGGTCGGCATGCTCAAGGCGCTGTGTCGCGCGCGCATTACCCCCGACCTGGTGGTCGGCGCCTCGGTGGGAGCCATCAACGCCGCCTACTATGCCGCCGCACCCGACGAAAGCGGCGTCGCGCAGCTCGAGCGCATCTGGCTGGACCTGCGCCGCAGCGATGTCTTCCCGCTGTCGACCAGCGACACCCTGCTCTGCCTGCTCGGCCGGCGCGACTTTCTGGCGCAGCCCGACCCGCTGCGCGCCCTGATCGCCACGCGCCTGCCCTACCGCAACCTGGAAGACGCCGCGCTGCCCTGCCACGTGGTTGCCACCGATGCGCTGGACGGCCGGGAAGTCATCCTCTCCACCGGCGATGCCGCCGATGCCCTGCTCGCCAGTGCGGCCATCCCGGCAGTGTTTCCCAGCGTGGTCATCGACGGCCGGCCGCTGATGGACGGCGGCATCGCCAGCAACACGCCGATTTCCGCAGCGATCGAACTGGGGGCGACCCGCGTGCTGATCCTGCCCACCGGCACGCCCTGTGCGCTGCAGGAGCCACCCCACGGCGCGCTGGCCATCGCCCTGCACGCCATCAACCTGCTGGCCATGCGCCAGTTGCTGGCCGACGTCGACCGCTTCGCGCAGCGCTGCGAACTGGTCGTGCTGCCGCCCCTGTGCCCGCTGGCCATCAACACCTTCGACTTCTCGCACACCGCAGAACTCATCCAGCGGGCGGAGAAGGCCGCCAGCCACTGGCTGCAGAACGGCATGCAGCGGTTGCAGGGCAAGGATCAGCACTGGCTGCTGGCGCCCCACCGCCATCGGCCGGGGCATGGTTGAGTCACAAAAAAATAACCATATAGAATAGATAAATAATTTTTTATTACTTAACAATATTTCATCCGCTACCTAGACTGCACGGGTCCACAGCCTCCACGAGGGCCAGCCCATGCGCCGTCACGCCGTCCACTACCTGATCCTGCCCGGCTGGCAGGGCTCCCCCGCCGAACACTGGCAGAGTCACTGGCAGCGCAGCCTGCCGGATGCCAGCCGGGTCGAGCAGGACGACTGGCTGCAGCCGCGTCGCGAGGACTGGGTCGCCAGTCTCGACTGCCACGTGGCGGCAGCGCCCCGGCGGCTGATCCTGATCGCCCACAGCCTGGGCTGCGTCACCCTCGCCCACTGGGCGGCCCAGGCGGCACCGGCGCTGCGCGACAAGGTGCTGGGGGCGCTGCTGGTGGCGCCGGCGGACGTCGAACGCCCCGGCTGCCCCGAGGCGCTGCAGGACTTCGCGCCCATCCCGCGCCAGCTGCTGCCGTTCCCCAGCCTGCTGGTCGGCTCGGACAACGACCCCGCCGCCACCCCGGCACGCGCCCTGGAGCTGGCCCGCCAGTGGGGTGCCGAGCCGGTTCTGCTGGCCGGCGCCGGGCACATCAACGTCAAGTCCGGCCACCGCCAGTGGGAGCAGGGTTTCGCCCACCTCTTCCGCCTGCAGAACCTGATCGAACAGCATGCCCGCCGCCTGGCCTGAAGCCCGCGCGGCGGGCCTCCCCTCGTCCTGAACGGCCGGCGCGCACCCCGGCCCGGAGTCCGCCATGCCATCCGACAACCCGCTCGCCCAACCCGTGCTGACCTTCAGCGACGCCGAGCGCAGCCCGCTGAGCATCCGCGCCAAGGCGCTGGTGTTCGTCGACCCGCGCTCCCAGGCGCTGTACCAGGAGGTCAAGCGCCTCGCTCCCGGCGGCCAGCCGCTGCTGATCCGCGGCGAAACCGGCACCGGCAAGGAACTGCTGGCCCACCACATCCACCGCGCCAGCGGCCGGCCCGGCCTGTTCGTCGCCCTCAACTGCGCCAGCCTCAGCCCGCAGCACGCCGAGGCCGAACTGTTCGGCCACGTGCCGGGTGTCCACAACGGCTCCGCGAGCAGCCGCGCCGGCTGGTTCGGCTCGGCGCACGGCGGCACCCTCTATCTGGACGAGATCGGCGATCTGCCGCTGAAGCTGCAGGGGCAGTTGCTGCGCGCCCTGGAAACCCGCGAGGTGCTGCGCGTCGGTGCGCGGGAAGCCAATCCGGTGGACGTGCGCCTGGTGGCCGCCACCAGCTTCGACCTGAGCCGCGCGGCAGCGGTGGGCAAGTTCGACCAGCGCCTGATCGACTACCTGGCCGATGGCAGCCTGGAACTGCCGCCGCTGCGCCAGCGGCCGGGCGACATCCTGCCGCTGGCCGGCTACTTCCTCGGCGTACACGCCCAGCGGCTCGGCCTGCCGGCGCCGACGCTGGGCCTGGCGGCGCAGCAGGTGCTGGAGCGCCATGCCTGGCCCGGCAACACCCGCGAACTGGAAAGCGTCATCCACTTCGCCCTGCTGGTCAGCGACGGCGAGATCGCCCCGCAGCACCTCGAGCTGCAGGCCGGGTGACGAGAGCGCAGCCACGCCTGCTGCGTGGATCTGAACAATCGTCCCGAGACGCGCACGGAGCCATCGTGGATGCCCAGGCTGGCTAGGGTTTCCACTGGCACTCCGCGGGACGAGGTCTTGCCCGGATGACTGATGCTGGTCGCCACGCCGGCCAGCGACGAGGCGAACACCGCCAGCGGCTGGCGATCAGGAGGTCGCCGGCCGCCGGCCCGGACTTCATCGTCTATCGTGAAACGGGGGACACCGCGCCGGGCGCTCCGGGCCGGCAAGCAGGACTGTCCGGGCAAGGCTCCCCGCCCTGACGGGCCAGTCAGGGACATTGACTCCGCCATGGTAGCCGGAATGAAGACTGCACCCGACCAGCCGACAGCGCCTGAACGATTCACCAGTGATCCGGCCGACTTCTCGCTGGTTCTCGGCGGCCCGCTGTTCCAGTTGTTCCGCCGCGCGCGGCTGTCCGGCGACGCGCTCGAACTGGCGCAGAAACGCATCCTCTTCATCGCGCTGCTGGCCTGGCTGCCGCTGCTGCTGCTCTCGGCGCTCGAGGGACGACTGCTGGGCGGCGGGGTGGCCATCCCCTTTCTGATGGACTTCGACGTGCATATCCGCTTCCTAGTGGCGATGCCGTTGCTGATCGGCGCCGAGCTGATCGTCCATCAGCGTATCCGTCCGGTAGTCAGGCAGTTCCTCGAGCGCCGGCTGGTCCCCGAAGCTGCGACGACGAGATTCGAGGCCGCCATTGCCTCCGCCATGCGCCTGCGCAACTCGGTGATCGCCGAGGTGCTGCTCATCGCCTTCGTCTACGGGGTTGGCGTGCTGGTGGTATGGCGCAGCGCCGCCGTCCTCGATACCGCCACCTGGTATACGGTGCCGACCGCTTCGGGATTCGATCTGTCGCTGGCCGGGATCTGGTACGGCTACGTGAGCGTGCCGATCTTCCAGTTCCTGCTGATCCGCTGGTTCTTCCGCCTGTTCATCTGGATGCGCTTTCTCTGGCAGGTATCGCGCATCGAGCTGAACCTGGTACCCACCCATCCGGACCGGGTCGGCGGCCTGGGCTTCCTCGCCAACTCGGCCTACGCCTTCATGCCGCTGGCGCTGGCGCACGGCGCGCTGCTGGCCGGGATGCTGGCCAACCGGATCTTCTACGTCGGCTCCAGGCTGCCGGCTTTCAAGGCCGAGATCGCCATGGTGGTGATCTTCGTCGAGTGCCTGGTCATTGCCCCGCTGTTCGTCTTTTCGGCGCAACTGGCCAACGCCAAGCGCATCGGCCTGCGCGAATACGGCGGTCTGGCGATGAACTACGTGCGCGACTTCGACAACAAATGGCTGCGCGGTGGCGCTCCGGCCGATGAGCCGCTGGTGGGCAGCGGCGATATCCAGTCGCTTGCCGATCTTGGCAACAGCTTTGCAGTGGTGCAGGAGATGCGCATCGCCCCGGTCACCAGGGATGTCATCATGCGCCTCGCGTTTGCGACGCTGTTGCCGGTGGTGCCGCTGCTGCTCACCGTCATGCCGCTCGAAGAACTGCTGAAGAAGCTGGTGGGCATAGTTCTCTAGTGACCCAGCAGGCGCGCGGTGACTGCCAGGTTGGCCTGGCGCACCGCCTCGACGAAGCCCTGCCAGGGCCGGTCGGTGATCGCCACCAGGCCCAGGTGGCCGTTCTCGCCGTCGAGCAGGCGCCCGGTCACCGGCTGGTCCAGGTACTGGAACCAGTGCAGGCCGACGATGCTCGGCTCGGCCAGCGCCCGCTCCAGGTAGTGCGCATAGGCCGGACCGCGCTGCTCCTCGACCCAGACCTCCTGCATGCCGCCCCAGAACGGCCCGCGGTCGCGCGAGCCGAAGTGGAACTCGGTGACCAGCAGTGGCTTGTCGAGCGCGCGCAGCACGGTGAAGTCGTAGCCATGCTGTGGCTCGCGGGTGTAGAAGTTGAAGCTCAGCACGTCGCAGTACTGCGCGCAGGAGGCCACCGCCTCCGGCGTGGTGCCGGCGAAACGCCCGCCCAGCAGCAGGTGGTTGGGCGCCTGCGCCTCGAGCGCCGCGGCGACGGTGCGGAAGTAGCGGTCGGCGTACAGGCGCTGGAAGCGCTGCAGATCCTCCGCGATGGCCGGACGGCCCTCCTGCGGCAGCGGCGCCTGGAAGCCGGCCCCCTCCAGAGCGCCCCAGTCCGCCAGCGCGATGCCCCAGGCCGCCGCCAGCTGCCGGACGCTGGCGTACTGGCCGCGCAACTGCTCGACGAAGGCGCGCTTGGCCGGCGACTCCGGACCGAGGCGCAGGGTGCCCAGCGCCAGCGCGTAGCGCGCCCGCAGCGGATCGCCGCTGCCGATCCAGGCCAGTTCGTTGTCGGCGAAGTAGCCGATCAGCCAGGGATCGTCGCGATGGCCACGGCTGGCGACCTGCACGGCACGCTCGGCAGCCGCGGCGAAGCGGGGATCGAACGGATCGGGCATGCCGCCCCACAGGTCGAGGCCGGTGCTGACCACCGCGTAGTCGCCGCTGATAAGCAGTGGCAGGGTGTAGGGCACCCGACGGGCCTCCACCAGGGCGGCATCGCTCCAGTTGCCGATGGTGTTGAAGCCCCAGGCCTGCAGGCGGTCGAGGGTGTGCGTCGTCCAGCGCCGGGCGTCGAAGGCGCTGCAGTCCGCCGCGGCGGCGGGCGCCGGGCTGCTGCAGCGCGGCTCGGCATAGCTGCGTTGCAGGTTGGCGCGGTAGAAGTCGAACCAGCGCCCGTGGGCGAAGCCGAGGTCGCGGCTGGCGCCGGTGCCGCGCCGGCTGTCGTCGCTGCCGTACCAGCCGGCCAGGGCGCTGCCGGCCGCCGGCAGGTCGGCGAACATGGCCTCGCGGCCCTCGACGTAGGTCGCGCTCTGCGCCGCGCTGAGCGCATTGACGCCGAGCGAATAGAACGGATGGCCCTCCGGAGTGACCAGGAACCAGCGGCCGTCGCGCTTCTCGGTGCGGAAGAAGCCGCTGGCGACGAAGCTGGGGCCGTCCAGCAGGCCGCCGTAGCGATCCTGGCGAGGGCGCCCGGCCAGCCAGCCCTGCAACTGGATGCGTTCGGCGGCGGCCGCTTCGCGCAGCTGGGCGTCGTTGTCGACCTTCCCGGGCCACTGGCCGCGGCTGAACTGGCCGTAGCCGTCGACGAGGCCGGCATAGCCCGCCTGCTGGAGATCGGTTCCGGCGCGCACGCCGAACTGGCCGAGCAGCAGGCTCTGCGGCGCTTGCGGATGATCCAGCGAAAGCGTCACCGCCACCACCCGGTTGCGCTCGAGCTGGCCATCCACCTGCGTGGCCAGCAGGATGCGCTGGCCGCCGTGCTCCCATGGCATCGGCGGCGCGGCGCGCATCCCCTGCTGTCGCGGCGAGCTGGCCTGCAGTGGCACCAGCAGCTCCTGGGCCGGCCCGGCCGGCAGGGCGATGCGACTGACCAGCGCCTGGCCGTCGGCGCTTTCGATCTTCACGTCGATGGTCAGCGCCCAGTCCATCGCATTCTGCAGGCGCAGACTCATCGCGCCGGCCTGCGACCAGTCCCAGCTCCCCGCCTGCGGCGCCAGGCGCACACTCGCCACCTCGCCCGCGGCGAAGGTCAGCCGGCGCAGCGCCTCGCCCTGCGCCGTGACCTCGGCGGCGGGTGCCGGCAGGGCGGCATTGTGGGTAGCGAGCTGCACCGCCTCATCGGGGCTGACGAAGTCGAACAGGGGCTGGCGCTCGACCTGCCCGGCGAACAGCGGAGCGGTGATCAGCAACGACAGCAGAGCGGACACGAAGGGGCGAAGCATCGGGCGGATTCTCCATGGGCCCGCGAAGCACGTTGCGACGGGCTGGCTGGCGCAGTAAACCACGCCGCGGCCGGTCGACTACAGGTCGCTGCCGCCGAGGCGCACCTGGCTGGGGAGTCTCCGCCGCGGGCGAAGGCCCGGAAAAATCCGCAACGGGTTACCAAAGTCAGGCCATCGAATTATAAGGGTAGGTTTTCAATCAACGGATAGTAAGGATCCAGGAGCCATGACCGACAATTCCCGCGTCGCCACCCATGCCATCGACCCGCAGTTCATCAAGCGCTGGTCGCCGCGCGCCTTCACCGGCGAGAACATCCCCGAAACCACCCTGCTCGGCTTCATCGAGGCTGCGCGCTGGGCGCCCTCGGCCTACAATTCGCAGCCCTGGCGCTTCCTCTACGCGCGCCGCGACAGCGCCGACTGGCCGCGCTACCTGAGCCTGCTGGTCGAGTTCAACCGCGGCTGGGCGCAGCACGCCTCGGCGCTGCTGGTGATCGTCTCGAAGACCAGCTTCGTGGCGCCGGGCAAGAGCGAGGAACAGCCCGCCCCCTCGCACGCCTTCGACACCGGCGCTGCCTGGGGCTTCTTCGCCCTGCAGGCGCACCTGGCCGGCTGGCACACCCACGCAATGACCGGCTTCGACAAGGAACTGGCGCGCCGCGAGCTGAAGATCCCGGACGGCTACGAGGTCCATGCCATGGTCGCCGTCGGCAAGCGCGGCGACGCCGCCAGCCTGCCCGAGCCGCTGCAGGCCCGCGAAACCCCCAGCCCGCGCCTGGCGCTGGAAGCCATCGCCGCGGAAGGCGAATTCAGCCTGTAAGCCCGCCAGAAACGCGATGGGCGAAGACACCGCAAGGTGCTTCGCCCATCGTTGGCTTGCCCTGCCGGCCGCGCAGGCCGGGGGGACTGGCTCAGAACGCCAGCTTGTAGCCGATCAGGGACAGCATGATCGCCAGGCACGGACGCAGGAGATGCTCGGGAATCCGCCCGGTCAGATGGCTGCCGATATAAATGCCCGGCAGCGAGCCGACCAGCAGGTAGCCCAGCAGCTGCCAGTCGATGCTGCCCATGCCGGCATGACCCAGGCCGGCGACCAGGGTCAGGGGCACCGCGTGAGCGATTTCCGTGCCGACCAGGCGGCGGGTGGGCAGGAACGGGTAGAGCATGAACAGGGCGACCGTGCCCAGCGCGCCGGCGCCGATCGAGGTCAACGTCACCATCACGCCGAGGATCACGCCGGTGACGACCGTCAGCGCATTCAGCGTCGGCGGGCTGAGCTGGTAGTGGTCGCCGGCATGCCGGCTGGCGAAGGCCAGCAGCTGCTTCTTGAACAGGATCGCCAGCGCGGTCAGCAGCAGGACGAAGCCCAGCGCCTGCTTGATCAGCGCATTCAGGGCCTGCGGGTCGGCATGCAGGTTGTGCAGGAACAGCAGCGTCAGCGCCGCGGCCGGCACGCTGCCGAGCGCCAGCCAGCCGGTGATGGCCCAGTCGATGTTCCTGTTCTTGCCGTGCACCAGCACGCCGCTGGATTTGGTGATCGCCGCGTACAGCAGGTCGGTGCCCACCGCGGTAGCCGGATTGATGCCGAACCACAGCAGGATGGGCGTCATCAGCGAACCGCCGCCAACGCCGGTCATGCCGACGATGAAGCCGACCGCCAGGCCTGCAAACACGAAACCGAAAATCGCCGAATCCATCATCACCCCTGCAGAGCGAACTCAAGCCCATCGCAAATTGCGCGGGAGAATAACGGCTTTTTGTCATAAGCGTTTAGAACGATGAGACCTGTAGTTATAACCGGGCTCGGCAAACCGTGCCCGGGGACTCGCCCTCAGCCACGCCTTCCGTAGCGGTCGTCGACACGATCGCGAAACAAGATCACACATATCCTGCAGGGAATTGCCGGATTGCCAGGCCTATCCTGCCCACGACGGAACTCGGAACAGGACGGATCAATGACCGATCACCCGACCCCATCCCCCCAGGAAGCCGCGCAACCTGCCTGGCATACCCTGTCGCGAGCGCAGATCGAGCAGGCCCTGCAGACCGGCCTCGCCGGCCTGTCGGAGGACGAGGCCCGGCGGCGCCTGGCGCACCACGGGCCCAACCGGCTGGCGCCACCGAAGAAGCGCGGCCCGCTGCTGCGCCTTCTGCTGCAGTTCCACAACATCCTGCTGTACGTGATGCTCGCCGCCGCCGTGATCACCGCCATCCTCGGCCACTGGGTCGACACCGGCGTGCTGCTGCTGGCGGTGCTGGTCAACGCCATCATCGGCTTCATCCAGGAAGGCAAGGCGGAATCGGCGCTGGACGCCATCCGCGCCATGCTCTCGCCGCACGCCACCGTGGTCCGCGACGGCCAGCGCCGCGAGATCGACGCCGCCGACCTGGTCCCCGGCGACCTGGTGCTGCTCGCCTCGGGCGACCGCGTGCCGGCCGACCTGCGCCTGGTCGAGGTCAAGGAACTGCGCGTCGAGGAGGCCGCACTGACCGGCGAGTCGCTGCCGGTCGAGAAGAGCGCCGCCAGCGTGGCCGCCGACGCCCCGCTGGGCGACCGCCACGGCATGGCCTGGTCGGGCACCCTGGTGGTCTACGGACAGGCCAGCGGCCTGGTGGTGGGCACCGGCGCGGCCACCGAACTCGGCAAGATCAACCAGATGCTCTCCGCCATCCGCAATCTGAGCACGCCGCTGCTGCGCCAGGTCGACCGCTTCGGCCGCATGCTGGCGCTGGCCATCCTGGCGCTGTCGGCCGCCACCTTCGTGCTCGGCACCCTGTGGCGCGGCCATGCGCCGGCGGAAATGTTCATGATGGTGGTCGCCCTCGCCGCCTCGGCGATCCCCGAGGGCCTGCCGGCGATCATGACCGTCACCCTCGCCCTCGGCGTGCAGCGCATGGCCCGGCGCAACGCCATCGTCCGCCGCCTGCCGGCGGTGGAGGCGCTGGGCTCGGTCACCACCATCTGCTCGGACAAGACCGGCACCCTGACCCGCAACGAGATGACCGTGCAGCGCGTGGTCTGCGCCGGCCACGTGTTCGCCGTCGGCGGCGTGGGCTATGCGCCGGTGGGCGACATGAGCCTCGACGGGCGCATCGTCGAGGCCGCGCACTATCCGTCGCTGGCCATGGCGATCCGCGCCGGCGTGCTGTGCAACGACGCCCGCCTGCGCGAGGAAGACCAGCTGTGGCGCGTGGAGGGCGATCCCACCGAAGGCGCCCTGCTGGTGCTCGGCGGCAAGACCGGCTTCACCCAGCAGCTGGGCGAGGAGGCCTGGCCGCGCCTCGACTCGATTCCCTTCGAGTCGCAGCACCGCTTCATGGCCACCTACCACCGCGACGGAGACGACGAGCCATGGCTGTTCGTCAAGGGCGCGCCGGAGCGGGTGCTCGACATGTGCGTGGCGCAGCTCGACCTCGACGGCGAGCGGCCGTTGGAGGTCGACTACTGGCGGCGCATGGCCACCGACACCGCGGCCCAGGGCCTGCGCCTGCTCGCCCTGGCCTGCAAGCGCGCCGCCCCGCAGCGCGAGCGGCTGGCGTTCGCCGACACCGAATCCGGCTTCGTGCTGCTGGCCCTGGTCGGCATCATCGACCCGCCGCGCGAGGAGGCCATGCGCGCCGTCGCCGACTGCCACCTGGCCGGCATCCGCGTGAAGATGATCACCGGCGACCATGCCGAGACCGCCCGCGCCATCGGCGCGCAGCTGGCCATCGGCGTGGGCAAGCCGGCGCTCACCGGCGCCGAGGTGGCGCTGATGGACGATGCCGCCCTGCGCCGGGTGGCGATGGAAGTGGACGTGTTCGCCCGCGCCAGCCCCGAGCACAAGCTGCGCCTGGTACAGGCGCTGCAGGACGACGGCCAGGTGGTGGCGATGACCGGCGACGGCGTCAACGACGCCCCGGCGCTCAAGCGCGCCGACGTCGGCGTGGCGATGGGCCTCAAGGGCACCGAGGCGGCCAAGGAGGCCGCCGACATGGTGCTGGCCGACGACAACTTCGCCACCATCGCCAGCGCGGTTCGCGAGGGCCGCGCGGTCTACGACAACATCAGGAAGTTCATCCTGTTCATGCTGCCCACCAACGGCGGCGAGGCGCTGGTGGTGATCGCCGCCATCCTCTTCGAGCTGGCCCTGCCGCTCACCCCCGCGCAGGTGCTGTGGATCAACATGGTCACCTCCAGCACCCTGGGCCTGGCACTGGCCTTCGAGCCGGCCGAGCGCGGCATCATGCGCCGCCGCCCGCGGCCGGTGGGCGAGGCACTGCTGTCGGGCTTCTTCGTCTGGCGGGTGCTGATGGTCTCGGTGCTGATGATGACCGGCGCGCTCGGCCTGTTCCTCTGGGAGCTGGCCGCCGGCACCAGCCTGGAGACGGCGCGGACCATGGCGGTCAACGCGGTGGTGGTGGCGGAGATGTTCTACCTGCTCAACAGCCGCTTCATCTTCGCCCCGGTGCTCGGCCGCGGCGGCCTGCTCGGCAACCGCTACGTGCTGCTGGCCATCGCCGCCTGCATCCCCTTGCAACTGGCCTTCACCTACGCGCCGTTCATGCAGGGGATCTTCGGCTCGGCCGGGCTGACCCCGCTGGAGTGGCTCAAGGTGCTGGGCGCCGGCCTGCTGGTGTTCTGCGTGGCCGAGCTGGAGAAGCTGGTGATCCGCCGCACGGCGCTGGCGACGCGCCTGCACCCCGCGGCCTGACGATTGTTGGCGGCGCAGCGTTACCAGGCCAATACGCCGGAACGCCTGACCCGCCTGCAACGCTGGGCGGTGGAAACCGCCGCGCGGATCGGCCATACAGGTCGATGACCACCGCCAGATACAGCCAACCTTCCTCGGTGTGCAGGTAAGGGTGAGTAGACCAGGGGAATTTCACCCCCAGCCCCTCGCAGAACCGGACGTGAGCCTCTCGACTCATCCGGCTCCCATCATCCAGCCGAAGGAGCATATCCCAGCTCCCAATGTACGAAAGCCCGAGGCCATGCGGCAGCCAACCGCCCAAGCATTGCCCTGGCCCGTCGTTTATGACGAGCCAGGGACTTGTGCTTGCGCATTAGCCACCGCGCCAGATAAGCGTTCAGGTGTTTCCAGACATCGGCCATTGCCGAGCCATAGAAGCGTCCGTAATAGTTCAACCAGCCACGCAAGACTGGATTGAACCGGCGAGACAGGTCGCCGAGTTGTCGGTCGCACTGAAGCTGGAGATGCCAGCCCCGGATAGTCTGCCGCATTGCCCGCAGGGCATCGCGGCTGACTGCCGGAGCAAAGTTCACATAGACCCGGCCATGCTTGTCCACCGCCTTGCGCGGACGGAACGTGTAGCCAAGAAACGTGAACTGGATGACCGGATGGTCGTCCGGACGATTGATACCCCGACAGTAGACGATCCGCGTCTTGTCCGGATGCAGCTCCAGCCCACACTCACCGAACCGGGCGGCCAGTCGGCGCAAGACATATTCCGCCTGCGCCTGGCTTTTACAGTGGATCACCCCGTCATCGGCGTAGCGGCAGAAACGTACGCTGCGCAGATGCTCGGTCACCCAGCGGTCGAAGGCATAGTGCATGAACAGGTTGGCCAGCAGCGGGCTGATGACGCCACCTTGCGGCGTGCCTCGTGTCCGCTCTACCCGCTGTCCATCCGCCATTTCCATCGGTGCCTTGAGCCAGCGCTCGATATACAGCAGCACCCATGGATTCTGACAGTGCTTTCGGACCGCCCGCATCAGCAACTCATGGTCGATGTTGTCGAACAGTCCCTTGATGTCGAACTCGATGACCCAGTCGTATTCCCAACACCGCTGCCGCACCATCGCCACCGCATCGAGCGCAGAACGCCCTGGGCGGTAGCCGTAGGAGTTGCGGTGAAAGATCGGCTCCAGGATCGGTTCCAATACACCCTTGACCACGGCTTGCGCCACCCGGTCCGCCACGGTGGGCACTCCGAGCAGGCGCACACCCCCTGCTTTCTTCGGAATCGGCACGCCTTTCACCGGCGGCGGAAGGTAGCTGCCGGAACATAACCGGTTCCAAACGACATACAGGTTATCGCCCAGCCGACGTTCGAACTGCTCGATCGACTCCTGATCGACGCCAGCTGAACCTCTGTTGGCCCTGACACGCTGATACGCTTCCCAGATCCATGCCTTGGGAATTTCATACGGCTTTGTCATGCGAATGGGCTCCTCCTGCTCACGCAGTTGGCGCATTCGAATGACTGGATGATGCGGCCCCTTCGCTCCCTCGCCATTACAGCGACTTCATCACTACTACGAGCCGCTCCGCCCCTTGGTGGCGCATCGGTACTGTCGGCCTCGCCTTGCGGGCTTGCGCCTTTCCCTTGCCATCGCCACCGAAGGTTCCCGCAGTTCAACGCAAGAGCCCGAACCCGGCTCGCGCTGCCTCTATGCCGGACACCGCTGGGCCCGTAAGCAAGTTTCGTCCCAGCCTCTCCCGGAGCAACATCACTCCCCGGTTTCGATGTCATCTGAGTAGTTTCGACACTTGAACGGCAGTTCACGGTTGTTCGCCTTCCGGGTTCACACCTGACGCCTTTGGGCGCCTTTTCCGCAACGCTCACGACCGAGGCTTTTGACCCAAGCCGCTTGCGGTGGTTTGCCACCCGCTCCTGCAAGCTGATGGCGAGGGGCCATACCCTCATCTCTTACGCCGCTTGCTGCGGCACACTGATGTCGCCCACCCATTTCTGATTCGGTGCCAATGCAGTGAAATCCTGCTTGAACAGGTTCTCTGCCACCGGCAGCGAGTGGCGGGAGTTGGTGGTGGCCTTGAACTTCTTGGCGGCCCTGGCACGCAGTCCTTGCCGTTGCATCGAAGCGGCAACTGTCTTGCGATTGCAGGGCAGCCCGGCGTCTCGCAGGTCGTGGCACAGCCGTGGAGCCCCGCTGCGCCCTTTGCGTGCGCTGTATGCCTGCGCGACCTGCCGATCCAGCTCAATCCTCCGCTGGTGGCGCATCGACGTCTTGCGTGAGCACCAAGCGTAGAAGCCACTGCGGGCCACGCCCAGCACGCGGCACATGGTTTTCACCGGGAACAGCAAGGCGTGCGCTCTCATGAAGGCGTACTTCACTTGAGGCTCTTGGCAAAGTACGCGGCGACCTTTTTTACGATGGCCAGCTCCTCGGCTTGTTCGGCCAACAGCCGCTTGAGCCGGGCGTTCTCGTCGGCCAGTGACTG
>NZ_SSTC01000032.1 GCF_004801855.1 Pseudomonas sp. A-1 | reverse complement strand
CAATGCTGAGTTCGTGGTAAGACATGGCAACACCGTACCGGAAAGGTCAGGTGTTGCACTCAGTTTTTGCCGCCGCCGGGTGTATGGCGAACTTGTGTCTCTTTAGCCTTGCGGGTAGCAATGGAAAATCAACGATCGCGGCACATGGCTGCTCCCCACGGATGCCGGGTGCCAGCTTCTTTGCGGTAGAAACGGTCAATGAGACCGCGGGATCCCTTGGGGTTGATGTAGAGAAGATTGATGGTGAGCGATTTTCGACCCTTTATAAGCAGCTGTTGGCCGCGGATGGCGCGATTATCGATGTCGGAGCATCGAATGCCGAAGAGTTTATGAATGGGCTTGTCAAGTTTGATGGTGTTCAGGCTGAGATTGATCGCTTTGTGATTCCGGTTTTGGCTGGAACGAGAGAGTTCAAGGAGGCGATCAGAGCCGTGCGTACTCTGGCCGGATTGGGTGTCTCACAGGATCGGATCCGCATCGTTTTCAATAGAGCTGGCGATGATGTTGAGGAGCAGTTCGCACCACTGGTTTCCTTCAGCCAAAAGGAGAGACTTTGTATGGCGAGCCCTCAGCTTGCCGTCTTCGAGAACGAAGTCTATGACATGTTGGCGGCGAAGAGGTTGACGATGGCGGCCGCCTTGGCAGACCAGCATGACTATCGTGCAGAACTGCGCAGCATGCGTCGTGAGGATGATCCGAAGCGTTATGCTCATGTGGGCGACATGCTGGTTATCCAGGCTCTGGCAAGAGCCGCCAACCGTAACCTGGATCGCGTTTTTGCATTGATCATGGAGTGAGCAAAATGGATCAGCGAGCACGCGCTGCGGTTTTCTATGAGTTTCTCCTGGGGGATGTGCATGAGCTCATGACTCGTACCGAGAAACTCATTGAAATCCTGGTAGGAGACCCCCAGCGTGCGAGTCCTGACGAGCCAGGGTTACTGAATCTGGTCACGCTGATCCAAGACTCTACCCGTGGAATGCTTCACGAGCTCATGCGTGACGATGGCGCGGTTGGCCTGAGCGTGCAGCGAATGAGGATGATCGGTTCGGATGTCGATGTGCTGTCCTCTCGGCTGGTAAGCCTGATAAACCAGGTCGAGGCTGCCGATGTGGCGAGAGGTGAGTTGAAGTCCCTCTTGCGTGCACAGGGAGAAGAGCTGAGTCAGCTGTCTCGGCGGCTTGAAGCCTTGCAGCGGCAGTCAGCAATGCTGGATGAGATTAGGCACGGCTTGTCGTGGTGGCCGCGCTACGGTGTACCTCTCGTACTGAACTTTGCAGTAATGACCATTTTTGTGATTGTGTTCGATTTTTCGGTGCGTAACTGGGTTATGGGTCTGTCAGGGTTTTGACTGCCTGGGAACAGGTGTTCCGATAGGGTGATCTTGTGGGGGATGTCATGGAAGGAATCGAGCTGAGATCTTGTGCTTTTCACGATGTGGATTAGTCGAACGCGGTTCCCTATGTAAAGATTGATATTGGTTTCAGTTGTGGGGCTGTCGTTCCATATATCATCACCACAACAGGTGAACACTACGAATTCAATTTTTACTCTGGGATTGGGTTTCCGTAAGAGGCTGGGGCTGGGCTTTCAGAGTTGAGTGAGGATGATCGTCAGCGGCGGGTTGGTGATGATCCTTTGGCTGGCTACGATCAGTTGTTGAACCAAATTCGCGAGGCATTTTGCGAAGAGATTCAACAAGCCGAGGATAGGATCGCCAATCTGTGGTTCGAACGTCATATCCCTGCTGGTGAGTGTTGAGGTCGGGGTCGAGGGTCTGGCGCGGCCCGCAGCCGAAGGTGAGGACTCGGGCCCTTGACGCCGTGCTCTTGAATACCCTGCCATTCCTCACCGGGGCTGATGTTTTCCATCAGCCCCGGTGAGGATGCCTTCCGGCGAGGGATTGAGCAGGTCCATCGGTCGTCACTCGTAATCGAACAGTCTGGGTATTGACCTGATATTGCAGCAGTACCTTGACGAACTGAGTTGGGAGTTTGATGAATGGCTCGGCTTAAACTCGACTGGACTGCGGTCCTGTCCCCTGCGGCACGTCATATGGTTTTAGTGGATATCGAGGCGACTACCAGTGGAGATCAACCTGCTGCCGATGAGCCGCTGATTACCGATGACAATCGCGAGATCATCGAGATCGGCGTGGTCGTGATTGATCTCGAAAGCGATCAGGAAGATCCGATTGCCAGTTTCTCGACGGTAGTTCGCCCGCTACTCAACCCGACTCTGACGCGGTTCTGTCTGGATTACACGGGTATCAGCCAGGCCGAGGTCAATGCGGGGGTGAGCTACCTCGAAGCCAGCACTGCGCTGACCAATTTCGTCGCTCAGCTCGACACGTTGCCCGGCGGGTGGTGTTGGGGAAGTTGGGGGGTGTCCGACCTCAAGCAGCTGGAGCAGAACGCAACACGCAGCGGCATCGCCAATCCGCTGCCGGCTGATCGCTATTTCGATCTGAAGGCCACATTTCAGGCCATGCGTGGGGAGCGAGGCGGAACCGGCCAGACGGATGCCCTGAAGCGTCTGGGTGTTGTGCAGCGAGCGAGAGCCCATCGAGCGCCAGGCGATGCGCTAAACCTGGCCGCCCTGTGCCGCGTGATGCGTCGCTACGCCATTGCCCAGGCTGCTGCAGCCGAGCATCTGGGCCTCGAAGCTGCGCAGGCCTGGATGCGCGAGGACAATCCCGATCTGGCTGGTCGGCGCCCGGCGGTCATGCTGCAAAACGACGACCAACTGGCTAAGGTGCTTGAGGTGCTCCAGAGCCTGGCGATCGGCGGGCCGGCTATGGAGCAGCCACCATGCAACTACTGAAAGCCTTCTGGTTTGGGGCCGGCCTCCTCGCTGGGCTCTCTACCCACCCATTGCTGATGGGCTACATCGCGATTGCCTCGACGGCGATCCCGATCCAGTACGCGCCGGATCTGGTCGGTAAGTTCTACGCGGTCACCTTGGTGCTGGCCGTCCTGAGCTCTGCGCTACTGACCGTGACAGCCTGGTGGCGATCTATTTATCGCAAGCGCTCGGCGGGGTTGCTGACGACGATCCTGACCGGCGTAGCCGCCTATCTGGTGGCTGAGGCTATTGGCAATGGCCACTTCGGAACAGCCTGGCTCGCCCTAGTGCTGATTTTCGTAGTGCTGTACGCCGGCATCGGCAGCACCCGAGAACTGGTGCGTGAGCTGAAGCCAAGCTCGACCCAAATGGAGGGGAGGGGCTTCTGATGTCGTTTCTGATCACGGCGACAGATCTGCCCGGGGCGAACCTGGTCGCTAACGTGCGCCTGTTGGCCGGTCGAGGTTGGCTATCGCTGGTGCGCGCAGCGTTGGCCGATTTGAGCGATCTGAAAATTATGGCTGTCCGCGAGGACGCTGGCGCCTTGGTCATCGACACGACCAGTGGCAGCGACGCCCAGCGCATGCGCCTGGCCGAGATTCGCGAGGCGTCGCTGCATGTCTGCGAGCTGTGCGGCCTACCCGGCGAGCTGGTCTTCGAGGGATTGATGGACGGCCGCCCGGCCGGCTGGCACCGCACCCGCTGCCCAGTACATCGAGATTGGCGTACCTGCCCGCCGTTTCCGCTTGGGCAGGCGAGAGGCCTGCTCGACAGGGAGACCGAAGCGGCAGCCCGCCGCTTCCTGAGCCTGATCGCAGACCGCTACGACATCGCGGGAGCGCTGCTGTACGGCAGCCGCGCACGCGGCACCCATCGACCCGATAGTGATGCTGACCTAGCCGTGATCCTGCCTGGCGAGCATCAACACTTCCTGTCCGCCAAGCTGGCCATGGCCGATGTCGCCTTCGATGTCCTGCTCGAAACCGGCATCCTCATCTCGCCGTTGCCGATCTGGCTCGACGAATGGAAGCATCCGGAGAACTACTCGAATCCCGCCTTGCTGCACACCATCGCAGCGGAAGGCATTCCGGTGCAGACCGAGCAGGGCAACGGAGGCACGCCATGACGGTTTCCGAACTGATCGAGCTGCTGCAACGCCTTTCGCCCGACCTTGACGTGATGGTCGAGGGATACGAGACGGGCTTCGATTCGATCCACGCGCTGGAGATCCGCGTGGTTGAGCGGAACGAGGCAGCTGATGATTGGGACGGCGAATTCGACGAGTCGCACGGCGCTGGCCGGCAGGCACTGCTGATCCTGGGGCGTCGCGGGCACCGGAGGGACTGAGATCATGATCCTATTTCTCGACTTCGACGGCGTGCTCCACCCACTGTTCACCCGTCCGGAATTGTCTCCGGAGGAATCCCGCCCGTTTTGTTACCTGCCGCGGTTCGCGGCGGTACTGCGCGACTACCCACACGTCGAGGTTGTGATCAGCAGTACCTGGCGGCTCAAGCGCGACCTCGAGCAGTTGCGTGAGCCGTTCCCGCATGACCTGCGTCTACGGGTGATTGGCGCAACGCTGCACCTTTTCGACGACGAGCGATTCGGAGCCCGGCAGCGCGAAGCGCTGCACTGGTTGGTACTTCATCGGCCAGGCTCTCCCTGGATTGCCCTGGACGACCTGACCACCTGCTGGCCTGAAATAGGGCGCCTCGTCTGGTGCGATGACGGTTTTCGCGAGCGTGAGGAAGCCGAGCTGCGTCGCCTGCTGGACGAGCTGCTTGCAGGCCCAATGGCACAACAGGAGTGAGCTGGATGCGTACCTATGAATCGCTTTTTGGCTGGGCTGATCACGATCTCATCGGCCACCCCGCCCGGGAAATCCTCGGCCTGGCCGAGCGACACGGCAGGCCACATGCATCGACCGGGATGCCGCTGGAGATCCCTGTCCCCTTCGAGCTGCCGGATCTAAACAAGCTGGTCGATCGGCCGGATGCATACATGTCCGCCGTGCAGTTGGAGGAGGCTATCCGTGTGCTGTACGGCGCCGTCGACTATCACTGGTTCCCGCATCGCCAGATTTTTGCCACGACCAGGCCGTTTGAGGTGCTTCCGGCCTGGGCCACTCCAGAGCATGGGCTCGTGATCGATCCGAACTGGCTGCCGTTCCAGCGCGAGGCGCTCGAAGTGGTGCAGCGCTTCGTGGACGAACTGGCCAGCCGTGACTTGGTTCGCTATGTCGCCCGTGAGGTGGGCAGCCTGACAGCATGAGGTAAGCTCGATGCGGATTCACCCCCTCTCTGACTTGCACAACGAATTCGCTCCCTTCACGCCGGAGGTGACGGACGCTGATGTCGTGATCCTAGCGGGCGATATCGACCTCGGCGTGCGGGGTATCGAGTGGGCCAGGCAGGCATTCGACTGCCCGGTGCTGTACGTGCCGGGCAACCATGAGTTCTATCGTGGTCACCTTGGCAAGGCGTTGCAGGCGATGCGGGCTGCCGGTGACGAGCGTGTGCACGTTCTGGACCGGGATGAAGTCGTAATCGGCGGCGTGCGTTTTCTCGGCGCGACGATGTGGACCGACTTCGCCGCCACCGGCAACCCGCCTCTGGCTGCGCTGAAGGCGCAGCAGGCGCTGAGCGATTTTCGCCAGATCCGCACGGACAACTACCGCCGCATCCGGCCGGCGGATCTGATCGAGCTGGCGGAAAAGACCCGCAACTGGCTGCGCAGCAAGCTCGCCGAGCCCAATGACGGGCCGACCGTGGTGATCACCCACCACGCCCCAACGCTGCGCTCCCTGGAGGAAAGCCCACACGCCGGCGGCCTGTTGGATGCGGCCTTCGCGAACGCTTGGGAGGACCTGATGGGGGCTGACCGTGTGGTTCTGTGGGTGCATGGTCACACGCATACCTCGGTCGACTTCGAGGTGGCCGGGACGAGGGTCATTGCCAATCAGCGGGGCTATCCAGGGGAGGAATCTGGGTTCCAGCCATCCCTGGTCATCGACCTCGAGGCCCTGCTGCCAGCGGACGATGAGCAATTATTGTCGGGGGAATAATTGCCAATAATCGAAGCGAATACAGCCTAGTCATCCCGCATCGGCGGCGGCGCCATGCGTTGTCGGCGGCCACCTTTCGATGCACGCATGACGGCCCTGATCTTCTCGGCTTCGGCCTCCAGCTCTTCGGGTGAGGCGGCTCGAATCGCATCGATCAGCTCCAGCTGCCGCCTGCGCTTGGCTTCCAGGATGTCTTTCATGGCGCCCCTTCCACGACCACAACGAAATCGGTATTTATTTCAAACTTGGCCTGCTATGCATCATGTATACAGAGGGGGATCATGTATGCAAAGGGAGGGGCTGCGGAGCTGTTGGGGCTGGAGTCAACCACCGTGGCATCGCGATTGAAGCGAATGGGCATTTCGGTCGACTGATGCTCAATCTGCGACTGTGGAGGCGCGGAAGTGGCTGCTGGTTGGAGACGGACCGCGAGGAACAGGCAGCGACGTAGATCGGGGGCTTTGTTCATGCGCGACATGAACTGTCGCACGGCCATGCCATCTTGGGCGCTCGTTTGCCTCCCCAACCCAAGGAGCGTTCGGCATGCCTACCGTCAATTCTGATGCGCAACCATCCGCCAATGCGGACAAGGTTCGCACCGTCTTTGCGAGTTTCGATTTTTCCAGGCAACCCGCCCCCACACCCCTCGACCAAGTCCTGCACGAGCTGCTGGCGCCTTGCCTCGCCAACGAGCCGGGACCGGATGCGTCTGGCTGCCTGGCCCTGCTGCCGGTGCAGACCGGCCTGGGCAAGACCCACAGCAGTCTGGGCCTGTTGATCGAGCAGATGCTGGCGCAGGTGCAGCGGCGTATCGAGGATCCCTCCGCATCTGTGTGGCGGCTGATCTACATCACCGACTCGATCGACAACACGCGGCATGCCCGCGACAAGCTGCTCGAGCTGATCGACGCTCAGACTGTCGACGGCCAGCTCCGCTTCAGCACAGAGCAGCGCGCTTGGCTTAAGGCGCAGGTGCTCTACCTGCCGAGCCAGGCCAACCAGCTGGAGAGCTGCAGCGACGAGCTGGTGCATGAGCTGGTCGAGCGTTTTGCTGGCGCAGACCGTAAGCTGCTGGCGCAGTGGGCGGAGTTCCGCCGACTCTCCCTAATGGCCAGGGAACGCCGCGAGCTGGCGAGTGCCTTGCGCGACAATCTGCAGGAACGGGCGCAGGCGATTCACAAGACCCTGCTCAAGGAGATCCAGACCTGCCTGCGCGAACGTCAGAGGCGTGGCGAGCCGCTGACCTCATCGAGGGAGCAGGCACTGCTCGACCAGTTCCTGCCCGCCGAGCGGCTGCGCCGTGGCGAGGCGCATGTGCTGTTCATGACCACCAGCAAGTACCTGCATGGCTGCGACCATGCGCTGGGCAAGTACCAGCCGCTGCTGGATCTGCAGGGCCAGTTGCTGCTGATCGACGAGATCGACCGCCAGAATGGCGAGATCCTCAAGCTACTGGTGCGGCGCAAGGCGGTGGACCTGATCGAGGTGATGCGTACCCTGCATGCCAACCTCGGCGTCCACCACCTGGACAACGGCCCTCTGTATCGCGACATCGCTCGCCGTTTCGACGAACTGGCTGCCGACCTGCGCGAATTCGCCGAAGAATGGCATCTCGACTGCGCCTACGACGTGGAAAACCTCGAGGAGCTCCAGGCCCCGCTGAGCCTGTTCTCCGACCGCAGCTACACCCATGTGCATTCGCTGCAGCACTGCTTCAGCCGGCTGGAGCATGACGAGGAACGCCAGAAGAACCTGATCCAGGTACTCGCGCGGGAAGGGGGCGAGATGTTGCCTCTGGACGAGGATGCCTTCAGCCGCTTCCTCAATGGCGCCGACCAGTTGTTCCAGCGTTTCATCCGCCTGATGGAAGTGGCGGTGTATCAGCGCCAGGCCAATGCGCGACACAGTGAGGCGGAGGATACTCGCGAGCGCTATCTGGATTCGCAGCGCCAGCAGGTGATCGGCTCGATCCTCAGCCACTACAACCTGCGCGGGCTGATCGAGCCGGTGCGCGAGGCGCTGGCCAGCCATGCGCTGAGTCCCACTCGACAGACGCAGGCGCGCGAGCAGCGCAGCTACCACGGGCGAGGCTTCAAGTTCATCGAGGTGCGCCGTCACGCCGACAGCCAGGACACGGTTGCCGCGCAGCTCAGTGGCCTGCGCTGCTCGCCCAGCGGCTGGCTGGCCGAGCTGGTCGAGGGCGGGGCCGTGGTGCTCGGTATCAGTGCCACCGCCGAGGCGCAGACTGTGGTGCACAATTTCGACCTGCACTATCTGGCGCAGCGTCTCGGCAGCGCCTTGCGGCGGGTCGATGGCGCCCAGCGCCAGCGGCTGCACGAGCACTATCACCAGCGGCGCGACTATGCCGACCGGGTACGCTTGGAGGTGGCGTTCCACTCCGCCGACGAGGTGTGGCTGTACGACCAGTTGCTGCTCTGGCGCAGGGTGCGCAACCCAGCTGTCGAGCTGGATCGCCTGCTTGGCGGCGATGAGGATTGCGTCTTCCAGCGCCAGCAGCTGAGCAAGCTGCTGCAGGCCCTGCAGCGCTTCGCTTCCAGTCCCGACAACCGTTACCTGCTGGTACTGCGTAATAGCTTCCGCAGCCTGCAGAACGACGAGCTGCGTGCCTTCGTCGAGGACTGCCTGCAGCGCTGGTGTTCGATGCGGCCGGTGCGGGTGTTCCACGAGGTCAATGCTGGTGCGCTGCGCGCCGATGTCTATGACCAGGTGCTGGAGGTGCTGCACCACACCCTGGACAAGGTGGTGGTGTTCAGCAGCTACAACACCATGGGCACCGGCAAGAATCCCGACTACCGGGTCGGCCAGCCGGCGGATCGCGAAACGCTGGTCTGGGTGGGCACGGGCGAGGCGGACTTCCGTGCTGCCGATATCGACGCACTCTACCTGGAGAAGCCTACCCACCTGCTGCCTGGCGACGAGACTGCGCCGGACAGCGAGCGGCTCATCCGCCTGCATTGCACCTTGGCTCTGCAGGAGCGCGATGAGCTGTCGGTACGCGAGGCGCGCCACTGGATCCGTCGGCTGCTGCGTAACGACACCCGGCAACTGCTTGGTGACTATTACCAGACCCGCGACTACCCGGCGGCGGTCTGGCGCATCGTCGAACAGGCTGTCGGCCGTACCGCACGCACCGCCTGCAAGCGCCGGCAGATCCTCCTGCTCGCCGACGCCGAACTGCGTGAGCTGCTCGCCGCCGACGATCGCGATCCGCGCCTGCTCTCCCATGAGTACCTGGCTCTGCGCGAGCGGGCCGGCACGCCGTCTACTCAGCAGCGCGCCGCGTTGCAGGAGCGCCGTTGCCTGAACCTCGCTGTGCGCCACACCGAGAATTCCCGCCAGTACATCCGCTCCCTGCTCAAGCACCTGTACCAGGGCGATGAGGCCACCATTGCCGCCTGGGAGGGGCTACGCCGTCAGGTGCTGACGCAGCCGGCTCTGGCCGCCGAGCCGGTCGAGCAGGCCTTGCTTTACCTGCAACTGCCGGGTGAGTCAGCTGAGGGCTACGCGTTCAGCGGCAATCCCGAGCATGCCGTCGCGGACCTGTGCTTCTTCTCCGGGCTCAAGCGGCCGCGGGAGGTCAGCGCCCGTGCCGCTGGGCTACCGGTACTGATGGCCAATCGCCAGGTGCGCGAGCACTTCATTGCCAACGACTTCGCCTGCCACTGGCCCGCCTCACCCTGGCTGCTCAATCCACTGGTGTTCCAGGCCATCTATCAGGGCGCGGTGGGTGAGCAGGCGGCCCGTGCTGTGCTGGAGGCGCAGGGTCTGCAGTGGCAGCCCCTGCCGGCCGAGCACTACGAGCGCTTCGATGCGCTGGTCGAGTACCGCGGCCAGCGGGTATTGCTCGACGTCAAGCACTGGCGTGGCGCCCAGGACAGCGAAGCGCAGGAGCTGGAAGCCTGGACAGCGAAGATCCGCCGTGTCGGCGCAGCGCTGGGCGTGCGCAAGGTGATCTACCTGCGGGTGCTGGGCCCGGCCGGACAGTCGGTGCGCTTCTGCGACGAGCAGTTCCGCGGTTGCCCGCCCGAGCAGGCGACGGTGATGGACTGGCCGGCGTTGCTCGACGAGCGTACCGGACAGCTGTTGGAAGACAACCTGATCGAGTTTCTCACCTGGCTGGAGGCCAACGCATGAGCCGTATCGAAACCACCCTGATCGAGCGCTACACCCTCGACCGCGAGCGCATCGCCGAGCGCTTCTCCCTGTGGTGCATCGGTTACCGCGACTACGCTGGTCGCGAGCAGCGGGCCCGCATTGCTACGTTGGCGCGGGATATCTATGCCAGTGGCCCGGTGCTGGCGCTGCATCGCTATGGCGGGGAGAAGGCCTGCTATGTGCTGACGCCCAGGGGCGAGTCGTTGAGCCTGGCCGATCCTCGGCTGACCTGCTCGGAGCGCGATATCGTGCAGGAGCAGCATGGCTGGCTGCTGGCCTGCCTGCTGATCAAGGCCCTGCCCAGCCAGTTGCCGGAACTGGCTTTGCAGGAGGCGAGCCGCTTCGAGGCCGAGGGCCTGTATTACCTGGTCAGGCAACGCAAGCTGCAGCGCAGCGAGAGTCCGCAACTGGTGGCTGTGGAGGTGGCCATGCAGCCGCAGAAGCTCGACATGGGCAGGCAGCAGCTGAAGATCGCCGTGCAGACCTTCACGCCATTGTCTGCACTCCTGAACCAGGACGGCGAGCTACCCGCGCGTCTGCGTCGCAAGCCGCGCTATCGGCTCGATCGCTACAGTCAGCTATTGCACAAGTCGCTTGAGGGGGACTACCTCAAGTGCAGCCTGCCGCGTCAATCGCGCCAGCGAATACCCATGCTCGACCTCGGCAAGCAGAGCCTCAGCGACTACCAGTGCTGCAAGCTCGGCATCTTCTCGCTATTCCTTGAGGATCTGCAGCGTGCCTACGCCGGGGCACTGAGCCTGGAGCTGCAACAGATCCAGGTCGACGAGCGTTACCAGCCGACTCCAGCCGTTCTCAAGCGCGAGTACGCGAAGATCGATGAGATCCTCCGCGACTGGCCGCTGTACATCATCGACACGCTCGGTACGCCGGATACCGTCGCAGCCCTGCGTGAAGCGCTGCAGGTACGTGGCTTCGCGCCGCAGCAGGTGGATACACCGAAGCCCGGCGCTTGCCATCTGCTGATCGTGCCGCCGGTCGAGCGCTTCGAGGCGGAGCCCGAGCGCGATCCCTACCGGCAGATCAAGCGCGCCCATACCGATGCGGTGATCCAGGCCTGCACCGTCGAGAAGCTGTTGCCGGAGGGGCAGGACGAAGTCTCGCCCCATGTGCTGGACGTGCTGCTCAAGGAGCTGCTGTTCAAGCTTGAGCTGCAGCAGGGCCGGCAGCTGCTGGACGGCTATCCGATCCCGTCGGATGCGCTGTTCGTCCTGCCCTGGCGGCTGCGTCGCGAGGAGGACGAAGAGGAAGAGCAGGACGAGGGACAGGAGCGGCCGGCAGCCAACCTGTTCCTGACCCTTGAACAGCGTGACGGTCGGTTGCATGTGGAGCGGCTGGAGCCGGAGGCCTGTCTGGCGCGTGTGGATGCCCTGGATACCTCGCTGCTCAGGCGTCTGCGCTCACCCTACTGGGCGCAGGCCAACATCCCGCTGGTCTACTGGCCCAGCACCGGCGACGTGCTGGCCTTCATCGACAGCGAGGCGGTCGCCCTGGCCGATTTCCGTGGCATCGGCGAGACCCTGCGGGCGTTGGCGCAGGGGCGCAGTCAGCGTATCCCGGCAGAGCTGCTCAGAGAGTTTCGTGCGGCCAATATGGTGCTCGACCAAGCGGGTGAGGCGCTGGAGGCACTGCTGGCCGAAGCTATGGATAGCTACGGCTATGCCGAGCTGCAGAAGATTTCTGCCAAGGGTTCGGGAAAGCTGTTGTTCGCCTGGCTGGAGGATGCGCTCGGTGCGCCGCTCAAGGCTGTTGGTTTGCAGGGACAGGACGGCCCCCTGGAGCGACTGACTGGCCTGAACCTGGATGCCGGCGGCCGCCTGTATTTCGCCGGCAGTGTCGGCTCGCCACAGCGCCGACAGGAAAACTTCAGCCACCTCTACCACCTGTACGGCACGCACGAGACAGTCCCTGAGGAGATCCTGCGCCTGATGCAGCCACTGCACATCAGGCACAAGGGACTGACTGTCTACCCTCTGCCGTTCAAGTACCTGCGCGAGGTCGGTCAGGCACTCGAACTGCAGCAGGGCGAAGCCTGAGTGGGCGCGTCGGCATCTGGTGCCATGGCGTCGCGATACTGCCGGAGGCTGGTTTCCAATTGGCTCAGCAACTCCTGGCGCAAGGCCAGCGGCTCATGCACCACCATCTTCCCGGCGTGCGACAACAGCCACCAACGCAGTTGCCAGCTGTCCTGCAGGGTAGCGCTCAGTCGGTAGCCGTCGCCATCGATCTCAAGGCGCATGTCGTCGGTCAGCGGGGTTTCTCGCAGCTGACGCGCCAGCTCCAAGCTGATCCAGGCCTGCAGCTTCATCATGCCCGCCCCCGGACTTGTGAACTGCAGGGCGCCGCTGGCGATGTATTCGTCCAGGCTGAAGTCGTCCGGCCGGCGGCATGGCACATCGAGCAGATCAACCTGCTGGAAGCGGTGCGCCGCGTACAGCCGCACGTCCTCGTAGGGTTCGGCGATGGCGGCCAGGTAGGTGATGTTGCCGCGCTGGATCAGCGCCAGCGGATTGAGCCTCAACTCAGTTACCTTGTTGCGGTGAGCGGCGAAGTAGCTGCAGTCCAGCTGACGATCCTCGAGCAGCGCCTGCTGGATGCGCTCGAGCAGCTCGCCGTTTATCTCGGGCGCTAGTAGCGCCAGCTCTGGCGGTACGCTGGCGATCTTGTCGATCCAGCGCGCCGCCGGCACTTGGTCGCCGAGCGCCAGCAGTTTCTGGTGAGCCTGGGCGAAGCGCGGCTCCAGGCTCTTGAGCAGGTAGGCGGGCAAAAGTGGGCGCAGGCTGTCCTCGACCAGACGCAAGGTCAGCGCTTCGCTGAGGGTCAGGCCGGGCAGCTCGGCGGTAGCGCCTGGTGTCCAGTACCAGCCATAGGGGGCGCTCTTGTCGTTGCATTGCAGCGGAAACAGATTCGACAGTTCGATCAAGTCGCGCTCGATGGTGCGCTTGCTGACCGTGAAGCCGGCATTATCGAGCAGGTCGACCAGCTCCTGCGCGGTGATGCCCGGCGGACGGGCCGGCAGACTACGCAGCAGTTCCCACTGGCGGCTGATGGTGTTGCGGGTGGCGGTGGCGGACATGGTTCTTCCTTGAGTTGGAGGTTCAGTTGCTGGTGCTGACCGGCAGGTGCGGGCCGACGTAGGCGATCACCACCTGGCCGTCGATGATATCGAAATACACGCGCATGCCTTCCAGCCCGGTCTGGTTGCTGACCCGCAGATGGCGCACGAACAGCCGCTTCTCGCCCTGCCAGTTGAACTCGCGCAGGGCGCGCAGACGGGCGTCGCTGAGGGTGGTCTCCGACTCCTTGGCGCAGTAGGCCTTGCTGCCGAAGATGCCGCGCGCCTGGGTATCCGGAGTGCCAGAGTTGATCGCGTCCAGGTAGGGGAACAGCAGCTTGTCGAGCAGATCGAACAGCCGCTCGGTGGCCGCGAACTGGCCCGGATACTCGGCTGCCGAGTCCCAGGCGCTGTCCAGCACCATCAGGCGCGAACCGGCAAGCTGGCTGAAATAGGCCAGTACCTCGCTGGGGCTGAGGCTGTCGCGGGCGCTGGCGACCCGGCGCAGCAGAGTGGTATCGACCGCAGGAGCCGCGACACGCGGGGGCAGGGCGCCGACCGCCTCGGCCATGCGCTGCAGGCGATGCTGTTCGCCGTGGGCATCCTTCAGCTCCTCGCGCAGTTGTGCAGTCGCGTGGCGGGCATCGTGCAGTTGCTGGCGCAGTTGCAGGATGACCTCGTTTTCGTTGCCATTCGCTGTGAGCGGCGTACCGAGCGCTGACTCGGCAGCCTTTTGCTCGCGCTTCTCGCTCTTGCTCGTCGGAGTGGTCTGACGCTGCAGCTTCTCGATGCCCGCGTAGAAGCCCTCCCAGAGCGCGACATAGGGGCGTGTCTCGGCCAGCGAGCGGGTGAACCAGTCGCGGTTGGCGAGGATTTCCTGGCGGGCGGCCTCGGCCAGCTCGGCGATCTTCAGCAGGCCGGAGACCGATGGCGTCTGCCCCAGCGCCACGATCTGCGCGTGCATGGCCTGCAGGCGGTCGAGACGCTGCTGGCTGGCGGCGAGCAGTCCGGGGATGTCGATGCACTCGGCTTCCTGCTCGACCAGCGCGCGCAGGCGCTGCTGCAGGGCCGCGTGGTCGGCGATACGCTCGAACTGCAGTGGCCGGCCGATCAACTGCGCCGGCAGCGCGCCGGCCTCCAGCTTGATCTCCAGGGCGGCGCTGTAGCGCACGAAGGCCTCGCGCAACTGGGCGTAGCGCGGCCCGGCGTCCTTGGCGCAGAAGTGCTGGTAGAGGCTGGCGAAGGTGCGCGGCAGGCTGCCGTGCTGGACCAGACGGGCCTCCAGCTGGCGCACCTGATCCAGCGCCGTGCGCGGGCCTTCGCTCCGGTTGCCGGCGTCGGCGCACAGCAGATAGGCCAGGGTGTCGCGGGCCACCTGCGCGTCCATCTGCTCCCAGACCGGGCGTGCCGGGGCGAACGTCTCGCCGTTCAGGCCGAAGAAATGGAAGGGCTGCGCGCCGCACTCCCTGAACGGCGAGGTATGGATAGCCAGCAGGGCGGCCAGGCGCGGCGGCAGGCCATACAGCAGCAGGCTGGCGGCCAGAATGGCGCGGGAGCGGTCGGCTCCCGACCAGGCGCCGGCCTGCAGGCGTTCGCGCAGCAGGCCCAGCTGCAGGAGGGGCTCGACCAGATGTGGCAGATAGGCGCCCTGGTCATGCAGCCAGGCCATGCACGGCCAGTGTGCCTCGATACGCCCGGCCAGCTCGACGGCGGTGCTGTCGCGGCATTGGCTTGCCAGCTCGCCATGCGCCTCGCCGAGCAGGCTGCGCAACTGGCCGGCCAGACGGCGTGCCGGATCGGCCTGTTCGCGATCAGCGGGTGGCAGTTGTCGCAGCAGACGCTCCCCCAGGCGTGGATTGCCGAGCAGCATCGACAGCACCACCGCCGGGCTGGAGCGCTGGGCGTTGCGGGCAAAGGCGGCGGTTTCCGGGGAGCGCACCTTGAGCAGCAAATCCATAACCCGGGTCACCTGGCGCTGGCTGCCGTACCAGTGATTCCAGACGATGGCTGCGCTGCCGGGATTGCGCAGGCACAGCGGCAGCTCCAGCAGGTCGCCGAAGCCGCATCCGATGCTGCCGTTGGCGAAGTCGCTGGCGATCCACTGCTGCAGGGTCTTCCGGTCGGTAGCGGACATGGGGCGCGAACTGGCGGCATCCGGCAGCGCGGCGCTGTCCTGCAATACCCCGGAAGGGGCGAGGTCGGTCAGGAACCTGTGCCAAGCGTACGTCTGCAGATCATCGTCCAGGGTGCTCGGGGGGAGTGCGGTCACTGCGTTGTTCATGGGGGACTCCTTTCTCAGGCCGTGGCAAAGGTGGGGACGCTGGCAGGGTATCGGGTGGCAGCGACAGCTTGTGTCGCGAGGCGTTGTGATGGGGGCGGGAGTCGGGCGCGACGCAGGCTGTCGCGTAGGGCGAGCATACTGATCATCCCCATCCTTCATGGAGAGATCAGTCATGCCCAGATCCGAAAGGACGCGCGCCTGCATGTCACCCCGCTCACCCGACGCCATCCTCGGCTGCCTGCTCGGCGGCGCCGTAGGCGATACCCTTGGCGCGCCGGTCGAGTTCCTCACCTGGGCGCAGATCCGCCAGCAGTTCGGCGAGTGCGGCATCGTCGATTTCGTGCCGGCCTACGGCCAGCTTGGCGCCATCACCGACGACACCCAGATGATGTTGTTCACCGCCGAGGGCCTGCTGCGCGCGCAGGTGCGTGGCGTGGCGCGAGGCATCTGCCATCCGCCGGGCGTGATCCACCACGCGCTGCTGCGCTGGCTGCTGACCCAGGGCGAGCGCGCCGCCACCGAGGTGGGGGAGGATGGCTGGCTGTTTGCCGAGCGCCGCTTGTGGTCGCGCCGCGCGCCCGGCAATACCTGCCTGTCCGCCCTGCGCGCCAGCCGCCACTTCGGCGAACTGGCCGACAACGACAGCAAGGGCTGCGGCGGGGTGATGCGCGTGGCGCCCTGCGCCTTCTTCCCCGACGCCTTCGCCAACGCCGCCGAATCCGCGCACCTGACCCACGGCCACCCCACCGGCTACCAGGCTGCCGGCCTGTTCGCCGACATCCTGGCGCGTATCTGGGAGGAAAGCCTGCCACTGGCCGAAGCCACCCGCGCCAGCCTGGCTGCCCACGGCGACAAGCCCGGCATGGAGGAAACCCGCCAGATCGTCGAGCAGGTGCTCAGGCTGCACGAAGAAGGCCTGCGGCCGACGCCGCGGCGCATCGAGCAGCTCGGCGGCGGCTGGGTGGCCGAGGAAGCGCTGGCCATCGGCCTGTGGTGCGCGCTGGCGGCGGACAGTCTGGAGCAGGGCGTTGTGTGGGCGGTCAACCACAGCGGTGACAGCGACAGCACTGGGCTGATCGCCGGGCACTTCCTCGGCCTGATCCACGGTCCGGGCGCCATTCCCGTCTGCTGGCTGGACAGGCTGGAACTGCGCGAGGTGATCGAACAGGTGGCGCGGGATATCGGCGAAGTGCCCGAGCGGTATCGGGGCGGCGGGAGTGACCTGGAGCGGGAGATCTGGGAGCGCTATCCGGGGTGGTGAGGAAGAGACGCATACCCCGTCAGGTGGGGTATGCGTCTACCAGGCTCAGGCTTTGACGACCGGAGCAACCTGCTCCAGCAGGCTTACGATTTCTTCCAGCTCCCGTTTCGATGCACAGCGCCTGCCGTTGCGCCTGAGCTCCTCGCCCAGCATCTGCAGGGCTTGCGGATTTTCGATCAGGTACTCGACCCGCTCCAGGGGCGTCATTCCCTGGGAGTTGCGCTGCCAGGCAAGCTCGGGGGCTAGCTGCAGCAGACGCCGGGTCGCATGCAGGTTCCCGGTCCAGGCCGCGGTATGCAGTGGCGACTGACCGTCGCAGGTAAGCTTGTCCAGGCGGCACGGATGATCGAGCAGAGCATCGACGCAGCTGTCCACGCC
This sequence comes from Pseudomonas sp. A-1, assembly GCF_004801855.1. GTDB lineage: Bacteria > Pseudomonadota > Gammaproteobacteria > Pseudomonadales > Pseudomonadaceae > Geopseudomonas. The sequence goes on along the minus strand of NZ_SSTC01000032.1, from coordinate 29,196 downwards.
GGACTTGATCGCTGAGTGCAGGGCGGTCATGCCCTGCCAGTCCTGCATTTCCGGGTCGGCTCCAGCCTGCAGCATGATCCTGACCAGCTCGGTATCCCCCGCCTCGGCCATCAGCATCAGTGGTGTCTGGCTCTTGATGTCGGCAATGTTCAGCTGCGTCGGTGCTTGCTGTGCCAGCAGGCCGAAGAATTGCCTCCAGTGCTCCAGCATGGCCGCGAAGTTCTGTTGCTCCCCCTCCAACATGGCAGCCGGAAGCTTGTGCAGTCCTTGCGCAAAGCTCGTGCGCATCTTGAATAGGAGCATCAAGACCGAATTACCGTCGACGTCCGGCAGGCTTGATTTCAGCAGTTGGCGATTGGCCTTGACCCAGGCGAGCAAGCCGTCCTGAGCGCCACTAAAGAACAGCGGCATCAGGTCTTTGAGCATTTTCCGGCCCGCTTCGCTGGCGCGACGCTTCTGGGTCGGGACTCCCGGATAGGGCCTGTACAGGGTGTCCCAGAAGTATTCGGAAGCCCAACGAGCCGTTTCCTCGATGCTGGGTATTTGCTCGCACTCGGTCATCATGCCGCCAGCCAGCATCTCCCTGTAGTACTTTTCGTGGTTGTTCAATATCAGCTTCTGGTTGGCGACCTCTACAGCGAGGCAGTCCCGCGCCACTTCTCCGCGCAGTGAGCCGTAGCAGCGCTTGCGCCCCGCTTCCAAGGCTTCCTTGAACAGCTTGCCGGCACCCTCAAAGTCGTTGCAGGCCAGCAGGTGCTTGGCCTTGTATTGCAGGATGGCGGCTTCCCACAGCTCGTAGGCAGGATTGGACTCGGCCTCCTCGAGCAGTGCCTGTGCGAGGTCACGGACATCCTTCGGCCTGTTGCTGCGTTCGTTATTCAGGTAGCCGTCCAATTCGTAGAGAGCGGCTTGCAGGGTTTCTGAAGGCGTGGCCGCCAGTTCACGCAGGCGCTGGATGGCTGCCTGACTGACCTTGGAGCCAAGATCCCTCCGTTGGGCAATCTGGCTGACGACCCAGTAGCGGCTTTCTCCCTGCAGCGTCCGCCAAGGCGATGCGGTTTTCAGGCGCTCGGTCAGTTCCAGCTCTGCCTTGAACTCTTCGGCAGTCGCTTTCATCCGTTCGATATTGCGCTGGATGATCGGGGCGGCTGATTCCGCGTCCAGCCCGACATGATCTTCGAGGGTTGTGCCGGGTTGCATCTCGGCGAAGTGACGGGTCAAAAGCTCTGCCAGCGCGGAATTGGCAGTATTCCGTTGTGAGGGCAAAATCGAAAGGAACAACCCGTGCCTGTCCCATGGCGGCAGGTGCTCCTCGAACCAGACATTTTCAGCTGCCTCGCCCTGATCCCTGCAGTTGCGCCAACCACCAATGGTCAGGTTGTAGGCAAACTTGTAGATGGCGAACAGCTGCAGCAGCTTGTTCTGCTGGGCATCGGCACATTGCGAGTCAACATCCGGGCACAGGAGCTTGAGTAAGCGCTCATAGCCACTCTGCACCATGCGGGCAAACAGCAGGCGTTGACGGATAGTGTGCGGTGAGGGGGCGGCGTAACGCCTGGCTAGAAGTGCCACGAAAGCAGCCTTTTCGTCTTCATCCGCACTGCCATCCAGAATCGCCTCAAGGCGGCCTGGCAGGGTCATCGGGATTTCCAGGCGCAGTTGGTCGGCAGTCAGTTGCTTGCGCATCACGAACTTCAGGGCATCAGCGAATTGCTCGGCAGGCGAACGGCTGCTGTCGAGAGTGAAAGCACCCTTGAAGTCCAGCACCGTGTTGTCCGAGAAGTACTTGCGGAAGGTGTCGGGGCGGATATTGGTGTCCTTGCGCCAGTTGTACAACGAACGCCGAAGGCCATCATGTCCACCTCGCGTGACCTCGCTGCGCACGTCGGCAAACTCCTCCAGTGGCATCCCCAGCAGGTCCAGCAGCCAGTCCACTACCTGGGCCACCGGCAGATACAGGCTCGGCTTGCCGTCCACCTCGCGAGGCTCGGGCAGATACCAGAACCGTCCACCCGGCATACCTTTGTCCAGTGCTTCCTCGAGGTTCCAGAAAGCTGCGCGGCGAGCAATGCCGGGAACATAAAAGTACCCAAGCAACTGCCAGAGCACTTGGCGCTGGTCGGCGGCGAAGGTCCAGATATTCAGCTCGAGATATTTGTAGGCATCCCCGAACTCCATAAGGTTCTTCAGCACATCCGCTCGCGCCAGTGGATCCATATCCAGCGCATCGAAAATGGCGTCGAAGACTTCTTCAGCCATTTCCCTGTGATGGGACAGCTGCATTTGCCCAGTAGCAAAGTTGCGCTTCGGCTTGGTTTGGTAGGGTGTGCATCCCAGGCTCTGATGAACCTGCAGCAGGATGGACTCGATCGTGGGTAGGGTGCTCATGGCGCCTGTCCTTGGTGTTGTTGACGGTGCGGTAATCCTTGCAAAGCCCGGCCACCTTACCACTGAAAAATCCCGTACCCCCCTCGCAGGCCAGTGATGGAGGAGGGGGTACGTGGTTCTGCATACCGGGCAATCGGGTGCACTGACACCCTGCGCGGACCCCAACCCATGGAGTCCGCGTCATGCAAACCCCCACCCCGCTGGTCCTCAACTGGCACCTCACCGAAGCCTGCAACTACCGCTGCCAGTACTGCTACGCCGCCTGGGGCGAGTCCGCCTGCCCGCGTGAGCTGATCCACAGTCCGGAGCGAACCGCGGCGCTGCTGAGCGAGCTGTACCGATTCTTCCAGCCGGGCAACCGCGCCAACCCGCTGGCCAGCCGAATGTCCTGGAGCTCCGTCCGCCTCAACCTGGCCGGCGGCGAGCCATTGCTGCACGCCGGCAAGCTCCCGGCCATCGTCAGCCAGGCCCGGGCACTCGGCTTTGAAGTCTCGATGATCAGCAACGGCTCTCGCCTGACCCGGGAGCTGCTGGACCGACTGGCGCCGCAGCTGACCTGGCTGGGCATCAGCATCGATTCGGCCTGCCCAGAGACCAACCGCTCCATCGGCCGAATTGATCGTCGTGGCCGGCTGCTCGACCTGGATGATCTGGCGATCGGCCTGGCCAGTGCTCGCCAGTCCAACCCCGGCCTGCGCCTCAAGCTCAACACCGTGGTCAACCAGCTCAACCACGCCGAAGACCTCAGCCCGCTGATCCGACGTTTCGCCCCTGACAAATGGAAAGTCCTGCGCATGCTGCCGGTGGTGAACCAGCATCTGACCATCAGCGACGAGCAGTTCGGCGCTTTCGTCGCCCGTCACCGCACCTTCGCCAACATCCTCTGTGCCGAAGACAACCAGGACATGCGCGAGTCCTACCTGATGGTCGATCCTCATGGGCGCTTCTTCCAGAACAGCCCGATGATCGCCGGGCAGGGCTATGCCTACAGCCGACCGATCCTCGAGGCTGGCGCCGAGGCCGCCTTCGCCCAGATGGTCTTCGACCCCGAGCGCTTCAGCGCGCGCTACATCCCGGCTGTGGCAGGAGAGGGCGCATGAAGTACTGCTCGAACAAGGAGATCGACCAACTGATCCGCCAACTGGTCCGGCAAGGCTGGCGCTTCCATCGTGGCAGCAAGCATGGCCGCCTGACCCACCCGAGCGGTTGGCCGACCCTGACCGTGGCCAAGTCCCCCAGCGACTGCCGCAGCCTGCAGAACTTCCGCCGCGACCTGCGCAGTGCCGAGAACGCCCGGGACTGGGAACATGTTCCCAGCCCTGAGCGCGACATAAACTGTCGCGCTCGTCGGGCAATATCACATCACGACGAGACGTGCCCCTTAATGGTTCACTTCCCCGTTCCGCTAAGTGAAGACTGAGGCGATAATGCCAGCCTTTGGACATCAGTCGGGGCGGCTCTAGTCCGCGGTTCCAGGCCCGTGAAAGTAGATATCGAGACGCAATGACCAGCCAGCAGTCCCTGATCAAGTTCGGCTTCAAATTCGGCAAGAACGGCGCACATGCCGCTCGTACCATGATGCTTGCCGAGCTTCAGGAGCTGTTCGCCTACACGCCGGTGGACGCCGGTCGCGACCAGTACTGCGAGCAGATCGTCGACTTCAACCGCCTCGACAAGCCGACCAGCAATGCCCGCGTGCTGACCTACGGTCACCTGCTCGACCTCTACGGCATGAGCCCCGAGGTTCCGCTGTTCCGCGTCTTCCGCACCCTCTGGGAGCAGGACAGCGCCGCCCGCCCAGTGCTGGCGCTGCAGCTGGCCATGGCCCGCGACCCGATCCTGCGCCTGTCGACAGCGACCATCCTCGAGCGCCAGCCGGGCCAGCCGCTGACCCGTGAGGAAACCGAAGCCGCACTGGCCGCCCCCGATCCCCAGCGCTTCAAGGCGACCACCCTCAAGTCCGCCGCCCAATGCGTCAACGGCAGCTGGACCCACGCCGGCTACCTCAAGGGCCGGATCAAGAAGCTCCGCAACCAGCCGGTCATCACTGCCAGCAACGTCGCCTTCGCCCTGTTCCAGGGCTACCTGCACGGCCTCAGTGGCCAGCGCCTGTTCGCCAGCGAGTGGTGCAAGCTGCTCGACTGCCGCCTGGAGCGCCTGCTCGAGCTGGCGCGCACGGCCTCCCAGCGCGGACTGATCACCTTCAAGCATTCCAGCGAAGTCATCGAAGTCGACTTCCCCGACTTCCTCACGGACGAAGAGAGAGCCTGGCTCAATGAGTAACCGCCTCGACAAGCTGATCAACAACTACACCAGCCACATCAGCATCCCTTGGCAGCACGGCCTGGCCAACGCCCAGCGCGTCCTGTTCGCCGTCTACCACAAGGAAGACGAACTCAAGCTGCGCGCCCGCCTGGAAGACTTCCGCGTCGCCGCCGAGGCGGCCGGGCACGTCTGGCTGCCGCTCGACATCACCCACGCCTTCCCCGAGTGGATGGCCGGGCAGAAATACCGCGACGACTACTTCGAAGACCCGGAGCTGCTCGCCAGCAAATACAAGCGCTTCGCCCAAGATCTGCTCGAACGCCTGCAACAGCAGATCGCCGCCCAACAGGTGGACGAGCACAGCGTCGTCGCTCTGATCGGCTGCGGCACGCTTTTCGGCTTCACCTCCGTGGCCGGCTTCGTCGAGGCGCTGGCACCCCACGTGCCCGGTCGCCTGCTGGTGTTCTTCCCCGGCGAACATATCGAGAACACCTACCGCTTGCTCGATGCTCGTGACGGCTGGGGCTACCACGCCACGCCGCTGACCTCCGACAACTAGCTGCCGCATTGTCGGCACGGACATCCGCTTTAAACGAATCAGGGAATAGACTCATGCTCAACCGCGACATCTACCAGCTCGACCCGTTGCAGAACCGCCTGGCCAACAACGGCGTCGCTGAAGTAAAGGACGACCTCTCGGTCCAGGCCCTCAATACCCTGCGCTACGAGCTGGAAACCTTCGTTTGCGATGGCGAATACGCCAAGGGCATGGACCTGATCCTCGGCACCTACCTGCGCAACCTGACCACCGACCATGAGCAACCTGGCGTGTGGATCAGCGGATTCTTCGGCTCCGGTAAATCGCACCTGGCCAAGATGCTGCGCACCCTGTGGGTTGACCAGCGCTTCCCCGACGGCGTCAGCGCCCGCCATATCGCCCGCCTGCCGGATACAGTCAGCGACCACCTCAAGGAACTCAGTAACCAGGCCCAGCGCTACGGCGGCCTGCATGCCGCGTCCGGCACCCTCGGTGCTGGCGCCAACAACAACGTGCGCCTGGCTCTGCTCGGCATCCTCTTCAAGTCCGCCGGCCTGCCCGAGCAATACCACCTGGCGCGCTTCGTCCTCTGGCTCAAGCACAAGGGCTATCTCGACCTGGTGCGCCAGCGCGTGGAAGAGGAGGGCGAGAACTGGGAGCGCGAACTCGACGACCTGTTCGTCTCGCCGATCATCGCCCGCGCCCTGCTGGAGTCCGACCCGACCCTGGCCAGCGACGTGAAGGGCGTGCGCGTGCTGCTCAAGGAGCAGTTCCCCCAGGTCACCGATGTCACCAACGAGCAGATGGTCAAGGCCATCTACGACGCACTGCAGCGTGACGACAAATTCCCCCTCAGCCTGATCGTCCTCGACGAGGTCCAGCAGTACGTCGGCACCGACGCCGAGCGCGCCTACCTGGTCCAGGAAGTCGTGGAAACCTGCTGCAAACACAAGGCCTTCGGCAACCGCCTGCTATTCGTCTCCACCGGCCAGAACGCCCTGTCCGGCATGCCCAACCTGCAGCGCCTGATGGGCCGCTTCCAGGTCACCGTCATGCTCAAGGACACCGACGTCGAGTCGGTGATCCGCAAGGTCATCCTGCAGAAGAAGGAATCCGCCCGCGCCGAGCTGCAGGCCGTACTGACCCGGCAGCTGGGTGAAATCTCCCGCCACCTGCGCGGCACCAAGGTCGAGTACCACCAGGACGACGAGAAGGTGATGCTCGCCGACTACCCGGTGCTGCCGGTGCGTCGGCGCTTCTGGGAGCGCGTGCTGCGCATCGTCGACACCACCGGCACCGTCTCCCAGCTGCGCAACCAGCTCAAGGTCATCCATGAAGCCGCCAAGGCCACCGCCGAGTACAAGCTCGGCCACGTCGTGCCCGGCGACTTCATCTATGAGCAGATCGCGCCCAACCTACTGCAGACCGGGGTCATCTCCCGCGAAAGCTACGACACCATTGCCCACCTGTCCGCCGGCGATGCCGACCAGCAGCTGCAATCGCGCCTGCTGGCGCTGATCCTGCTGATCGGCAAGCTGCCCACCGACCCGGTGGCCGACTGCGGCGTGCGCGCCACCGCCGACATGCTCGCCGACCTACTGGTCGAGGACCTCAACCACGGCAAGGACGAGTTGCGCGCCCGCGTGCCCAAACAGCTCGAAGTCCTGGCCAAGGAAGGTCATGTCATGGCCATGCAGACCGCTGCCGGCGTCGAATACCGCCTGCAGACCCAGGAAAGCGCCCAGTGGTACGACACCTTCCGCCAGCAGGAGGCCGACCTGCGTGGCAACCTGCAGCGCGTCGACAACCAGCGCGTCGACCTGCTGCACGCCTTCATCAAGAAACAGCTCGGCCAGGTGCGCCTGAGCCAGGGCGTCAGCAACGTCGCCCGACCGATCACGCCCTGCTTCGACAGCGAATTGCCCAAGGACGCCGCCCAGAAGATCTACCTCTGGGTGCAGGACGGCTGGAGCACCAGCGAAGCCTCCTTCCACGCCGAGGCCCGTGGCGCCAACCCCGACCTGCCGACCATCTACCTGTTCATCCCGGCGCGTAACCGCTCCGAGCTGACCAACGCCATCATTGCCCAGAAAGCCGCCGACCTGACCCTCGAGCTGCGCGGCGTGCCGAGCACCGAAGCCGGCACCGACGCCCGCAAGGCCATGGAAACCCGCTTGCGCGATGCCGACAAACAGGTCGAGCTGCTGCTCAAGGAAATCTTCTCCGGCGTCCAGGTGCTCCAGGCCGGCGGCGCCGAAGCTCAGGGCAACAGCGTCGCCGCCTGCATCGAGAAGGCTGCACAGGCCTCCATGGTGCGCCTGTACCGTGAGTTCGACCTCGCCGACAACGTGCACTGGGGCAAGGTCTACGACCGCGCCCGCAAGGACGGCGGGCAGAACGCCCTCGAAGCCCTCGGCTACAACGGCGAGCCTGAAAAGCAACCGGTGTGCGTGGCCATCCTCAAGTTCATCGGCGCAGCCAAGAAGGGCAGCGAGATCCGCGACACCTTCAGCGCCGCGCCCTACGGCTGGCCGCAGGACGCCATCGACGGCGCTCTGTTCGCCCTGGTAGCTGCCGGCGTACTGCGTGCCAGTGACAGCGCCGACAAGCCGCTCGGTGCGCAGAGCCTCGACCGCCAGAAGCTCACCCAGACCACCTTCCGCCCGGAAACCATCACCATCCGCCCGGTGGATCTGATCAAGGTGCGTGGCCTGCTCAACGCCGTCGGCATCACTTGCCAGCCCAACGAGGAGCAGCAGAAGCTCCCCGAGCTGATCAGTCTCGCCCGTACCCTGCACAACGCCGCCGGCGGAGATGCCCCGGCCCCGGCGCGCCCGGATGCCAGCCTGATCGACGCCATCGCCAAGGAGAGCGGCAACAGCCAGCTCAAGCTGGTGATCGACCACAAGGACGAACTCAAGCCGTTGCTCGACGCCTGGCGCGCCCAAGGCGACAAGCTGCAGCAGCGTCGCAACGACTGGCAGCTGTTGCAAACCCTGCTGCGCCTCAGCAAGGGCCTGGCCTTCCACGACAAGCTGCACACCGAGGTCGAAGCCATCAAGGCCAACCGCAGCCTGCTCGCCGAGCCCAGCCCGCTGGAGAATCTGATCGACGGCACCATCGGCCAGCTGCGCGAAGCCATCAACCACCACGTCAAGGCCTGCCAAACCGAGTACGGCCTGCGTCTGGCTGAGCTCGAAGCCGACAGCCACTGGCAGCAACTGGACGCCGCCCGCCGTCAGGTCATCCTTGAACGCCGCCAGCTCGCCGAGCTGCCCGCCGTCAGCCTGGCCAGCCGCGAGGATGTCATCGACAGCCTGGAAACCTGCTCCCTCGAGCAGTGGAGCGACCGCACCGCCTCGCTGGCCGCCAGGTTCGAAAGCGCCCGCCAGGAGGCGGTCAAGCTGCTCCAGCCGCAGGTCCAGCACGTCGCCTTGCCCAAGCGCACCTTCGAGAACGAAGCCCAGCTGCGCCAGTGGCTGGCCGAGGTCGAAGCCAGCCTGCTCGCCAAACTGGCCGAAGGCCCGGTGATGGTCTGAACGCTCCGCTCTCTCTCCCGCTTGCGGGAGAGGGCCGGGGAGAGGGTGGTCACAGGGTGGAAAACGCCGTGCAGCGGCTTTTCCACCGCTGTCCGCCCAAGCCGAACCCGTAGGGTGGACAACGCCGCACCGCGTCTTGTCCACCACCGAATCCGTAGGTCGGGTTAGCCGCAACGCGGCCTAACCCGACGGCACCCCATCCGTAGGGTGGACAACGTCGCGCAGCGACTTGTCCACCAAGCCAGCTCCACCCGTGCCGCCTTCGCGGTGGCCAAGGAATGCCCCATGCGCCAAGCCCTCGACAAGCCGCTCCGCAAGCAACTGGAAACCACCGTCATCAAGGCCCGCGAGATCGCCGAACAGGCCGCCGCCGAGGCCCTGACCCGCCTCAGCGTTGGCGACGCAAGCGCGGCGAGCTACCTCAATGCCGACCAGCGCGCCCTGCGCAACCGCCTACGCGCCCATGGCCGCCAATTGGGCGATCTGCGCAGCAGCAACGGCCAGCAGGAAACCCGCCGCCTGTGCAGCGAAATCGCCTACGAGCACTGGCACCGCATGCTGTTCGCCCGTTTCCTCGAACAGAACCACCTGCTGATGTACGACGAGCACACCGCGCTGACTCTCGACGAATGCCAGGAGCTGGCCGCCGACGAAGGCTGTGCCGACGGCTGGGAGCTGGCCGGCAAGCTGGCCGCGAAGATGCTGCCGCAGGTGTTCCGCGAAGGCTCCCCGGCGCTGGCCGTGCCGCTGGCCTTCAACCACGTACGCGAGCTGGAAAAGCTGATCGCCGCCCTCGACCCGGATACCTTCCAGGCGGCCGACAGCCTCGGCTGGGTCTACCAGTACTGGCAGGCCAAGAAGAAGGACGAGGTCAATGCCGCCGGGGTGAAGATCGGTGCCGACGAACTCTCGCCGGTCACCCAGCTGTTCACCGAGCCGTATATGGTGCAGTTCCTCCTCGACAACAGCCTCGGCGCCTGGTGGGTCACCCACCACCCCGAGCAGCGTCATATCCTGCCGTTCACCTACCTGCGCACCGTCCCCGCTGCCGGCACGAACATCCCCTCTCCCCCTGGGGGAGAGGGCCAGGGTGAGGGGAAAACTGCCAGCACCGAAACCCCCGCCGCCGGCACCTTCGACGGCTGGCCGGAAAAACTTGCCGACTTCCGCATGCTCGACCCCTGCTGCGGCTCCGGCCACTTCCTGGTCGCCACCTTCCTGATGCTGGTGCCCATGCGCATGGCCTCCGAAGGCCTGAGCGCCGACGCCGCCATCGACGCCGTGCTGCGCCAGAACCTGCACGGCCTGGAGCTGGACCAGCGCTGCGTCGAACTGGCCGCCTTCGCCGTGGCCCTGGAAGCCTGGCGCTACCCCGGCGCCGGCGGCTACCGCAGCCTGCCAGCGCTGAACATCGCCTGCGTCGGCCAGCGCATCCAGACCCCGCGCGAGCAGTGGCTGGCGCTGGCCGGCGACAACCCGGAACTGAAGGCCGGCATGGCTCGCTTGTACGACACCTTCAGCGATGCGCCGATCCTCGGCTCGCTGATCGACCCGGCGCGCAGCCTCAAGGGCGACCTGCTCACCGCCGACTGGAGCGATGTGCAGCCGCTGCTGGCTAGGGCGCTGGCGGTGGGCGAGGCGGAGGAGGAGGACCTGCACGAAGCGGCCATTACCGCCCAAGGCCTGGCCCGTGCCGCCGAGTTGCTGGGGCAGCGTTATCAGCTGGTAGTTACTAACGTCCCATATCTGGCGCGGGGCAAGCAAATAGAAGCTCTTCGAGATTTTTGCGATCATTATTACTTCACGGCGAAAAACGATCTTGCAAATACTTTCCTTGAAAGGTGTATTGAGCTAAGTGCGGCCCCCTTTGGGGTGGCGCAAGTAGTAATGCCCCAGAACTGGCTATTTCAGGCGACAGGAGAGGAGCAACGTACAGATCTACTTAAAAAGAATAGTTGGAGGCTGCTTGCTCGTTTGGGAGCTGGTGCGTTCGGTACTATTTCTGGCGAGGTAGTGAATGTTATTTTGTTGACAGCTTCAAATGATCGTCCAAGTAGTGGGTCAAGGATTCATGGTGTTGATTGTACTGAAAGTCGAACTGCCGAGAGCAAGGCTAATGAGTTGCGCTATGGTGAAGTCAAGTCTCTATCTCAGCTTGAGATTCTTGATAACCCTAAGGCAGTCGTAACATTTGAGGATTTGAGTGTTTCGCTGCCGCGATTGGGGCAGTGGGTGGAAAGTTATCAAGGTCTTGTTACTGGAGATATAGAACGATTTTCACGTGGTTTTTTTGAGGCTCCGCTAAATTCGTTGAGAGGTGATTGGCTGCCGCTCAAAGCACCGATTTCTACATTTGACGATCAAGGGCGAACTGATGTTTTGCTCTGGGAGCGAGGAGACGGTCAGCTACATCGTTATGCTGAGGTAAGCCGAGATCAGCTTCATGACATGCATGAAAGCGGCAATCTGGCATGGGGTAGGCATGGTGTTGCCGTTAATCGGGTGAAAAATTTACGGGCTGGATTGTATTTTGGAGAGGCTTTCCATAATAGCGTTGCAGTGGTTGTACCTAAAGCAGGTTTTGAGGGTTTGCTACCAGCTATCTGGGCCTTTTTGTCTTCGGATGAGTTTTTTTCTGAGGTTCGTAAGCTGGACTCAAAGCTTAGTCTTACAAACCGTGTTCTTCTCCAGCTTCCTTTTGATGAGAAGCGCTGGAAGACTGTTGCAGCAGAGCGTTTTTCCAAAGGGCTAGAGCTTCCGCTGTCTAACGATCCCACCCAATGGATCTTCCACGGCCACCCGCAGCCCGCTACCGAGCCGCTGCAGGTAGCCGTCGCCCGCCTGCTCGGCTACCACTGGCCGGCCGAGTCCGACAGCGAGATGGAGCTGTCCGACCAGGCCCGCGCCTGGATCGCCCGCAGCGCCAGCCTGAATGCCCTGGCCGACGACGACGGCATCGTCTGCCTGCCGCCGGTGCGAGGCGAAAAGGCCGCCGCCGACCGCCTGGAGAACCTGCTGGAAGCCGCCTTCGGCAACGACTGGACGCCCCAGCGCCGCAACCAGCTGCTGGAAGAGGTCGGCGCGAAAAGCCTCGACGCCTGGCTGCGCGACAAGTTCTTCGAGCAGCACTGCAAGCTGTTCCACCATCGTCCGTTCATCTGGCACGTCTGGGATGGCCTCAAGGACGGCTTCAGCGCCCTGGTCAACTACCACAAGCTCACCCGCGCCACCCTCGAACGGCTGATCTACACCTACCTCGGCGACTGGATCCGCACTCAGCAGCACGGGGTCGAGCAGAAACTCGACGGCGCCGCCGAGCGCCTGTCCTATGCCCTGAGTCTCAAGGACCGCCTGGAACAGATCCTCGCTGGCGAAGCCCCCTACGACATCTTCGTGCGTTGGAAGCCCCTGGCCGAACAACCCATCGGCTGGGAACCCGACCTCAACGACGGCGTGCGCCTCAACATCCGCCCGTTCATGACCGCCGAAGTCCTGCGCCACAACAAGAAGCCCAAGCTCAACATCGAGTGGAAAAAGGACCGCGGCACCGACGTCCCAAGCGCCCCCTGGTACACCCTGGGCCTGCAATACGGCGAAAAGGAAGGCGCCCGCATCAACGACCACCACCTGACCCTGGCCGCCAAGAAAGCCGCCCGCACCTGAACACCAACCCGGCCCGCCCCAGGGCTGGCCGGGCACACCCTGTCAGCGTTGCCAACAAGGAGTAGTTGTCATGAAGCAACAATGGGAAAGGCTCGAAGCCTGGCTCAAGGCCAACAACCCCGCACTACTGGCCGACCTCAATCCCCCCGCCACCGACGCCGAAATCCGCGAGCTGGAGCAGAAGCTCGGCGTGACTCTGCCTGCCGATTTTGTCGCGTGTCTGAAGGTGCATAACGGGCAGAGAGGCGAGGCAGATTGGTTGTTTGATGGCCTGGAGTTCATGTCGTCAAGGAAAATATTGAGGCGATGGAGCATTTGGCTGGACCTGTTGGAATCTGGTGACTTCAGTGACTGTGAAAGCCGGCCCTCCAGTGGGGTTAGAGATGCATGGTGGTCCGCAAAATGGATTCCATTTACTTACAATGGTTCGGGTGATCATTTGTGCCTGGACCTTGATCCCGCTGCTGGCGGGAAGTATGGACAGATTATTGAGGTCTGGCATGATCAGCCAGAGAGAACACTACAGGCGCCAGGATTCAGGGAGTGGTTTTCCGCTTACGTGGATTGCCTTGAGTAGACGGCCGAGGGATTAGCTATGTCAATTTCTATTGCTGAGCTTCGTGAGCAGCGGCTTCAGAAGCTGATGGATGACTGTCAGCAGCAGGTTGTTTCCCAAATTATTGGTCCTTTCGGACTCTCTGTGGCTATGTTTGCAGAGAGAGATAAGGATGGGGGGAACGTTACAACTGTTCATAACTTTGAGAAAGGTGTGACTGCTACTGAAGAGGATCAAATACTTTCAGATAGATTCCGTGAAACTGTTAGTAGTTATGATCGAAAAAATTATGAAGTTGGGCGGGGGGATTGGAAGGCTAAGCGTCAAGAGAAAATCGATAAGGGGGTCGATGATTATAGGGGGGTGAAAATATCATCTGCGGATGATGTTGATTTGGATCATGTCGTCCCTGTTAAGAAAATTGCGACAGATCCTCGTATTCACCTCGGTCTAGGTAAGGTTAAGGATGGTAAGGCTGATCTGAGTGAGATAAAGAAAGTTGTCAATGATGACAGGAATCTGGCTATCACCGATGGGGGGTTGAATAGCTCAAAAAAAGATCATGAGTTCGAGAAATGGTCTCAGAAAGTTAGGCCTGATGGCACTACTAATGAAAAGCACTTTGGGATTGATGCGGAATCCGCCAGAGAAGTAGTGAGCGCTGCTAATGAGCACTATGAGTCCAGCGCTAACTCTGCTTGGGAGAAGCAGAAGGCTGAGCTGCTTTCTACGGGGGCAGATCAAGCTATTCGAATGGGAATGCGTCAAGCCTTGGGCTTGCTGCTGACCGAGCTGGTCAACGGCCTGTTCAACGAGTTCAAGGTACTGATCAAGCAGGGCGTCGAGGCCGGCAAGACGCTGTTCGAGGAAATCCGCCAGCGCCTGGCGCGCGTCATCGAGTCGGTCGTCAAGAAGATCCCCGACGCGGTGGGGCAGATGTTCCAGGGCGGCATCAGCGGCTTCATGAGCAACCTGCTGACCTTCCTGATCAACAACTTTCTCTCCACCGCCAAGCGCTTCGTCACCGTGATCCGCGAGGGCCTGCTCGGCCTGTTCCGCGCCTTCAAGATGATCTTCTTCCCGCCCAAGCACATGACCGGCGATCAGGCTCTGCAGGAAGGGCTGAAGATCCTGACCACCGTGGTGATCACCGCGGTCGGCCTGCTGCTCAACGAGACGGTGGCCACCTTCATGGCGACCGTGCCCTTCCTCAAGCCCTTCGCGGACCTGATCACGCCGGTGCTGATCGGCATCATGACTGGTCTGCTGTCGGCCTTCCTTGCCTACCAGATCGATTGCATGTTCGATCGTATGGGGCCTTCCTTCGACGAGAAAATGCTGGATTCGCTGATTTCGAACTCGGGAAAGCATGATGAGTATGCAGGGGCCTTGATCGACTCGGTCAATAGCGGTCTGAGGAATATCGAGTTGTACAACCAGGCGATCGTCAGTTACCAGCGGGTTGGTGAAAGCTATGGTCGGTCGGCCTTGTATGGTGCGTCGACGCTGAGTAGCTTGCGTTCATCTCTTGAATCGCGGGTTGCGCTGAATACAGAGATCGACGAAACCATGGCGCTGGTGGAGGAAAGGAAAATTAAGCTGCGGAATTGGCTCGATAACAAAGGGAAGGTTTGAGATGGGAAGCTTTGACGAAAAATCACTCGTGGTGGTGAACGCTTTTTCAAAAGTGGATATTCCTAAGGACGTGTTCGAGTCCAGCAAGCTGCATGAGCTTGTTTCGGGAATCCAGAGTGATCGCAAAACGGTGATTTCGGACGTCGAGCGGATCGAGAGGCTACGTAGAGAGGTTTCTGATGGGAACTTCGTTTCCAACCTGGTGAAAGGGAGAAAAGGCAAGCTCCAGGATGCTCAGCTAGATCTTAATTCTTCCATCGGTAGCTTGACAGAGAGATCTAGCCAGCTTTTGGTGTTGAATACTGCAATTTCAAAGCTATTGATGGATCAGCAGGAAATGCTGATTCGCCAGCAGAAATCTCTTGAGAAGCAGGCTGCTGAAATTGAAAAGCAAAATAAAGAGATTGCGGAGCATCAGCGAGCGCTGAGCGAGCAGCAGGATAAGACTGATAAAGTCACGAAAGGCTTGCTTGAACTTACGGATTTAACCTCTGAGCAGGCAGTTCAATTGATCGACTGTGTCGATCGCGTCGAGACAGCAGAGGCCCGCCTTGAGCATGCTAATCGGGAGCTCAGAGTCGATCTTGAAAATAGATTCGAGGATGCTGTTTCTGTCTGCTTGAAGCGCCTGAAAGAGATCTCTGATGGTCTATCGGGCGATTATTCAAAATTGTCGCAAACCCTCCGGAGTGAGCTTCAATCCAGTCTCCGTAGCGCAGACGAGAAACTTTCTGCGCAAGCGCTGGCGGCTGAGCAGTTCGGCAGGGCGCTCGCTCAACGTCAGGCTGAGTTCGAGCAGCAGCTGACCAGCGCATTCTCTACTCAATCGCAGCATGCTCAGGCTGAATTGGCACGTTTTGCCAGCGAAACCACCGAGTTCAAGGCTCACATCGAGCAGCAGCTGCAGGCGCATATTCAGACTGTGCTGGAGAAAACAGCTGCTCAGGATGCCGCCGCCCAGCAACTGCGCGAAGCCATCTCTGCCCAGCTGAAAAAGTTCCAGCAGGACATGGTTTCGGCCGTGGAGCAGAAAGTGCTGGCACTGCGCGAGACGGTAAAAGGCGTCGAGCTGAAGCAGGAAACCGCCCAGCAGGAGCATACCCAGGCGCTGGAGGCACAGCGCGAATCGCTGGAGCGCAACCTTCAACACCTGTCTGCCGACCTGAGCGGCAAGGCTGAAGCGCTGAAGAACGCCGAGACCCAGCTGGTCGCACTGCAGGCAGAACAGCAGAAAGGCGCCAGCAGCAATCGTCTGGCTCTGGCCGCGGTCGCCTGCCTGGCTCTGGCCTCGCTGGGCTGGCAAGCCGCGCAACACTTCGCCCTTCTCTGAGGGCTGTGAGCGTCGCCGGAGTTCATCAGTGGGCTCTGGCGATCAGCCGGCTATGATGATTTTCTGTGGCTGGGTTGTGGTTACTGTCTGCAGGGTGGTCGCAATGTAATCCTTGGAGCATGCGGCGACGATAGTCGAGGTAAATGGATGACCTGGTATCTGAACTTTATTGACCCTGGTAATGCAGGTGGGAGTGTCACGATTCCCGAGTCGCCGCCCAGGGTGCTGGCGCCCATCGTTTATGAATGCCCTCGCTGCGCGGCCCGGTTCGATAGCCCGGGGGAGCGCAGCGATCACTTTTTTGTCGCGCACCCTTACCGCAAGCCTGCTCTTTTGCTGCGGGGAGTGGAGCTGAGTAGCACGGGGACGGTCATCACTGAGCCGACCCGGGCTGCCGACTGGTTGTTGACCAGTTGCGGGGGTGTGAGTCTGAACGGTATGGCGATCCAGCCAGCGAAGCTTTTCAGCCAGCTGGCGGAGCTTCGTCAGGGTTTTCATGTGCTGGAGCTGAGTAACCGGGACGCCAGGGAGCGCTTCGAGCTGAGCTTCAGCATCCCGGAAGTTGAAGAGCTGCGGCGTCTTGAAGACGTCTTCAGCATGTTGTTTACCGATAACGAGCTGAGCGTCGATGACATCCGGCGTTTTGCCGAGGCCTGCGCGCCCCTGGCAACGGCCAGAACTTATCTCGAAGGCGTTTGCCAGTACCTCTACGGGGTGTTGGCCAAGGATCAGCGTGGCGACACCCAGCTCAGCCACGCCCAGTACAAGGAGCGTTTCAATCGAGCGCTGGAGGCCTTGCGCCATGTGAACAGGCCTATGGCCGGCACGATCCGCGCGATTATCAACTTCTCATTTAACAGCTTTGCGCAGCCGGCTGGCCTGCAACATGCGCCCGCGTTGGCATCGGCTGCCGGTCGCTTCGCAGCATTGACCGGCAAGTCGCCGTCGTTGCCTTTGCCTGCCAATCATGAGGCTCAGGCCCGCTTGCCTATCGATCATGCAACCGATCAGCTTCTGCGTTGGATAGCACTGTCGGGCGAGCGGATGGCTGAAGAGCTGAATGACCTGCGACGTGCTTGTGAAAGCGGCCTCTGGACGGCAGAGGATCGTACCAAGGCAACGGTGCTTTGGCTGGATCGGGCTTGCTCTCTCAGGCCGGAGGATGAGGTCAGGCGTATGGCGCGCAGCCTGTTGAATGATCCGATCTTTGCTGCCTACGCCGAACAGGTGTTGGAGAACATGACACGATGAATGACGAGACAAGAAAGCCTTCGGGTATCCCGATTTACAACAAGTCCACGGGAACGCGCGAAATTGGCCAGGTAGCCAAACGTCAGGACGCCAATGTTCAGCCCGCGGCTGGGCAGGAGCCTGTAGCCCCGACTGAGCCAGAAAGTGGAGCAGAGGAGGTCACGGCGGAAAGTGCCTCTGCAAAGGTGAGTGGCAAAGAAAAGGATAAGGATCAGCAAAAGATCGAGAGCCTGGCTGACTTCCTCGTGCATTTTTATGCTGGCAAGACAAAGACCCTGGGTGATGCAACGCTGCGCAAGGTGGTTAAGAACGCACGCATCGATGAGATCAAGCGTTACGAACTGCTGGCGCTTGCGGAAGAGAGCGATCCAACCCTGGAAAAAAGCCTCAATTTGATGCTGTTGGCCGCGGATTTGAGCGGGTATCGGAGCGTTGAGGACCCGTTGCGCTTCTTTGCCGCCGAGATCGGGCGACGGGTCCAGGGGCAGGGGAAGCTCTCATTGGAGAGCTGGCTGCCGCGGACTTCGGAGGATGGGTTGGGCTTCGAGGCGATGGCTGCCGAAGCCCGTGAGGCGGCTCGGAAGGTCGCCGAGTCCGAGGTCGCCTCTGCTGACAAGAAGAAAGCGCTGAAGCGGCTGGAGTGCGGTTTTTATCTGGCCTGCCAATGGCGCTTCTACCTGGGCGCGTCCCCGCGCGAGCTGGTGGGAGTTCTGCGCCGACGTTTCTTTGAACCCAATCTGTTTTATCGCGAGCGCGGCGATGGTTTGATTCGCCTGCTTGCCAGTCAGCCGTTCGGCGACGCGCCGGGGCTGGCCTGGCTGCTCGACGATCAGGCTCGCCAGGTTCAGCAGGCTGAAGCACGTGCTGATCAGCTGGAGCGCGAGTTGCGCCAGCTGGAGGTAGTGAAAAGCCAGGTCGAGGAAGAGTTCAAGGCGCGTGAAGCGTTGCTGGCCGAGCAGGGTGAGCAGCTGCGCGAGTTGCAGGCGCAGCTGGAGACGGCGAGGGAGCAGTCGCGTATTCAGGGCGTGCATTCAAATGACGATCTGTCGCGTTTGCGCGGGCAGGTTTTGCGGCTGTTCGATAGCGAACTGCCGGTACTTCAGGATGTGCTTACCGCACTGGAGCGCGATCCGCCCAAGGTCGGGGTAGCTCGCGAGTATCTGGGCAGTGTGGTCGAGAACCTGAGCAAGGAAATCAGTCGTATCAAGGGATAGTAACGATGGCGATCTACGGTTTTGACTTTGGCACAACCAACAGCCTGATATCGGTCATCGAAGGTGATCGGTGCATTTCGTTCACGGATAGTGGTCTGCCCCATCCTTCGGTGGTGTGCTACGACGGCGATGACGTGATCGTCGGCCGCAAGGCGCGAGAACGCTTGGCCAGCGCTGGGCTTGGCGTGATCGGCAATGTGGTGCGCTCGCCGAAAACCTTGTTGGGCAAGCATTCGGTGCATGTCGATGGAGTCAGCCGTAGCCCGCGGCAAATGGTAGCGGATATCGTCCGCTTCGTGACGGCGCACGCCGAAGACGAGCGACTGGCTGATTACAGCCGCGCGGTGGTGACCATTCCGGTCGACATGAATGGCGAGCGCCGGCGAGACCTGCGCGAGGCGTTTCGCCTGGCGGGGGTGACGATCGACCAGTTCGTGCATGAGCCGCTTGCCGCTCTTTACGGGCATTTACGCACGCTGCCCGACTTTGACAGCGAGATCCGCCGGCTGGATCGCCAGTACATGCTGGTTTTCGACTGGGGCGGCGGTACGCTCGATCTGACGTTGTGCCAACTGGTCGATGGCTATCTGGTGCAGATCGCCAACCACGGCTGCAGCCATTTGGGTGGCGATGTGATCGATGAGTCGATCATGCATGAGGTGGAGCGCCGACACTGTGCAAGGCATGCGCAACTGGAAAGCGTTGGAGTTGCGACCGATGCCCAGAAGCGGCTGCTGGCGCGTGCCGAGCGGGCCAAGATCGAGTTGTCGACCAAGAGTCAGGCGCAGATCTATGTGCCGAATTACTTCCGTACAGAGGAGGGTGATCCTGACCTTGACTACGTGCTACCGCGTGAGGAGCTCGAGGAGATCGTCAATGCCAAGTTGACGGAAGGCCTGCAGATGATCGCCGCTTTGCTCGCCACGGTGGATTTCGAGCCTGCCGATATCAGCCTGTGCCTGGCCACGGGCGGTATGGTCAACATGCCGTTGATCAAGACCCGGCTGTTGGAAATGTTCGGTCCACAGCGACTCTGCGTGTCGGACCGCGGCCAGTTGATCATTTCCGAGGGGGCCGCCTGGATCGCCCATGATCGGGCCAATCTGCTGTTGGCCAAGAATATCGAGCTGGCGCTGGCGCGTGATACTCGGCATATGGCGATCAAGGCGGGCTCGGAAATGCCTCGCGAAGGTTCGATTCAACAGGCCGAGCGGCTCAACCTGTACTGCACCGACCCGCGGGATGGCGTGGCGAAGATCCAGCTGGAAGTCCCCGCTCGCCGGCATGGTCGGTATGTGCAGGCCAGTGACTCACGCAACAGTCTGGCCAGCCTCAGCGTCAAGGTGGACGAGAAGAGCGCCCGGCTGTTCGAGCGGATCGAGCTGGATATGCGGGTTGATGAGAACCTCATTCTCAAGGTCGATGCGCGCTCAACCGTTGCCAATGATCACGACGCAACCGAGATCCATAACCTGGAGTTCGGACTGAGTCTCGGCGGGTTGAGTGGCAAGGGACAGTACCTGGGAGATGCTTCTGTAAAAAAGCCTAAAGACCGGAGCTCCAGCGACCATAAGGGTGCGGTGTTGCTTCGGTCGAATCTGGCTCTTCGTGAGGACAAGTCCCTGGTGCCTGGGGAGTATCTGCATGAGGTGCAGAAGCAAACACCGTACACGCGAGTCCCCCTTACGCCATTGCAGGATCGGGAAAAGCTCTACTACGCGCCCTGCAGCGGGTGTGGGCGGCGTAGCAATGATCCTCTCTGCAAGTGTGGCAGTGGTGGGACCGGAAATTTCCGTCGGGTGGTTTTCGATTTTTGATTTGGCTCCCGCAGGCTGCGGGACGTGACAGGTGAGCGATTCAGGATGAGCAAGAAGATCAGTGGTGCCGAGTACCCGCTGGCGAAGATTTTCAGTTCCGAGTTCGACTATGTGATCCCACCGTACCAGCGCCCCTATGCCTGGACGCGGGATCAAGCCGGTGAGCTATTCGACGATCTGTACGACTTCTTCGAGAAGGAGGCCGAGGACAGTTACTTCCTCGGTTCCATTGTGCTGATCAAGGACGAGGGCAAGCCGCTGGCCGAGGTGATCGATGGTCAGCAGCGCCTGACTACCTTGACCATCCTGCTGGCGACGTTGACCTCGCGGTTGAGCGGTGACAATCACTCGGCGTTCTACAGCTTCATTCGCGAGCCGGGAAACATTGCCCTGAAGCTCAACCCCAAGCCACGTCTGGCACTGCGCGAGCGGGACAGGGCCTTTTTTTCGGAGTATGTGCAGGGACTCAAGTTCGCGGCTCTGGCCGATATCGACCCTGCTCGGCTGGACAACGAGTCGCAGCGCAACATCCAAGGTAATGCCGGCCTGCTGCTGCAGCGCATGGAGCAGCGCTTTGCCGGAGATGAGGCGCGGCTGGTGGAGTTCGGCTCCTTCCTGCTGATGCGCTGCTTCCTGGTGGCGGTGACCACTCCCAGCCAGCAGTCGGCGTTCCGAGTGTTCTCGGTGCTGAACAATCGTGGCCTGGATCTGCTGCCGACCGACATCATCAAGGCCGAGGTGATCGGCAAGCTGCCGGAGGAGCAGCGCGACGATTTCAACGAGCGCTGGGAGGAACTGGAGGTCGCTACCGGCCGCGATGGCTTCACCGAGCTGTTCAGCCATATCCGCATGATCTACGCCCGCTTCAAGGCGCGGCGCATGTTGCTGGAGGAGTTCCGCGAGCATGTGCTGACTCGAGTCAGCTCGTCGGAGGCGCTGATCGACAAGGTGGTGGAGCCCTACGCCAAGGCGTATCTGATTGCCAAGAACGCGCAGTACGTTTCCACCAGCAGCGCCGAGAGGATCAATGAGCTATTCACCTGGTTGAACCGGATCGACAACTCCGACTGGCTGCCGGTGGCGATCGCCTTCCTGGCCCGTAATGGCGGTGATGCGGCGGTGGTACTGGATTTCGTCACTCGTCTGGAGCGTCTGGCGGCCTACCTGCACGTGACTGCGAAGAACGTGAACCAGCGGATCGAGCGTTACGCATTGGTGCTGGAGGATCTCGACAAGGGGATTCTCGACGATCGTATCGAACTGGCGCCGGCCGAGTGCGAGGAGATGCTCCGGGCGTTGAATGGCAACGTCTACGAGATGACGGCGCGCCGGCGCAATTACCTGATTCTACGCCTGGACTCCTTCGTCTCGGCGATGGCGGCCAACTACACGCCGAACGTGCTGACCATCGAGCACGTGCTGCCTCAGACTGTCGATCCGAGCAGCGACTGGGCTTTGACCTGGCCGGATGCTGACGAGCGTGCGCGCTGGCTGCATCGCCTGGCCAACCTGGTGCCGCTGACCCGCGCGCGCAATTCCCGGGCGCTGAACTATGACTTCGACCGGAAGAAGTCGGCGTACTTCGCCGGGAGTAGCGGGGTCACCACCTATGCGCTGACCAGCCAGGTGCTGCATGCGGACAGCTGGACGCCGGAGGTGGTTGCTGCGCGGCAGGAGGCTTTGCTGGAGGTGCTGCGGGGGAGCTGGCGACTGGGCTGAAGCGGCAGGAATACTTGGTAACGTAAAAATTGCACGCTAACGCGCAGAGTGTTAGCGTGCGGAAATTATGTTAGTAGCGGTGCTTTCATGCTGCAAGCAGAGATCGAACGTTACCTGCAGGATGTGCTTGGCCTCAAGATGGCCATCCAACCGTGGAAGGACGCTGAGAAGCTGCCGTTCTATCTGCAGGATGCTTACGAGTTCAGTTCCCTGGAGATACTGGAGCACCCGTATGTGCTGATGCAGGCTCGAGATGAGATCGGCACGGCAAGCGAACTGCGCAAGCGGATGGAGACACTGGGTCGCTTGACCGGGGCGGTGGGGATTTATGCGATTTCTGCGCTGAGCTCCCATGAGCGCAAACGATTGATCGAGCAACATGTGCCGTTCATCGTGCCGGGGAACCAGTTGTATTTGCCTGATCTTGGGCTCGATTTGCGGGAGTATTTTCGTCAGCGGCGCGAATCGCCGGACAAGAGGCTGAGTCCGGCTACTCAAGTCTTGTTGATTCGTGCCTTGCTGCAGCCTTGGCAGGAGGAGATTCATCTCGCCGAGCTTGCTGAGCATCTGGGTTATACGGCTATGACGCTCTCGCGAGCGGGTAAGGAGCTTGAAGCTGCCGGTCTGGTTCAGGCAGTGGGCAAGGGGCGCTCGCGTTGGCTTCGTTTCCAGGTCGGCAATCCGCGATCGGTCTGGCAAGCGGCATTGTCTCTGTTGCGCGATCCAGTGAGAAAACGTGTCTGGGTATCGCCGGAGTCTCTGAATTTCGGGCCGTTTCCGTTGGCAGGGGAAAGCGCCCTGGCACGCCTGACCATGTTGGCTGATCCGGCTATCCCCGTGTATGCCATCAGTACCGAGCAGTGGAAGCTGATGCAGCAGAAAGGCATTCAGGTGCTACCAGGAGGGGAGCCGGAAGCACTACAGCTGCAGATATGGCGTTACCCCCCAGTGCATTACCAATCCGGGTCTGTCGTTGACCCCTTGTCGTTGATTTTGAGCTTGCAGGCAGAGCACGACGACCGTGTCCGGCAGGCTGTGGAAGAGCTTGAGGAGCAATTGCCGTGGTAAGGGGACTGGATATTTTTCGCCAGCATTTCGCCGGCTTTACTGATCGCTATGTGCTGATCGGCGGTGTGGCGGCGGCACTGGCCATGAATGAGGCTGACCTCCCTTTCCGGGCCACCAAGGATCTGGACCTGGTGCTGATCGTCGAGGCGTTGGACGCCAGCTTCGGCGAGCATTTCTGGCGCTTCATCGAGGCCGGTGGTTATGAGATCCGCCAAAAAAGCGATGGGCAGCCGCAGTTCTATCGCTTCCAGAAGCCGACCAACCCCAGTTATCCCGTCATGCTGGAGCTGTTCTCCCGAGCCCCGGATGGTCTGCAGCTGCATGCTCAGGCCCATCTGACGCCGATCCCACTGGATGAGGCGGTTTCCAGCCTTTCGGCCATTCTGCTGGATGACAAGTACTATGAATTCATCGTGGCGGGGCGGCGGACGTCGGGCGATGTGACATGGGTCGATGCCGACCGGCTGATTCCGCTGAAGGCGCATGCCTGGCTCGATCTGAGCGCTCGTAGACAAGCAGGCGAGGGAGTTGATAGCCGCAATGTCAGCAAACATCTCGCCGATGTCCTGCGCTTGAGTCAGCTGTTGTCGCCTGACGAGCGTGTTGAGTTGCCTGAGCGGGTTGCCGTGGACTTCCAGCGCTTCCTCGAGCTGCTGCCGGAGCAGGCGCTTGACTTGAAGTCCCTGAATCTAGGCCGGATCACGCTGCCTGTGCTGATCGACCGGCTGCGAGCGGTTTATGGACTTGGTCAGTAATGAAAGTCCTGGCCAATCAATTAAGTACTTTAATTTCAATAGGTTGTGGCCGTTCGTTGGCCAGGGTAAAAAATTTTACCTTGGCTCCTGGTTGTTAACGGTAAGCCCGGCAGATGGATGAGCGTGTGTTATGAAAGTGATCGAGGCCTTGAGCAAAAGCCTGCGGGGGGCTGCGCAGTACAACGCAAGCGCCCAGGCCGCCCCTGCGGCGATTCTGTGGCCGGATAAGGAGCGGGAATGGCTGCCGGTATTGGGACAGTTGCAGGCGGTGTTGCCTGAGTTGTTCTGCCTGGGCGACTACGCTCCCGAGCGACGCCAGGGACCGGCGGTGTGGCTCAAGTGCGTGATTGCCGGAACCTTGCCGGAGGGTGTCACGCCGGAGGGTGTCACGCCGATTCTCTATCTGCCGGGTGTCAGCCGTCAGGATCTGCGGGCGATTGCGTCCTGCCCGATCGAGCTGCAACCGCTGGCCGAGTTGCAGTATCGCGGTACGTTGTGGAGTCAGGTCAACGCCCGTGACTGGACGGCCAATGCCTTTCTGGTAACTGCCAAGGGCGGCCTGGCGCTGGATGTGGCGCAGGATGCGAAGACCCAGCAGGCCTTGTTGCGTGCTCTGGAAGCCATTCTCGACTGCGAGATCAGTCAGCTGCAGGGACGGCGCCTGGAGGCCAGCGATTTCAATCAGTTGCTGACAACCGATCCGGTGCGCGACCTGCTGACCTGGTTGAGCAATGCCAAGGTTGTGCAAGGTGATTGGGTAGGGCCACGCTGGGAGGCCTTCTGTGGTGTCTGCCAGAGCGAGTTCGGTTTCCATCCCGAGCGCGACGGCGAGCTGGTAGCGGCCGAGCGGCTGTGTGCCCGTCAGGGAGCATGGGCGAAGGTGTGGCAACGCTTTGTCGAGAATCCCCTGCCTTATGCCCGTTTGTCCAAGGTGCTGGCGCTGGTGCAGCCGGATCTTGCCGCGGATGTCGAGGGCTATCCGAGCGTCAATCAGCAGGACGAGGAGCGCCTGGAAAGTGACTTGCAGGCAGGCTGCGCCATGGCGCCGGCGGCATTGCGCAAGCATCTGCTGGCTCTGGATGAGCAGCACGGTCCCCGGCGCACCTGGATCTGGGCGGAGCTGGGTATGGCTCCTCTGGCCCTGCTGCTGGAGCCTCTGGTGCAGATAGCTCATCTGGCCGGCTCGCCATTGTCCGGTGCTACGGTAGAAGAGATGGCCAGGCATTACCGTGAACAGTACTGGCAGGTGGATGACGCGGCTTTGCGTGCATTGGCGCAAGCGCGAGAGGTAAAGATCCAGACGCTGGTGCAGTCACTGCTGGACATCCTCTATACCCCCTGGCTGCACGAGACGGCACTCAATTTCCAGGATCTGGTGCGCAACCAAGGGTATCCGGGTAGCCAAGGGGTCAACGAGGCCGTGAGTGGCTATCAGGCAAGCGGCGAAGTGGTCTTCTTTGTTGATGGCCTGCGCTTTGATATCGCCCAGCGCCTGCTGCAGCGTCTGCAATCCTTCGGTGAGGTGCGCCAGACGTTCAACTGGTCGGCTTTGCCCTCGGTTACTGCAACGGCCAAGGCGGCAGTGATGCCGATTCATGCCCAGGTAACCGGACGTAGCAGCGATGCTGACTTCCAGCCCAGCCTGTTGACAGAAGACAAGCCGCTGTCGAGCCATTATGCCCGCAAGCTGATGGAAGAGGCCGGCTGGCAGGTGTTGGATGCGTCCGAGACGGGGAGTCCGGCGGGCAAGGCCTGGGTGCAGACTGGAGACATTGATGGGGAAGGGCATGCTCGCCAGGTCAAGCTGGCCAGCCGTATCGATGCGTTGCTCGACGAAGTGGCGGCGCGTGTCGAGGAGTTACTGCAGGCGGGCTGGCGCAAGATACGCCTGGTGACTGATCACGGTTGGCTGCTGACGCCGCAGCCGATGAGCAAGGTAGAGTTGGCCAAGCATCAAACCGACAGCCGCTGGGCTCGTTGTGCCGAGATCAAGGAGAGCGGGCAGGTGGGGCTGCCGACAGTGAACTGGCATTGGAGTCCCGAGGTGACCATCGCGGTTCCTCCTGGCGCCAGCGCGTTCCAGGCTGGAAATCATTATGGCCATGGTGGTTTGAGCCTGCAGGAGTGTCTGACTCCGGTGATCGAGGTGATCAACACGCGCCCACCGCATAAGGCCTTGGCCAAGGCCCGCATCACAAAGTCGCGTTGGGTAGGGTTGACCTGCAAGGTCGAGATCGAAAGCGAAGCGCCGGGCTTGTCTGCTGACTTGCGTACCAGTCCAGCGGATGCTGATAGCTCGATTGTGCGAGCCAAGGCTTTGAAGGACGGCAAGTGCAGCCTGATGGTGGCGGACGAGGACCTGCAAGGTTCTGCAGCGGTTTTGGTGGTGGTTGATGACGCCGGTACTGTGCTGGCCAAGCAGGCGACAGTGGTAGGAGAGGATGCGTGATGGAGCTTGATGCGCTGGATGTGAAGGCGGCTGAAGTTCTCGAAGGCTATATCGTGCGCAAGGATCTGGTGCGTACCTTTGCCCGCCAGTTTCCGGTACCGACCTATGTGGTGGAGTTCATGCTTGGGCGCTACTGCGCCAGTACTGATCCGAACGAGATCGAGGAGGGGATCGAGATCGTCGAGCGCCAGCTCTCGTCGCGCACTGTGCGCGCAGGCGAGGAAGAGCTGTTCAAGGCGCGGGCTTACAAGAACGGCACAGTCAAACTCATCGATCTGGTCAGTGCGCGCTTCAGCCAGAAGGACAATGGCTATCTGGCCACGCTGCCTAGCATCCAACTCACCAACGTACGCATCGCCGACAGGCTGGTGGACGACAACGAGCGTTTGCTGACTGGGGGCTTCTACGCCGAGGTCACCCTCGAGTACGACGCTGCCATTGCCGAAGAGCGTGGCAATCCGTTTGGCATCCAGGATATCCGTCCGATCCAGCTCTCCAAGCGCGATGTGCTGGACAGCCTGGGAGCCGCTCGCCAGGCCTTCACGACCGAGCAGTGGAAGGAATTTCTGCTGCGCTCGATTGGCCTGGAGCCTGATCGGCTCGACAGCCGGGCCAAGGATGCCTTGCTGCTGCGCATGGTTCCCTTCGTCGAGCGCAACTACAACTTGGTCGAGCTGGGGCCGCGCGGTACCGGCAAGAGTCACCTGTTCCAGCAGATCTCCCCCTATGCGCATCTGATTTCCGGCGGCAAGGCGACTATCGCCAAGATGTTCGTCAACAATGCCAGCGGACAGCGCGGCCTGGTCTGCCAGTACGATGTAGTGTGCTTCGACGAGATCAGTGGCATTTCCTTCGACACGAAGGAAGGCATCAACATCATGAAAGGGTACATGGAGTCCGGCGAGTTCAGCCGCGGCAAGGAAAGCATCCGTGCCGATGGCTCGCTGGTGTTCGTGGGCAACTTCGATGTCGATGTCGAGCACCAGCAGCGCGTGGGGCATCTGTTCGGACCCCTGCCGGCCGAGATGCGTGACGACACTGCCTGGATGGATCGCATCCATTGCTATCTGCCTGGCTGGGATGTGCCAAAGATGAATCGCGAACTGACCACCGACCACTTCGGCCTGGTCAGCGACTTCTTCTCCGAATGCCTGAGCCGTCTGCGTTACCAGAGCCGGGTCAGTGTCCTGCAGAACCGCGTACATCTGGGCGGAGCCCTCAGTGGCCGCGATACCAATGCGGTGAACAAGACCGTGTCCGGTCTGCTCAAGCTGCTCTATCCCGATGCCTCGACTCCGGTCAGCGATGAAGATCTGGAGTGGGCGGTGCGCCTGGCTCTGGAGGTGCGTCGTCGTGTCAAGGAGCAGCAGAAACGCATCGGCTCGGCCGAGTTCCGCAACACCCACTTCAGCTACTTCATCGGCGACGATGGCGTGGAAAAGTTCGTGGCCACGCCGGAGCTGCGTGCCGACAACGAGATTGGCGATGACCCGCTCGAACCTGGACAGATCTGGACGATCAGCGAGGGCGGGAGCGATATCGATGACAACGCAGGCCTATACCGGATCGAGGTCAATGAAGGTCCCGGATCGGGCGTCAAGATCCTCAACAATCCGGCGCCTGCCGCGTTCAAGGAATCGGTCCGTTACGCCGAGCAGAACCTCTATGCCCGCGCCGGCCAGCTGATCGGCGACCGCGACCCGCGGGCCCACGAGTTCACCATCCAGCTGCGTGCCTTTGATGCCGCCAAGCGTGGCTCCAAGCTGGGCGTTGCGGCGCTGATCTCTATGTGCAGTGCGCTGCTGAAAAAATCGGTGCGCGGCGGCCTGATCGTGGTTGGCGAAATCAACCTAGGTGGTTCCATCGAACCGATCCGCAATCCGGTCAGTATTGCCGAGCTAGCGGTTGAGAAGGGTGCTAGTACACTGCTGATGCCGGTGACGGCGCGGCGTCAGCTCTATGATTTGTCCGATGAGATGGCAACGAAGATCGATATCCAGTTCTATCAGGATGCTCGGGATGCGTTTTTGAAGGCGATTGTGGAGTGAGTTTTTAAGTTGGGGTGATCTTTATAAGGAGTTTTTGGTGTCTGTTAAGATTAAAAAAAGGATTTGTCCTTCAGAATGGTTTTCATTGGATAATTATAAAAATGTTTCTGACTTTGGAATTCTTGAATGGCGAAACGAGCTATTGCTAAGGGCTTTGATTTTAAAGTATTTGGGTGTTTCGGGGTTCAGTTTATTGAGTAGTTCCGTCTTGGCATGTGGCGTGAGTATTTCTGAGTTTGAGGGCTTCCTTAAGGTTTCAAGGGGACTTGTGACTGGTGGTTTTTTTCCTCGAGAGATTTCTGGTTATGCTCCACTTGGGACTGCGAAGATGAAGGATCTTAGGTTTCAAGCTTATCGTGATAAGGAGGCTTTTAATAGTGGTAGTGCAAGCCATGATCTTGTTGAGAGATGGAAGAAGGTTTTGCCAGTTGTTTTCTTGGAGAAAGACTTCCTTAGTACTATGGAGCTTGATATATCTATTGAGCATGAGGAGAAAATATTTTCTCCTCATTTGTTGAAGGTTAACTTGGGGGCTCCTGATTCCGTTCTTATTAAAGCTTTTTCTGACTGGATTTCATGTGCTAGAGCGAGCAGAAGCGGAGGGGGAGATCGAGGTTGTTAAGTCGCCAAGTACTGGCAGTAAAACGTATAGATTATGGAAGGATTATGGTGTTCTCCCCTATCTAGATTTGGTTATTTGGGCTGCGCAGGAAGATATTAAATTGCCTCTGGATTTTCTCGCCGAGGCGGTTGTTCCTTATAAAAGCTCGGGGCGTGAATTTATAGCAAAAACAACAATACCCAAGGCGCGCATTCTGATACAGGGCTTGGATTCTATAGAGTTGATCTGTTTTCATGAATTCGCCTCTAAAAAACCAACCGCCCTAGGTGTGTAGTCCCGGGATGAGGTGGTGCGGGTCAAGCTTGAAACAGTCCGGTGTTCGAGTCCAGGCATCACAGA
>NZ_SSTC01000031.1 GCF_004801855.1 Pseudomonas sp. A-1 | reverse complement strand
CGCCACGCCGCGCTGGC
Source organism: Pseudomonas sp. A-1 (assembly GCF_004801855.1). Classification (GTDB taxonomy): domain Bacteria; phylum Pseudomonadota; class Gammaproteobacteria; order Pseudomonadales; family Pseudomonadaceae; genus Geopseudomonas. The sequence goes on along the minus strand of NZ_SSTC01000031.1, from coordinate 46,530 downwards.
GCGGGCGCTGGGCGCCAGCGACTTCGTCGCCGAGCAGGCCGTGCGCGACGCGGCGATGCTGCTCGAGCTGGCCGCCAGCGGCGAGCTGGAGCGGACGCTGGGCGCCGGCGAGCTGCGCGACCAGTTGGCCGCGGCGCTGGAGGGCTGCGCCAGCGAGGACGATCTGGCCCGGCGCCTGCGCCGCTATCGCAACCGCCAGCAGACGCGGATCATCTGGCGCGACGTCAACCGCCTGGCCGACCTGGGCGAGACCTGCCGCGACCTCTCCGATCTGGCCGACGCCAGCATCGACCTGGCCTACCGCTGGCTGTACGCCCAGCAGTGCGCGCAGTCCGGCACGCCGATCGGCGCGCGCAGCGGCGAGGCGCAGCATCTGGTGATCCTCGGCATGGGCAAGCTCGGTGCCTTCGAGCTCAACCTGTCCTCGGACATCGACCTGATCTTCGCCTACCCCGAGGGCGGCGAGACCACGGGCGCGCGCCGCTCGCTGGACAACCAGGAGTTCTTCACCCGCGTCGGCCAGAAGCTGATCAAGGCGCTGGATGCGCTGACCGTCGACGGCTTCGTGTTCCGCGTCGACATGCGCCTGCGCCCCTACGGTTCCGGCGGCCCGCTGGTGTACAGCTTCAACGCCATGGAGCAGTACTACCAGGACCAGGGCCGCGACTGGGAGCGCTACGCGATGATCAAGGCGCGCGTGGTGGCCGGCGACCAGGCCGCCGGCGCGCAGTTGCAGCAGATGCTGCGGCCGTTCGTCTACCGCCGCTACCTGGACTTCTCGGCGATCGAGGCGCTGCGCAGCATGAAGCAGCTGATCCAGCAGGAGGTGCGCCGCAAGGGCATGACCGAGAACATCAAGCTCGGCGCCGGCGGCATCCGCGAGGTGGAGTTCATCGCCCAGGCCTTCCAGCTGATCCACGGCGGCCGCGACCTCAGCCTGCAGCAGCGGCCGCTGCTCAAGGTACTCGACACCCTGGCCGGGCAGGGTTACCTGCCGCCGCCGGTGGTCGACGAGCTCAAGGACGGCTACCGCTTCCTGCGCTACCTGGAGCACGCCCTGCAGGCGATCGCCGACCGGCAGACGCAGATGCTCCCCGACGGCGAGCTGGAGCGCGCGCGGGTGGCCTTCATCATGGGCTTCCCCGGCTGGAACGCGCTGCTCGACCAGCTGGCGCACTGGCGCGGGCGCATCGACTGGCACTTCCGCCAGGTGATCGCCGATCCCGACGAGGACGGCGGCGCCAGCCTGGCCGGCGTCGGCGACGAGTGGCTGCCGCTGTGGCAGGGCGCCCTCGACCCCGAGGCGGCCCAGCACCACCTGGCCGACGCCGGCTTCGCCGATCCCGCCAGCGCCTGGCAGCGCCTGGAGGGTCTGCTGCACGGCTCGCAGGTGCGTGCCATGCAGCGCCTGGGGCGCGAGCGGCTGGACGCCTTCATGCCGGGCCTGCTCGCCGCGATGGTCGCCCACGGCAATCCCGACCTGCTGCTCGAGCGCGTGCTGCCGCTGGTCGAGGCGGTGGCGCGGCGCTCGGCCTACCTGGTGCTGCTGTCCGAGAACCCCGGCGCCCTGGCGCGCCTGCTGACCCTGTGCGCGGCCAGCCCGTGGGTGGCCGAGCAGATCGCCCGCTACCCGCTGCTGCTCGACGAGCTGCTCAACGAGGGGCGGCTGTACAGCCCGCCGGGCAAGGACGAGCTGGCCGCCGAGCTGCGCGAGCGCCTCACCCGCATCCCCGAGGACGACCTGGAGCAGCAGATGGAGGCGCTGCGCCACTTCAAGCTGGCCCACGGCCTGCGCGTGGCCGCCTCGGAGATCGCCGGCAGCCTGCCGCTGATGAAGGTGTCCGACTACCTGACCTGGCTGGCCGAGGCGATCCTCGAGCAGGTGCTGCAGCTGGCCTGGCGCCAGGTCGGCCTGCGCCACGGCTACCCGCGCCGCAGCGACGGCAGCAGCGCCGGCGAGCCGGAGTTCGTCATCGTCGGCTACGGCAAGGTCGGCGGCATCGAGCTGGGCCACAGTTCCGATCTGGACCTGGTGTTCATCCACAACGGCGACCAGCAGCACGAGACCGACGGCGCCAAGCCGATCGACAGCGCGCAGTTCTACACCCGCCTGGGCCAGCGCATCATCCACCTGCTCACCGCGCAGACCGCCTCCGGCGCGCTGTACGAGGTCGACATGCGTCTGCGCCCGTCCGGCGCGGCGGGCCTCCTGGCCAGCTCGCTGGCGGCCTTCGAGCGCTACCAGGAGGGCGAGGCCTGGACCTGGGAGCACCAGGCGCTGGTGCGCGCCCGCGTGCTGGCCGGCTCCGCCGCGGTCGGCGCGCGCTTCGAGGCGATCCGCGCCCAGGTGCTCGGCCGCGAGCGTGACGGCGCCGCGCTGCGCGCCGAGGTCGGCGAGATGCGCGCCAAGATGCGCGACAACCTGGGCAGCAAGGCCACCGCCGGCGGCACCGCGGCGGAGGCCTTCGACGCCGCGGGCGCCTTCGATCTCAAGCACGATGCCGGTGGTATCGTCGATATCGAATTTATGGTGCAATATGCCGTTCTCGCCTGGTCGCGGCAGTACCCTGAACTGCTGCGTTTCACCGACAACATCCGCATTCTGGAAGGGCTGGAGCGGGCTGGCCTGATCGCGAGCTCCGACGTCCGACTCCTGCAGGAGGCCTACAAGGCCTATCGCGCAGCCGCCCACCGCCTGGCCTTGCAAAAACAGGCCGGCAGTGTGAGCGGAGACCACTTCCACGAGGAACGCCGCGGCGTGATGCGGATCTGGCGCGAACTGGGGCTGGCCTGAGGCGCCCCGACAACCCCGAATTCTTGTTAGGTTTAGGAGCTGGCAAATTATGTCGATGGCCGATCGTGATGGCGTTATCTGGTATGACGGCGAACTGGTGCCGTGGCGCGAAGCCAACACCCATGTGCTGACCCACTCCCTGCACTACGGCATGGGCGTGTTCGAGGGCGTGCGTGCCTACAACACTCCGGATGGCACCGCGATCTTCCGTCTGCAGGCGCACACCGACCGCCTGTTCGACTCCGCCCACATCATGGGCATGAAGATCCCCTTCACCAAGGAAGAGATCAACGAGGCGACCCGCGCCGCCGTGCGCGAGAACGGTCTGGAAAGCGCCTACATCCGCCCGCTGGCCTTCTACGGCTCGGAAGGCATGGGTATCCGCGCCGACAACCTGAAGGTCCACGTGGTCATCGCCGCCTGGCACTGGGGCGCCTACATGGGCGACGAGGCCCTGGAGCGCGGCATCAAGATCCGCACCAGCTCGTTCACCCGCCACCACGTGAACATCTCCATGACCCGCGCCAAGGCCAGCGGTCACTACATCAACTCGATGCTGGCCCTGCAGGAAGCCGTGTCCGCCGGCGCCGACGAGGCCCTGCTGCTGGATCCGGAAGGCTACGTGGCCGAGGGTTCGGGCGAGAACGTGTTCATCGTCAAGAACGGCGTGATCTACACCCCCGAGGTCACCGCCTGCCTGAACGGCATCACCCGCAATACCGTGCTGACCCTGGCGCGCGAGCTGGGCGTCGAGATCGTCGAGAAGCGCATCACCCGCGACGAGGTGTACATCGCCGACGAGGCCTTCTTCACCGGCACCGCCGCCGAAGTGACCCCGATCCGCGAACTGGACGGCCGCCAGATCGGCGCCGGCCGCCGTGGTCCGGTCACCGAGAAGCTGCAGAAGGCCTACTTCGACCTGGTCACCGGCAAGACCGCTGCCCACGCCGAATGGCGCACCCTGGTCAAGTAAGCACGACCCGGATCCGCGTAGGGTGGGTCAGGCCGCAGGCCGCAACCCACCATCCGGCCCGCCGGGCCGGCCAGCGGTGGATCCGCCGGCGGATGCCTGCGGCATCCCTGGTGGGTTACGCTGCTGGCGCAGCCAACCCACCCTACGATTTCCTGCTTCCGGCTTTTCTATGAACATCCTGATCATCGGCCCCAGCTGGGTGGGCGACATGGTGATGGCGCAGACGCTGTTCCAGTGTCTCAGGCAGCGCCATCCCGACTGCGCCATCGACGTGCTGGCCCCCGAGTGGAGCCGGCCGATCCTCGAACGCATGCCCGAAGTCCGCCAGGCGCTGAGCTTCCCGTTCGGCCACGGCGTGCTCGACCTCGCCGGACGCCGGCGCATCGGCAAGTCGCTGGCCGGCCAGTACGACCAGGCGATCCTGCTGCCCAACTCGCTGAAGTCGGCGCTGGTGCCGTTCTTCGCCGGCATCCGCCAGCGCACCGGCTGGGTCGGCGAGATGCGCTACGGCCTGCTCAACGACGCCCGCAAGCTGGACAAGGCGCGCTACCCGCTGATGATCGAGCGCTTCATGGCCCTGGCCTTCGAGCCGGGTGTGGAGCTGCCCAAACCCTATCCGCGTCCGCAACTGCAGATCGACCCGGCCAGCCGCGCCGCGGCGCTGGCCAAGTTCGGCCTCGAGCTGGACCGCCCGGTGCTGGCGCTGTGCCCCGGCGCCGAGTTCGGCGAGGCCAAGCGCTGGCCGGCCGAGCACTATGCCGCGGTGGCCGACGCCAAGATCCGTGCCGGCTGGCAGGTCTGGCTGTTCGGCTCGAAGAACGACCACCCGGTCGGCGAGGCGATCCGCGAGGAGCTGATGCCCGGACTGCAGGAGGAGGCGGTCAACCTCGCCGGCGAGACCAGCCTGGCCGAGGCCATCGACCTGCTGTCCTGCGCCGCGGCGGTGGTGTCCAACGACTCCGGGCTGATGCACGTGGCCGCCGCGCTGGACCGCCCGCTGGTGGCGGTGTACGGCTCCACCTCGCCGCAGTTCACCCCGCCGCTGGCCGAGCAGGTGGAGATCGTCCGCCTCGGCCTCGACTGCAGCCCGTGCTTCGAACGCACCTGCCGCTTCGGCCACTACAACTGCCTGCGCGACCTGCAGCCGCAGCCGGTGCTGGCGGCGCTCGAGCGCCTGGCCGGCGACCCGCTGGCCGACCCGCTGCCGCTGGAGCACTGAGTGCGCGTCCTGCTGATCAAGACGTCCTCGCTGGGCGACGTCATCCATAGCCTGCCGGCGCTCACCGACGCGCAGCGCGCCATCCCCGGCATCCGTTTCGACTGGGTGGTGGAGGAGGGCTTCGCCGAGATCCCCACCTGGCATCCGGCGGTCGACCGGGTGATCCCGGTGGCCCTGCGCCGCTGGCGCAGGAACCTCTGGCAGACCTGGCGCAGCGGCGAGTGGCAGCAGTTCAAGGCGCGCCTGGCCGAGCGCGACTACGACCTGGTGCTCGACGCCCAAGGCCTGGTCAAGAGCGCCTTGCTCACCCGCTACGCGCGCGGCCCGGTGGCCGGCCTGGATCGCGCCAGCGCCCGCGAGCCGCTGGCCAGTCGCTTCTACGATCGCGGCCTGCCGGTGCCCTGGGGCATGCACGCGGTGGAGCGGCTGCGCCAGCTGTTCGCCCAGGCGCTCGGCTATCCGCTGCCGGCGGAGACCGGTGACTACGCCCTCGACCGCCAGCGCCTGCTCGCCGGCCGCCGCGCCGAGCCTTACCTGCTGCTGCTGCACGGCACCACCTGGACCACCAAGCACTGGCCGGAGCGCTACTGGCGCGAGCTGGCCGAGCTGCTCGGCGCCCAGGGCTGGGCGATCCGCCTGCCGTGGGGCAATGCCGAGGAGAAGGCGCGCGCCGAGCGCATCGCCGCCGGGCTGGCGCACGTGACGGTGCTGCCGAAACTGAATCTGGCCGGCGTCGCCACTGAGCTGGCCGGCGCCCGCGCCTGCGTGGCGGTGGACACCGGCCTCGGCCACCTGGCCGCCGCCCTGGACGTGCCGACCATCTCCCTGTACGGCCCGACCAACCCCGGCTTCACCGGCGCCTACGGCCGCGGCCAGATCCACCTGGCCAGCGACTTCCCCTGCGCGCCCTGCCTGAAGAAGACCTGCGCCTACCAGCCCTCGGCCGAGGATCGCCAGCGTTTCGACCTGGCCACGGAACAGCCGCTGTGCTTCACCCGTCTCGACCCGGCACGGATCGCCGCCGAGCTGGCGGCCCTGCTGCCTGCGAGAATCGTCTGATGCAACTGGCCTTCGTGCTGTACAAGTACTTCCCCTTCGGTGGCCTGCAGCGCGACTTCCTGCGCATCGCCCTGGAATGCCAGCGCCGCGGCCACGCCATCCGCGTCTACACGCCGATCTGGGAAGGCGAGGTGCCGCCCGGCTTCGACGTGCGGGTGGCGAAGATCCGCTCCTGGTCCAACCACCGGCGCAACGAGAAGTTCAGCGCCTGGCTGGCCGCCGATCTGGCCCGTGATCCGGTCGACCGGGTGGTCGGCTTCAACAAGATGCCGGGCCTCGACGTCTACTACGCCGCCGACGGCTGCTACGAGGACAAGGCGCAGACCCTGCGCAACCCGCTGTACCGTTTCGGCAAGCGTTACCGCCACTTCGCCGAGTACGAGCACGCGGTGTTCGCCGCCGAGGCCAGGACCGAGATCCTGATGATCTCCGAGGTGCAGCAGCCGCTGTTCGTCAGGCACTATGGCACGCCGGCCGGGCGCTTCCACCTGCTGCCGCCGGGCATCGCCCAGGATCGCCGCGCGCCGGCCAACGCCGCCGCGATCCGCGCCGAGTTCCGCCGCGAGTTCGACCTGGGCGACGCCGACCTGCTGCTGGTGCAGATCGGCTCCGGCTTCAAGACCAAGGGGCTGGACCGCAGCCTCAAGGCGCTGGCCAGCCTGCCGCGCGAGCTGAAGAAACGCACCCGGCTGATCGCCATCGGCCAGGACGATCCCAAGCCGTTCCTCCTGCAGGTCAAGGCGCTCGGCCTGTCCGAGCAGGTGCAGATCCTCAAGGGGCGCAGCGACATCCCGCGCTTTTTGCTCGGCGCCGACCTGCTGATCCACCCGGCCTACAACGAGAACACCGGCACCGTGCTGCTGGAGGCGCTGGTCTCCGGCCTGCCGGTGCTGGTCACCGACGTCTGCGGCTATGCCCACTACATCGCCGATGCCGACTGCGGCCGGGTGCTGCCCAGTCCGTTCGAGCAGGAGCGCCTCAACCAGTACCTGGCCGAGATGCTCGCCGACGACGCGGCGCGTGCGCGCTGGGGCGCCAACGGCCTGGCCTATGCCGATACGGCGGATCTCTACTCCATGCCGCAGAAGGCCGCCGACGTGATCCTCGGGGAGCAAGCATGAACACGATCCGTAGGGGCGAATTCATTCGCCTTGCCGAACTTCTGCAGGCGAATGAATTCGCCCCTACGGGAGCGGTGCCATGCAACTGATCCTCGCCGAACCTTTCAAGAGCCTGTGGCAGGGCAAGGACGCCTTCACCGAGGTGGAGAAGCTGCAGGGCCAGGTCTACCGCGAACTGGAAGGCCGCCGCACCCTGCGCACCGAGGTGGCCGGGCGCGGCTACTTCGTCAAGATCCACCGTGGCATCGGCTGGGGCGAGATCGTCAAGAACCTGCTGACCCTCAGGGCCCCGGTGCTCGGCGCCGGCCAGGAATGGACGGCGATCCAGCGCCTGACAGAGGCCGGCGTGCCGACCATGACCGCGGTGGCCTTCGGCGAGCGTGGCGCCAATCCCGCCGCGCAGCACTCCTTCATCGTCACCGAGGAGCTGGCGCCCACCGTCAGCCTCGAGGACTTCAGCCGCGACTGGATCTCGGCACCGCCGGAGCCGCGCCTCAAGCGCGCGCTGATCCGCCGCGTCGCCGAGATGGTCGGCGCCATGCACCGCGCCGGGGTCAACCACCGCGACTGCTACATCTGCCATTTCCTGCTGCATACGGACCAGGCGGTGACCGCCGACGACTTCCGCCTGTCGGTGATCGACCTGCACCGCGCGCAGACCCGCGCTGCCGTGCCGCGCCGCTGGCGCGACAAGGACCTGGCCGCGCTGTACTTCTCCGCGCTGGATATCGGCCTGACCCGCCGCGACGTGCTGCGTTTCCTCAGGAGCTACTTCCAGCGCCCGCTGCGCGACACCTTGCGCGACGAGGCCCGCCTGCTGGCCTGGCTGGAGGCCAAGGCGGCCAGGCTGCGCGAGCGCTACCTGCGCAAGTACGCACCGGGGGCCTCGGCGTGAGTGGCTGGCAGCTGGCTGCCGAGCTGCCCGCCGCCGCGCGGGAGGCCTTCGCCGATCTCGACCGGGTGTTCGCCCTGGACGGCGAGTGGGTGGCCGAGGACCAGATGTCCCGGGTGCTGCGCGTCGAGGTGGCCGGACTGCGCTACTACGTCAAGCAGTACTGGGGCGCCGGCAAGGGCCTGCGCCGCTGGCTGGGACGGCCGCGGGTCGAGGCCGAATGGCAGAACCTGCGCCTGTTCGCCCAGTGGGGCATTCCCGCCGCGCCGGTGGTGGCCTGGGGGCTGGAGCGCCGCCTGGGCTGCTTCGCGCGCGGCGCTCTGATCACCGCCGAACTGGCCGGCACCGCGGATCTCGCCGCCCTGGCGCGCAACCACGACCCGCGCCTGCGCCAGCGCGACTGGCTGAACAGGGTCAGCCGCCAGCTGGCCGAGGCCACCCGCCTGATGCACCGCCATGGTTTCGCCCACAACGACCTGAAGTGGCGCAACCTGCTGGTCGACCAGACCGGCAATCTCTACCTGATCGACTGCCCGACCGGCAGCTTCTGGTGGGGGCCGCTGCTCGACTACCGGATCGTCAAGGATCTCGCCTGCCTGGACAAGGTGGCCAAGTACCACCTGTCGCGCAGCCGTCGCCTGCGCTTCTACCTGCAGTACCGCGGGCGCGAACGGCTGTCGGCCAACGACAAGCGCCGCCTGCGCAAGATCCTCGCCTTCTTCGAGGGCCGCGAATGAGCCTGCGCCTGAGCGAACTGGCCAGCGCCGGGCGCCGCCCGGCGCTGCCGCTGAGCATCGAGCTGCCCGGCGGCGAACTGCGCCTGCTGAGTCTGTTGCGCGTGCTGCCGGGGCAGCGCTACGTCGGCGAGGCCGAATGGCAGGGCCGCCGGGTGCTGGCCAAGCTGCTGGTCGGCGCCAGGGCGGCGCGCCAGCACGCCCGCGAGCTGGACGGCGCGCGCCTGCTGCGCGAGCAGGGGCTGGACACCCCCGAGCTGCTGGCCGAGGGGCTGGTGGCGGGCGAGGGCGGCTGGCTGCTGTTCGAGTTCCTCGCCGCCGCCGTCAGCCTCGGCAGCGTCTGGCAGGCGGTGGCCGAGCAGCCGCCGCTGTCCGCCGCCCAGCAGGCGCTGCTCGGCGAGGCGCTGGGCGCCATCGGCCGCCTGCATGCCCGCGGCCTGTGGCAGGACGATCTGCACCTGGACAACCTGCTGCGCTGCCGCGAGCGCCTGTACCTGATCGACGGCGGCGGCATCCGCGCCCAGCTGGCCGGGCAGCCTCTGGCCCGCGCCCAGGCGCTGCAGAATCTCGGTGTGTTCTTCGCCCAGCTGCCGGCGGAGCTGGAGCCCTTCATCGACCGCCTGCTGCCGGTCTATCTGCAGGCCAATCCGGCGCATGCGCTGGACGCCAGCGACCTGCGCGAGCCGATCGCCGCCGTGCGCCGCTGGCGCCTCAGGGACTACCTGAAGAAGCTCGGCCGCGACTGCACCCTGTTCAGCGTGCAGCGCAGCCGCGACGACCTGCGCATCGTCCGGCGCGACCAGGCCGAGAGCCTGCTGCCGCTGCTGGAGCAGGCGGATGCCGCCATCGGCGCCGGCGTTGCCCTGAAGCAGGGCGGCAGCGCCACCGTGGCGCGCGTCGAACTGGCCGGCCGGCCTGTGGTGATCAAGCGCTACAACATCAAGGGCCTGGGCCACTGGCTCAAGCGCTGCTGGCGGCCCAGCCGCGCCTGGCACAGCTGGGTGGAGGGCAACCGCCTGGAGTTCCTCGGCATCGCCACCCCGCGGCCGCTGGCCATGCGCGAGAGCCGCCGCTTCGGCCTGCGCGGGCGCGCCTGGCTGATTACCGAACATGCCGGCGGAGAGGATATACTCCGCCGATTCGCGCGCGATGGCAGTCGTCTGCCGCCGGAGAACGAGCTGCAGGCACTCGAGCGACTGTTCGCCGCCCTGTGCCGCGAGCGCATCGCCCACGGCGACCTCAAGGGCACCAACCTGCTCTGGCAGGACGGCCGCTGGGCGCTGATCGACCTCGACGCCATGCACCAGCACCGCTGCCCGCGGCGCTTCGCCAGGGCCTACGCCAAAGACCGCGCCCGCTTCCTGCGCAACTGGCCGGCCGATTCGGCCCTCTACCGGTTGCTCGACCAACGTTTACCGCAGGTGCCCGGCACCTGCCCTGAATAGATAGAGGGATACATCTGTGGCTCTGACCGTCCTCGGCCTTTCCGGCGCCCTCAGCCATGACCCGTCCGCGGCGCTGTACATCGACGGCAAGCTGATCGCCGCCGTCGAAGAAGAGCGTTTCGTGCGCGACAAGCACGCGAAGAACCGCATGCCCTACGAGTCGGCCAAGTTCTGCCTGGAACAGGCCGGGATCAGGCCGGAAGACGTCGATGTGGTGGCCATTCCCTTCGCGCCGATCAGCCTCTTCGACAAGGCCCGCTGGCAGTACGCCAAGCGCTACGCCTACGCCCCGGACCGGGCGCTGGACGCCATCCTGTTCGGCAACCGCCGCTACCACCGCTACAAGAAGCGCATCCAGTGGTGCCTGCAGCAGCTCGGCTTCGACCTCAAGAAGGTCAAGATCGAGCCGGTCGAGCACCACCTGGCCCATGCCTCCAGCGCCTACCACTGCTCCGGCTTCACCGAGAAGACCGCGATCATGGGCATCGACGGCAAGGGCGAGTACGCCACCACCTTCTTCGGCTGGGGCGAGAACGGCAAGATCCACAAGATCAAGGAGTTCTACGATCCGGATTCGCTGGGCGGCCTGTACGGCGCGATCACCGAATACCTCGGCTTCGAGATGCTCGACGGCGAGTTCAAGGTGATGGGCATGGCGCCCTACGGCGACGCTGCCAAGTACGACTTCTCGCGGCTGGCCAAGTTCGAGAACGGCGAGCTGGTGATCAACACCGAGTACGCCAACGTCATCGGCTTCCGCCGCTACAAGGAGAACGGCAAGGGCTACTACTTCTCGCCCAAGCTGATCGAGTGGCTGGGCCCGAAGCGCGAGGGCGACATCGCCGACGACCCCTACATCCATTACGCCGCCGCCATGCAGGCACTGTTCGAGAAGCTGGCGCTGGAGATGATGGACTTCTACCTGGGCGACATCATCCGCGAAACCGGCAAGATCGCCTTCGCCGGCGGCTGCGCGCTGAACGTCAAGCTCAACCAGAAGATCATCGCCCGCGACGAGGTCAGGGAGCTGTTCGTGCAGCCGGCCTCCGGCGACGCCGGCACCGCGGTGGGCGCCGCCGCCTACGTTTCGGTGGCCCGCGGCGTGCCGGTGGAGAAGATGGAGCACGTCTACCTCGGCCCGGCCTACTCCAACGAGGACGTGATCGCCGCCTGCGCCCGCCATCCCAACGCGCCGAAGTGGCAGCGCATCGACGACACCGCCCGGCGCATCGCTCGGATCATGGCCGACGGCAACCCGGTGGCCTGGTTCCAGGGCCGCATGGAGTTCGGTCCGCGCGCCCTCGGTGGCCGTTCGATCATCGGCTGCCCGAGCGTGCCGGGCGTCGCCGACCGCATCAACGAACAGATCAAGTTCCGCGAGCGCTGGAGGCCGTTCTGCCCGTCCATGCTGGATACCGTGGCGCCGCAGATGCTCAAGGTCGACCACCCCAGCCCGTTCATGACCTTCACCTTCGAGGTCAACGAGGAGTGGAAGGAGCGCGTGCCGGAAGTGGTCCACGAGGACGGCACCTCGCGCGCCCAGGTGCTCGAGCGCCGGCACAATCCGCGCTGGTACGAGCTGATGCTGGAGCTGGAGAAGCTCACCGGCAACGGCGTGTCGCTGAACACCTCGCTGAACCGCCGCGGCGAGCCGATGGTCTGCTCGCCGACCGATGCGCTGAACATGTTCTACGGTTCGGACCTGCGCTACCTGATCATGGAGGACGTGCTGGTGGTCAAGGACGGGATGGACTGGTATGACGCCGTCTGAGACGCTGATCAGCGTCGTCATTCCGGCCTACAACTATGCCCACCTGCTGCCCCGTGCGCTGGACTCGGTGCTGGGACAGCTCGCTGACGACGTCGAGCTGATCGTCGTCGACGACGGCTCGCGCGACAACACCACCGAGGTGCTGGCTGGCTATGCCGCGCGCCATCCGCAGTTGCGGGCGATCCACCAGGCCAATGCCGGGCCTGCCGCGGCGCGCAACCGCGGCATCCGCGAGGCGGCCGGCCGCTATGTGCTGCTGCTGGATGCGGACGACGAGTTACTGCCCGAGGCGCTGGCGCAACTGCGCCACGCCGTGGCAGCCCGGCCTGATGCCGGCATGTTTCTCGGCGCGCAGGTCTCGGTGTTCGCCGACGGCCGCGAGCGTTTGCGCCAGCCCACGCCGGTGCCCGCGCTCGCACCGCCGGAGCTGATAGCTCGCTACCTGTTGCAGAAGCGCATAGCCATATCCCACTGCTGCTCGCTGTTCCGGCGCGATCTGCTGCTGCAGCGCCCCTATCCGGAAAGCCTGCGCAAGGGGGAGGACATCGCCGTGTTCGCCTACCTGCTGGTGAGTGCGCCGGTGGTCACCGTCGCTCAGCCGCTGGCACGGATCCACAAGCATGACGACAGCCTGCGGCACAATCGCGACCGTGAGGAGGAGAATGCCCTCGGCATCGTCCGCGAGGTGTTCGCCAGCCTGCCGGCCGAGTGCCAGCCGCTGCGCCGTCGCTATACCGCCCAGCGTTATCTGTCGCTGTTTCGCATCGCCCAGGCCGACCGCGATCCTGCGGCGGCCCGGCGCTTCTACGCGTGCGCGCTGCGCCTGAGTCCGCTGCAGGCCCTGCGCTGGGGCTACCTGCGCAAGGCGTTGCGACTGTTGGTGAGGAGGTGAGCGTGCGAGTGTTGGTCCTGACCGCCGAGCCGCGGCTGCCGGATTTCAAGTCCCTGTATGCGAGCCTGGCCAGCCATCTGGAAGTCGATCTGCGCATCCTGCAGAAGGAGCAGCAGCGCGACCTGAAGAGCTACCTGCGGCAGATTCCCCTGGCCGGTTACGAGCGCATCCTGCTCGATCTGCCGTTCAAGAACGTCTACCGGCAGACCCGCCTGCTGGCGCGCCTGCCGCATCTCACGATCTACGAGCAGGACGCCTGCCAGAACTACCTGGACAGTTCGCGCTGGAAGGGCAAGTTCAGTCGTTTCTACCGGCGACTGCCTGGCGCACGCATCGTGGTGACCGGGGCGTCGGTCGCTCGCCGGCTGGCCGCCGAAGGGTTCGATGCCACCTTCATTCCCAAGGCCTACGATCCGCAGGATGTGTTCCTCGAGGAGCGGGGGCCGCGCGATATCGAGCTGGGCTTCATCGGGCGGACGTCCAGCGGCGCCTATGCGGGCCGCAAGGCCCTGCTCGACAGCCTGGCGGCATGCGAGCCGCTGCAGTTGCTGCGCAGCGAGCCCGGCGACGCCTACCGCCATCTGCTCAACCGCATCCGCTTTTTCGTCAGCGCCGATGTCGGTCTGAACGAGTACATGGCCAAGAACTTCGAGGCCATGGCCTGCGGCTGCGTCCTGCTGGCCTGGCGCCAGGGCGAGGAGGAGCAGGCGATCGGTCTGGAGGAGGGGCGGCACCTGCTGCTCTATTCGTCCCTCGATGAATTGCGCGCGCATCTGGAGCGGCTGCGGAGCGATCCGGCACTGGCCGAGCGCATCGCTCTGGAGGGGCGGCAGTTCGTCGAGAGCCGGCTCGGCTTTCCCGCGCTGGCCGCCCGCCTGGCCGATGAGTTGCGCAGGCCCAGGCCGGCACGGCCTGTCGCGCCGTCGCGCTGGGCGTGGCTGCGCGCATTGCTCAAGGGGGGGAATGCCTAGTGCGGCAAGCAACGGATGATCCGCTGGTGACGGTGATAGTGCCGTCCTACAACCATGCTCCCTACGTCGAGGCCTGTATCGAGAGCATCCTCGGGCAGACCTACCCGAACATCGAACTGCTGGTGATCGACGACGGCTCGACGGACGACAGTGTCGAGCGGATCCGACGCTTGCAGGAGCGGCATGGTTTCGATTTCCGGGTGCAGCGCAACCAGGGGTTGCTGAGCACGCTGAACGACGCCTTGCAGCGTGCCCGCGGCGTCTATTTCGCGCCCTTTGCCTCCGACGACGTGATGCTCCCCGAGCGCATCGAGCGCCAGGTGCGCCACCTGCAGGCGCACCCCGAGGTGGCGATCTGTGCCGGCAACGTGCAGGCGATCGATCCCGAGGGGCGCCTCGTCGGCAAGCCGCGCTCCTCCGGAGCGACGCGGCGCCTGGATTTCGACAGCCTCTTCCTGGGGACCCAGGACGGCGCACCGGCGCCCACGCTGCTGCTGCGCCGCGATGTCGCCCTGGCGGTGGGCGGCTACGATCCGTCGATCCGCATCGAGGATCTGACCATGCAGCTCAAGATGGCGAGGGCGGGATACTTCGTGGACGTGCTCGGCGATGTGCTGGCGCTCTACCGCACTCACCCGGAGAACATGCACAGGAACCTGCGCTTCATGCTCGACGAGGGGCTGAAGATCTATGCGCTGTTCGCCGACCACCCGGCCTACCGGCGGGTATGCATGGCGCATCGCAATTCCATCCTGCTCAAGGCGGCGAAGCTGGACAAGCCGCTGGCCTGGGAAATTCTCCGGCAGATCCCACCGGCGCACTGGACGCGCAAGACCCTGCGCGCGCTGTTGCGTCTCCTGCTGGCGCGCCGCTGACCGGCGTGTCCGGCGTCACGCGTGTTGTTCGACGTTGAGTTGACGAGGTCGGAATGAAGATATTGAAGTGGTACCAGCGCCTGCGTATCTGGTTTTATCGCCGCCTGTCGACCAACCGGCCGCATCTGCAGGGCTGCAAGATGCGCCAGCCGCTGATGTGTGCCGGCAAGGGGCGCATAGCCCTGCAGGGCGTGCAGCTCGGCTACTGGCCTTCGCCCGGCTTTCTCAATGGCTGCATCTACATCGAGGCGCGCGAGGCGAGCGCGCAGGTCAGCATCGGGGCGGGGACCATTCTCAACAACAATGCGGCGATCATCGCCGAGAAAGGGCGTATCGATATCGGCCGCAACTGCCTGATCGGCCGCAACTTCAGCGTGGTCGACTCCGACTTCCATGGCCTGAGTGTGGCCGAGCGGCGCTCGGGCGTGCACTCGACGGCGGATGTGCGCATCGAGGACGAGGTGTTCATCGGCAACGACGTGACCCTGCTCAAGGGAGTTTCCGTCGGCTACGGCGCGGTGATCGGCAGTGGTGCGGTGGTGGTGCGCGATGTTGAGGCGAACGCGGTATACGCGGGCAATCCGGCTCGACTGATTCGTCGTCTGGACGAGCCGGATCGCTAGACCGGGCCTGCAGGGACGAGCCCTGCAGGCCGGGGGCTTCAGGCGCGGAACGCGTTGACGCTGCGGATGACCTGCTCGGCCTCCTCGAGGCTCAGCGTCGGCCCCATGGGCAGGCTCAGCACTTCCCGATGCATGGCTTCGGTCAGCGGCAGCTCGAGGGGGCCCCAGGCGCGATAGGCCTGCTGGTGGTGCGGCGGGATCGGATAGTGGATGAGCGTCTGGATGCCCTGATCGGCAAGGTGGCGCTGCAGGGCTTCGCGTTCGCCACAGCGGACCACGAACAGATGCCAGACGTGTTGCTCCTCCACCGCGCAGTCCGGTAGCCGGATGGCCGGGTTGTCGATGCCCTGGCGATACAGGCGGGCGATCAGCCGGCGATGCTCGGTCTGGGCATCCAGGTGCTTGAGCTTGACCCGGAGCAGGGCGGCCTGGATCTCGTCGAGGCGACTGTTCACGCCCTGGTAGAGGTTCTTGTACTTCTCGTGCGAGCCGTAGTTGCGCAGGGCGCGCAGGGTCTGCGCCAGCTCGTCGTCGCTGGTGGTGATGGCGCCGGCATCGCCCAGGGCGCCGAGGTTCTTGCCCGGATAGAAGCTGAAGCCCGAGGCATGCCCCCAGTTGCCGGCCCTGCGGCCGCTCAGGCTGGCGCCATGGGCCTGGGCGGAGTCCTCCAGCAGCAGCAGGCCATGCTCTTCGGCGATGCCCTGCAGGGCCGGCATGTCGGCCAGTTGCCCGTACAGGTGAACGGCGAGGATGGCGCGGGTTTTCGCGGTGATGGCGGCGCGGGTCCGCTGCGGGCAGAGGTTGTAGCTGCCGGCATCCGGCTCGACCAGGACCGGGGTCAGGCGATTCTCGGTGATGGCCAGGATGCTGGCGATGTAGGTGTTGGCGGGGACGATGATCTCGTCGCCTTCCTTGAGCTTGCCCAGTTCCTTCCAGGCGCGCAGGGTCAGGGTCAGGGCATCCAGGCCGTTCGCCACGCCGATGCAGTGTCCGCTGCCGCAGTAGGTGGCGAACTCGGTCTCGAAGCGGGAAAGCTCCTGCCCGGCGATGTACCAGCCCGAGTCGATGACCCGGGTGCAGGCCTCGATCAGTTCCTCGCGGCAGGTGGCATTGATTTTCTGCAGATCCAGGAAACTGATCATTGCTCGATGTACCTGATGATTCTGGCCGGGTTGCCGACAACCACGGCGTTGTCCGGAACGTCCCTGGTCACCACGGCCCCGGCCCCGACCATGGCATTGCAGCCGATGGTGATGCCTGGCAGCAGGGTGGCGTTCGCGCCGATGCTGGCGCCCTTTTTCACGGTGATGCCGGCGAAGCTGTCGGGGTAGACCTTGGAGCGCGGCAGGGGATCGTTGGTGAAGGTCGCGTTGGGGCCGACGAAGACGTTGTCCTCGATGCGCGTGCCGTCCCACAGGAACACGCCGGATTTTATCGTGACGTTGTCGCCGACGATCACGTCGCCTTCGATCAGCGTGTGCGCGCAGATGTTGCAGTTCGCGCCGATGCGGGCTCCCGCCAGCACGACGCTGTACTGCCATATCCGGGTGTCCTTGCCGATGCTGGCAGTCTGGACGTCGGAAAGGGGATGGATCTTAGGCATTTCGCGTCAGCTCCAGGAAGGCGGGGTAGCTTCTGATGTAGTCGGATTCGTCGTAGTGGTCGCTGGCGAGGACGAGCAGCACGCAGTCGCTGCTGAAGTCGTGCATCTCGTGCCAGATCATCCGGCTGATGCGGATCGCCTTGTCGGGGGCGTCGAGCCAGACCTCTTCCCGGCTGACGCCGTCGTCCATGAGCATGCGGCAGCGGCCGGACACGCAGATGGCGATCTGTTCCAGCTGCCGGTGGGCATGGAAGCCGCGGGAGATTCCCGTCACCGTATCGGTCAGGTAGTAGACCCGCTTGATGTCGAAGGGGATGTTCCTTCCGCCTTCGAGTGCGACCAGCTTGCCGCGCTCGTCGCCCATCACCTTGAGTTCGATCAGCTCGGTCAGGCTCACTTGCTGTTCTCCCGGGCGATGGACAGAAGGTACTGGCCGTAGCTGCTCTTGCTCAGGGAGTGGCCGATGCGCTGCAGTTCCTCGACGCTGAGCCAGCCATTATGAAAGGCGATCTCTTCCAGGCAGGCGATCTTGTAGCCCTGGCGCTTCTCGATGGTTTCCACGAAGTGCGCCGCCTCCAGCAGGCTTTCATGGGTGCCGGTATCCAGCCAGGCGAAGCCGCGGCCGAGCAGTTCGACGTTGAGACTGCCGCGCTGCAGGTAGACCTGGTTGATGCTGGTGATCTCCAGTTCGCCGCGCGCCGAGGGCTTGACCTGCCTGGCGATCTCCACCACCTGGTTGTCGTAGAAGTACAGGCCGGTGACGGCGAAGTTCGATTTCGGGGCGTGCGGTTTTTCCTCGATCGAAATGGCGCGCCTGTCGGCGTCGAACTCGACCACGCCGAAGCGCTCGGGGTCCTTGACCTGATAGCCGAACACGGTGGCGCCGCTACTGCGCTGGGCCGCCTTGCGCAGCATGGGACTGAAGCCCTGGCCGTAGAAGATGTTGTCGCCGAGCACCAGGCACACCGAGTCGTCGCCGATGAACTCCTCGCCGATGATGAAGGCCTGGGCGAGACCTTCGGGGCTGGGTTGCACGGCGTAGCTCAGCCTCACGCCGAACTCGCTGCCGTCGCCGAGCAGGCGCTGGAAGCTGCCTATGTCATCGGGGGTGCTGATCAGCAGGATGTCGCGAATGCCTGCCAGCATCAGCACCGAGAGCGGATAGTAGACCATCGGCTTGTCGTAGATCGGCAGCAACTGCTTGGACACGCCCTTGGTGATGGGGTAGAGCCGGGTGCCGGAGCCGCCCGCCAGGATTATTCCTTTCATCAGAGGAAGACCCACTCTCGAGGTAGTTGGGACAGCTGCATCGCGTTGATTCTCTCGTCGGTAACCCATTGCCGAGGGGTTATCACGATCTTGTCCGGGTTGTCGTTGGCCCAGGCCGACAGCGCACTGAAGCCGCTGTTGGCGGTGATGTTGTGGGCGCACCTGCCGAGCAGGTGGAAGTCCTCGTAGTTCTTCAGGTTCTCGACGAAGACGCTGTCCGCCGGCAGGAACTGCGCGAGGTTCTCCCGGGACCAGGCGATATCGTCGGAGAACACGAAGAAGCGCGGCGCCCGGGTGTGTCTCGTCACGTGCTCGACCGCACTCCGGTAGTATTGCAGGGAGCAGGAGCCATGGAACTTGGCGTTCTCGGGGATGGACACGAAGTCGCCGCGGCGCACGTGCAGCGAAGTGGCGTTGGCGGCCGCCGCGATCTCGTCGGCGAGGGCGGTCGCCTGTGCGGAAAGCATCCTGGGCGTGAACTCGCGGACCAGCGGCCCCCGCAGGTGGTCGAACAGTGCCGATCCCATGCCCCATTCACCGTAGATGTAGGCATCCTTGCCGGTGTCGATGCCGGAGAAGAAGTTCGCGCTGGAGGACTTGGTGATGTCTGCCTTGTAGATCGTGTGGCCGAACAGCTTGCGCAGCAGCTTCTCCGGCGACTCGCTCCTTGGCGTGCCGAATGTCCCGGCGATGCCTTCGGCGATCCTGAAGCCGATGTAGTTGGGCAGCCCCTTGGCGCGGGCGATTTCCGCCTCGCTGGCCAGGCGCGCCTTGATCTGCAGTTTGTCCAGCTCGAAGTTGAACTGGGTTTCGCGCTTCTTCGGCCCCACATAGTTGGAGATGTCGAGCAGCAGCTCGCTGCCGGACAGTTCGGCCAGGGCTCGGCCCACGGCGTACTTGTGCAGTTGGCTGGCGAGTCCGCCTACCAGTTTGACGACTACCACAATCTTCTCCCAGGGCTACTGCCGCCCGTACTTGTCTTGCAACCGGACAATGTCATCCTCGCCCAGATACGAACCCGACTGGACCTCGATCAGTTCGAGGGGGATCTTCCCGGGGTTCTCCAGAGTGTGAACCTGGCCGATCGGGATGTAGGTCGACTGGTTCTCGGTGACCAGGTAGGTCTGCTCGCCGTTGGTGACCCTGGCGGTTCCGCTGACGACTATCCAGTGTTCGGCCCGGTGGTGGTGCATCTGCAGCGACAGCTTGGCGCCGGGTTTGACGGTGATGCGCTTCACCTGATAACGGCTGCCTCTGTCGATGGCGTCGTACATGCCCCATGGCCGATAGACCTCGCGGTGGTCGATGTGCTCGTGGCGTGCGTCGCGCTTGAGCTGGTCGACGATCCGCTTGACGTCCTGGACCTGGTCCTTGTGGGCGACCAGCACGGCGTCCTTGGTTTCGACGATCACCAGGTTCTCGACGCCCACGGTAGCCACCAGGCGACTGTCGGCATGGATGTAGGTGTCATGGGTGTTCTGGGCCAGCACGTCGCCCAGCAGCACGTTGCCCTCGCCGTCCTTGGGACTGACGTCCCACAGCGCCGACCAGGAGCCGATGTCGCTCCAGCCGGCATCCAGCGGCACCATCGCCGCGGCGGCGGTCTTCTCCATCACGGCATAGTCGATGGAGTCCTCGGGGCATGCGGCGAAGGCCTCGCGGTCGAGGCGGGTGAAGTGCAGGTCCCGGGTGCTGCCGGCCAGCGCGGCGCGACAGGCGGCCAGCATGGCCGGCTGGAAGCGCTCGAGTTCCTCCAGGTAGCGGCTGGCGCGGAACATGAACATGCCGCTGTTCCAGAAGTAGCGGCCGCTGGCGAGGTAGCTGCGGGCGGTGGCCAGGTCGGGCTTCTCGACGAAGCGGGTGACGGCGAAACCGCCCTCGCCGACGGGGGCGCCCTGCTCGATGTAGCCGTAGCCGGTTTCCGGGTGACCGGGCACGATGCCGAAGGTCACCAGCCTGCCGGCGGCCGCCAGCGGAAGGGCGGTCCGGATGCTGGCGTGGAAGGCCGGTACGTCGCGGATCAGATGGTCGGCGGCCAGCACCAGCAGGATGGGGTCTTCCGCTTCAGCTTCGGCGACGGCCTGCAGGGCAGCCAGGGCGATGGCCGGGGCGGTGTTGCGGCCGACCGGCTCCAGCAGGATGCCGGCTTCCTCCATGCCGAGCTGGCGCAGCTGCTCGGCGGCGATGAAGCGATGCTGCTCGTTGCAGATCAGTCGCGGCAGCGCCGCGTCCAGTCCCTGCAGGCGCTGGATGGTGGCCTGCAGCATCGACAGGTCCCGGTCGGCCAGCGGGAGGAACTGCTTGGGATTGAGCTGGCGCGACAACGGCCACAGGCGCGAGCCGGAGCCGCCAGCCATGATCACCGGGAATATCATCTCATCGATCCTCTGGAGCCATCGCTCAGTCGAGCGCTGGTAGATAGGCGCGGGTGTAGGCATGCACCTCGGCGCTGTCCTGCATCTCGCGCACGCTCCACCAGCGGTAGCGGTCATGCTGGTCGGCGGGCGGGGCGAGCTGCAGGCTGGCCGGCAGGTTCAGGCCGTAGCACAGGACCACGTAATGGGTGTCCGGTGCCTCTCCGGCTGCGCCGAACATGCTGTCAGCATAGAAGTGCTCGTGGACGTTCAGGAATTGCGCCTGCCCGCGTTCGAAGGCGTGCCCCAGTTCGGCCAGGGTCAGTCGACGAAAGGCCGCGTCCAGGCTTTCATTCTTCAGCACGCGGCCGCCGGGAACGAACCAGAATCCCTGGGCGGGCCGGTTGCGACGCCTGCCGAGGAGGATCCGGCCTTGCGCATCCCGGATCAGCAGGTCGATCGAGAGCAGCGGCGTGCTCTCGACGATGGTCCGGAACCTTTCCTGTTCGAGCAGCATGGGCTATGCGCTGCAGATCGAGTGGAGAAGCTCGATCTGGGCGGCGATGTCGTAGTGGTGGTTGCCGACGAAGAAGCCATGGCTGTCGACCCGGTTGGCGTTGGCCAGTTCGCCGTGGATGCTGTAGTCGAACCACTGCATGACCTCGTTCTTGGCGAAGTTGCCGCCGACGACGGGGCGGAACTCGACGCCGGCGGCGCTCAGTCGCTGCAGCAGCTCCGCCCTCGACAACGGTGCCTCGTCCTTCAGGATCAGCGAGAAGCCGAACCAGCTGCTGGCGCCGGTTTCCTGCTGGATGCGCAGCCAGGGGTGCTGCTCGAACAGGTCCTGGAAGCGTGCCGCGTTGCGGCGACGGGCCGCGATCATCTCCGGCAGTTTCCGGAGCTGCTCCTGGCCGATGGCGCCGCTCATCTCGAGGGGGCGAAGGTTGTAGCCGGGCAGGACGAAGCGGAACGACTCCTCGAAGGGGTTGTCGCTCTTGTCGCTGCACACCCGGTTGACCTTCGGCAGGTTGCGGGTCCAGCCGTGGGCGCGCAGGCAGAGCAGGATGTGGTACAGCTCCTCGTCGTCGGTGACCACCAGGCCGCCTTCCATGGTGGAGATGTGGTGGCTGAAGAAGCTGCTGAAGGTGCCCATCGCGCCGAAGGTGCCGGCCTGCTTGCCGTCGAGCAGTGCGCCCATCGACTCGCAATTGTCCTCCAGCAGGACGATGTCGCGCTCGCCGATGATGCTCTTGATCGCCGAAAAGTCGTTGGGGTTGCCGAGCAGGTTCACGGTCAGGATCGCCCGGGTGTTCGCGCCGATGGCGCCCCGCAACTGCTCGAGGTCCATGTTGAGCGTATCGAGGTCGATGTCCACGAACTTCAGCTTCAGGCCGTACTGCTGGAGCGGGTAGTAGGTGGTGCTCCACGAGACGGCGGGAACTATGACCTCGTCGCCGGCCTTCAGCGGGTTTTCCTTGCGGAAGAACAGGGCGCCGATCATCGCGAGGTTGGCCGAGGAGCCGGAGTTGACCATCACGGCGTAGCGGCTGCCCACCCAGGCGGCGAACTGCTGTTCGAACTTGGCAACCTCCTGCCCCATCGAGAACATGCCGGAGTCGATAACTCGCTGGATGGCGGAGTACTCCGCCTCATCCCAGGTGGTGCTTGCAAGAGGGTAATTCATTTTATCGGCCATGCAGGGTGTCAAGATAGAATTCGTAGGTTTTGCGGATGCCGTCTTCCAGGGCGGTTTCCGCCTGCCAGCCCCAGGCACGGGCCCTGTTCACGTCGGTCAGCTTGCGCTTCATGCCCACCGGCCGGTCCAGGTCGTGGGTGAACGAGCCGGAATAGCCGATCACCGCGGCGGCGGCGGCGTAATACTCGTTCACGCTGTAGTCGCTGCCCAGCCCGATGTTCATGGTCGCCGGCGTCGACTGCGGGTCCGGCAGGGCCTTGAGGATGGCGCCGGCGAGGTCGCCGGCGTAGAGGAACTCGCGGCGGGCGGTGCCGTCGCCCCATATTTCCACGCTGGGCTCGCCGTTCACCCTGGCCTGATGGACCTTGTGGATGATGGCCGGAATCAGGTGCGACCAGCGCGGGTCGAACTTGTCGTGCCGGCCGTAGAGGTTGCAGGGGATCAGCGTCCTGTAGCCGAGGCGCGGGTTCTCCCGGCGCAGGAACTCGGCCAGGCGGGCGACGGTGATCTTGGCCAGGGCATAGCCTTCGTTGGTCGGCTCCAGCGGGCCGCCGAGAACATCTTCCTCCCTGAGGGCATCGTCGCGATCGCGCGGGTACATGCACGAGCTGCCCAGATTGATCAGGTTGCCGATGCCGACCTCGGCGGCGGCGAGCAGGACGTTGCGCCCCATGTCGAGGTTGGCGACCAGGAACTGCACCGGCTCGAGGATGTTGGCCTGGATGCCGCCGACCTTGCCGGCGGCATGGATGATGGCGTCGGGCTGGCGTCTGTCCAGGTAGGCGCGCGTCGCCCTGTAGTCGGTCAGGTCCAGTTCGCCGTGGCCGGGGGTCAGCCACTCGTGCTGCAGGGCATCCCGGTGCTCCAGGATGTTGCGCCCCACCATGCCGGAACTGCCCGTAAGTAGAATCTTCATGTGTTTCGGGTCGCCCACTCAGTGCTCGACGCTGGCCACGATGTCGTGACCGTGCGACTTCAGCAGGGATTGCCTCTGGGCGGTCTTGAGGTCTTCGCGGACCATCTCGGCGCACATTTCCTGAACGGTGATTTCCGGGACCCAGCCGAGCTTCTGCTTGGCCTTGCCCGGGTCGCCCAGCAGGGTTTCCACCTCGGCGGGACGGAAGTAGCGGGGGTCGACGCGCACGATCACGTCGCCCACCTTGAGCGCCGGCGCCTTGTCGCCCTCGATGTGCGCCACGATGGCCCGCTCGTCGACGCCCTGGCCTTCGAAGCGCAGCGTCAGCCCCAGCTCGGCGGCCGACCAGCGGATGAACTCGCGCACCGAGTACTGCACCCCGGTGGCGATCACGAAGTCCTCCGGCTGCTCCTGCTGCAGCATCAGCCACTGCATGCGCACGTAGTCCTTGGCGTGCCCCCAGTCGCGCAGGGCGTCCAGGTTGCCCAGATACAGGCAGGGCTCCAGGCCCTGGGCGATGTTGGCCAGGCCGCGGGTGATCTTGCGGGTCACGAAGGTTTCGCCGCGACGCGGCGACTCGTGGTTGAACAGGATGCCGTTGCAGGCATACATGCCGTAGGCCTCGCGGTAGTTCACGGTGATCCAGTAGGCGTACAGCTTGGCCACGGCATAGGGCGAGCGTGGATAGAAGGGGGTGGTTTCCTTCTGCGGGATCTCCTGGACCAGGCCATACAGTTCCGAGGTGGAGGCCTGGTAGAAGCGGGTCTTCTTCTCCAGGCCGAGCAGGCGGATGGCCTCCAGCAGGCGCAGGGTGCCCATGGCGTCGACATCGGCAGTGTATTCCGGCGACTCGAAACTCACCGCCACGTGCGACTGGGCGCCGAGGTTGTAGACCTCGTCGGGCTGCACTTCCTGGATGATGCGGGTGAGGTTGGAGGAGTCGGTCAGGTCGCCGTAGTGGAGAATGAATCTCTGGTTGTCGACATGCGGGTCCTGATAGATGTGGTCCACCCGCTGGGTGTTGAAGGAGGAGGCGCGCCGCTTGATGCCGTGGACCTCGTAGCCCTTCTCCAGCAGGAATTCCGCCAGGTAGGAACCGTCTTGGCCGGTGATGCCGGTGATGAGAGCTTTTTTCATGATTTCGTAGTCAAGTGTTCGCTTCGGTGATCGTCGGCCAGCACATGGTTGCACCAGTCGAGATTGTTCAGGTACCAGGCGACGGTCTTGCGCAGGCCGGACTCGAAGGTCTCTTCGGGCGTCCAATGCAGTTCGCGCTGGATCTTGCCGGCATCTATGGCATAGCGTCGGTCATGGCCGGGGCGGTCGGTGACGAAGGTGATCAGCTCGCGATAGCTGGCGATGCCCTGCGGCTTCCCGGGGGCCAGCTCTTCGAGCAGGTCGCAGATCGTCTCGACCACCTCCAGGTTGCGCTTCTCGTTGTGGCCGCCGACATTGTAGGTCTCGCCGACCCTGCCGTGGGTAATCACCTCGATCAGTGCGCGCGCGTGATCCTCGACGTACAGCCAGTCGCGGATCTGCGCCCCGTCGCCATACACCGGCAGCGGCTTGCCGCGCAGGGCGTTGAGGATCATGTGCGGGATCAGCTTCTCGGGGTAATGGTAGGGGCCGTAGTTGTTCGAGCAGTTGGTGATCAGCACCGGCAGCCCGTAGGTGCGATGCCAGGCGCGCACCAGGTGGTCGGAGCTGGCCTTGGACGCGGAGTAGGGCGAACTGGGGGCGTAGGGCGTCTGTTCGGTGAACAGCGCGGTGGTGTCGTCGAGATCGCCATACACCTCGTCGGTGGAGATGTGGTGGAAGCGGAAGGCCTCCCGGCGGGGTTCGGGCAGTGCCTGCCAGTACTGGCGTGCGACTTCCAGCAGGGTGTAGGTGCCGACGATGTTGGTCTGGATGAACTCGGCCGGACCGTCGATGGAGCGGTCGACGTGCGACTCGGCCGCGAGGTGCATCAGCACGTCCGGCTGCTGTTCGCGGAAGACCCGTTCGACTTCGGCGCGATCGCAGATGTCCACCTTCTCGAAGACGTAGCGCTCGCTGGCAGCGATCTCGGCGAGCGACTCCAGGTTGCCGGCATAGGTCAGCTTGTCGAGGTTGACCACGTGGTGATCGGTGCGGAGGATCAGACGCCGAATGAGCGCCGAGCCGATGAAGCCGGCGCCGCCGGTGACGAGGATTTTCATGAGGGCGTGGCCCGCTGGCTGTTGAGGTGGGCTGAAAGGCAGCTGGGTCCGTGCCGGCCGCCTGCGATGCTGGTCGCAGGATAATTACCCGCAATCGGGGCGGCAACACTCAGGCGCATCCTGTTCGATAGCCGAATGCTATGATGCCGCCAATTTTTCTGGGGTTCCGCGTCGTCATGCCGCCCACCGCGGAGGTGTGCAGGCCGTGTGCGGCGGGTATGGAGGGGGTGCGTGGTGAGGGGTTCTGCAGCGAGTGCGGCGGCTGACGGCTTCCGTACCGATATCAACGGCCTGCGCGCGTGGGCCGTGGTGGCCGTGGTGCTCTACCACTTCGGCGTGCCGGGGTTCGGCGGGGGCTTCGTCGGCGTCGACGTGTTCTTCGTGATTTCCGGCTTCCTGATGGCCGGCATCGTCGTCGGCGGGCTGGACAGGGGCGGCTTCAGTCTGCCCGGCTTCTATCTGGCGCGGGCCCGGCGGATCCTCCCCGCGCTGCTGGTCCTGGTGGCCGTCGTCCTGGTGGCCGGCTGGTTCCTGCTGATGACCAGCGACTATCAGATGCTGGGGCGCCATGCCCGCGAGAGCGTGCTGTTCAGCTCGAACCTGCGCTATCTCGACGAGTCCGGCTATTTCGACGCGGCCTCCCACGACAAGTGGCTGCTGCATACCTGGTCGCTGTCGGTCGAGTGGCAGTTCTACCTGCTCTACCCGCTGGTCCTGCTGCTGCTCGCGCGCTGCTGGCCGCAGCGGCGGGGGATACTCGCCGCTCATCTGCTGGCCCTGCTGGCCTCCTTCGCCGTCTGCGTGTTCCTCACCTTCAGCGAGCCCAGTCAGGCTTTCTACCTGTTGCAGTCCCGGGCCTGGGAGTTGCTGCTGGGGGGCTGCGTGTACCTGCTGGGCACCCGGCAAGGGCTGTCGTCGCGCTGGCGGGGGCTGCTCGAGGGCGGCGGCATCCTCCTGATCGCGGCGAGCATCGCGCTGATCGATGCCAGCCTGGCCTGGCCCGGCTTCCTCGCCCTGCTGCCGACGCTGGGGGCGGCCGCGGTCCTGCTGGCGTGCCGCAGCGGTTCGCCCTGGACCGCCAGCGTCGTCGCCCAGTGGCTGGGTACCCGTTCCTATTCCATCTACCTCTGGCACTGGCCGCTGGTGGTCGGGCTGGTCTACTTCTACCGCCAGGACGATCCCGCCTGGATCGGCGCCGGCCTGCTCGCTTCGCTGCTGCTGGGCCATCTCTCCTATGTGGCGGTCGAGGTGCCGGCACGGCGCTGGCTGGCGAGGCGCAACAGCCTGCGCAACGCCGCCTGGCTGATCGGCTGCCTGGTCGTCGTGGCGGTTTCCGCCCAGTTGGTGCGGCGCAGCGGCTTCCCCGAGCGGCTGCCCAGCGAGGTGGCCAAGGTCGAGAGCGAGCGCCAGAATCGCAATCCCCGCCTGAAGGAGTGCCTGAGGTTTGATGCCGCCTGCACCTACGGGGGCGATCAGGTGCGTGCGCTGGTGATCGGCGACAGTCATGCCGATGCCCTGGTGAGCGCCGTGGCCGATGCCCTGCCGGATGCGCGCCAGGGGGTGTACTTCAAGGGCGAGAGCGGCTGCCTGTTCGTCTACGGCGCGCGCTGGGCGGGCAAGGGCGAGCGTGTGGACTGCAAGCAGCTGCTGGAGGAAGTCGCGTCCCGACTGGACGGCCTGTATCCGGGCATGCCGCTGTTCCTGATCAACCGCACCACCTCCTACATCAGGGGCGAGCTGCCGGGGGCGGATGGCAAGCCGCTGCCGCCGATGGTCTATTTCTCGCGGAAGGTGGAGCAGCCCGACGCCGAGTATTTCGCCGAGTTCCGCCAGCACTACCTGGACACCATGTGTCGTCTGGCCGACCATCATCCGCTCTATCTGCTGCGCCCGGTACCGGAAATGCACGTCGAGGTCCCCAAGGCCATGGGGCGCGCCCTGCTGCGTGGCCGCGTGGAGGAGATCCGCATTTCCCGCGAGGAATACCGGCAGCGGCATGCCGAGGTCTGGGCCGTCCAGGACGAGGTGGCCGAGCGCTGCGGGGCGAAGATCCTCGATCCGCTGCCCTACCTGTGCGACGCCCAGTACTGCTACGGCAGCAAGGACGGCATGCCGCTGTATGTCGACGACGACCACCTGAGCGAATATGGCAACCGCCTGCTGCTGCCGATGTTCGCGCAGGTGTTCGCCGCTGCCCCGGCGGTATCCACTGCGCCCGCCATGCCCGAGGCCGGCGGGCGATGAGCCCGTCCCTTCAACCGAGCAAGAGGCTTTCCATGCTGCAACGCCTGGCCCTGAAACTGCGCAATCTGGCTTACAAGAACCGCCGCCTCCTCAAGCCCGGCAACCGGCTGGAGCTGCCCGAGAGCAGCGAGCGCAACCTGAAGAAAACCACCATCAAGCTGCGTGGCAGCAACAATCGGCTGGTGATCGGCGAGAACGTCACCCTGACCCATTGTGAGATCCGTCTGGATGGTGCGGACAATCTCATCGAGATCGGCGACAACGTGCGCTTCAGCAGCGGCAAGATCTACCTGGTCGGCACTCGCGGCCAGCACATCCGCATCGGCAGCGAGACCACGGTGGAGGGGGCCTACCTGCTGGTGGACGAGGCGGCGAGCATCGACATCGGCAGGGATTGCATGCTGTCCACAGACATCATCATCCGCACCGGCGACAAGCACTCGATCCTCGACGTGCACAGCGGCGAGCGTCTCAACCGTTCGCGCGACGTCCGCATCGCCGACCGGGTGTGGATCGGGCGGGACGTTGTGGTGCTCAAGGGGACGGTGCTGCATCCGGAAACCGTGGTGGCGACCCGCTCGCTGGTCAGCCGCGCCTTCGACGAGGGCAATTGCGTGGTCGCCGGGGTACCGGCCAAGGTGGTCAAGCGCGATACCTGCTGGGATCGCCGGATGCTGTGAGCCGCCTCAGGCGGCGTGGCCTGCGGCGCGGCGATAGGCCCCGAGCATGGCCTCCCACGGGAAGTCGTCGATCCGGTTGCGGCGCAGATAACCGCGCAGATGCGCCAGGTTGCGCCGCACCAGCCGGTCGCTCAGCGGTCCGCGGCGGAAGCGGATGTCGAGAAAGTCGATCAGCCCGAAGCCGCCTTCGGGCAGGCGCAGCACGTTGCCCAAGTGCAGCGAGCGGAAATAGATGCCGCGCCGGTGCAGTTGGTGGACGAAGGCGGCGAACTCCGGCAGCAGCGCCTCGAAGCGGCGGCGGTCCTCCCGGTACAGCTGCTCCAGCGATTCCCCCGGCAGCGGGCTGTACAGGCAGGCGCTGACGGCCTGCCCGCGATCCAGCCAGAAGCACTCGCCCATCTGCGGCACGGGTATCCGGCAGGCCTGGAGGCGGTTCGCATTGGCGACAAAGCGCCGGGCCGGCGGCAGCAGGCGGGCCAGCCACAGGCGCCGCCGCGGGCGGAACACCTTGAGCAGTTGGCCGTCCGCCAGGCGGATCACCTTCGGGCCGCGCCCGTCCTGCTCCAGCACCTTGCCCTGGGCGAGCCACTGCTGCCATTCGTTCGCTGTTACAATCCGCATCCGTTTTCTCTAGCCAGTCACAAGAGGCCACGCCATGGCCGGTTCCGCCGGGCAATCCGATCTGAAGGTCTATCTGCGTCTGCTGAAATACGTGCTGCCCTACTGGGGAGTGTTCGCGCTCAGCGTAGTCGGCTTCCTGCTGTTCGCATCCAGCCAGCCGATGCTGGCGCACATGCTCAAGTATTTCCTCGACGGCCTGCAGAACCCCGACGGTGCCGAGTTGCTGGGCATCTCGATGATGCTGGGCGTGCCGCTGGCGATTGTACTCATTGCCGTCTACCAGGGCATAGGTTCGTTCCTCGGCAACTACTTCCTGGCCAAGGTCGCCCGCGGCGTGGTGCACGACCTGCGCTGCACCCTGTTCGACAACCTGCTGACCCTGCCCAACCGCTACTACGACAGCCACAACTCGGGCCACCTGATCTCGCGCATCACCTTCAACGTGACCATGGTCACCAGCGCGGTCACCGACGCGATCAAGGTGGTGATTCGCGAGGGGATGACGGTGATCTTCCTGTTCGGCTACCTGCTGTGGATGAACTGGAAGCTGACGCTGGTGCTGGTGGCCATCCTGCCGCTGATCGCGCTGATGGTGTCGATGGCCAGCAAGAAGTTCCGCAAGCAGAGCCGGAAGATCCAGGAGGCCATGGGCGACGTGACCCATATCGCCTCGGAAACCATCCAGGGCTACCGCGTGGTGCGCAGCTTCGGCGGCGAGGCCTACGAGCAGGCGCGCTTCCTGCGCGCCAGCCAGGACGACATGCGCCGGGCGATGAGCATGATCCGCACCCAGGCCATCTACACGCCGACCCTGCAACTGGTCATCTACACGGGGATGGCGGTCCTCATGTACATGGTGCTGTTCCTGCGCGGCGACGCCACGGCCGGCGAGCTGATCGCCTACATCACCGCTGCCGGCCTGCTGCCCAAGCCGATCCGCCAGCTGTCCGAGGTCAGCCCCAATATCCAGAAGGGCCTGGCGGCGGCCGACAGCATCTTCGAGCAGCTCGACGAGCCGGCGGAGATCGACCGCGGCGCCGTGGAGCGCGAGCGGGTCAGCGGCCGCCTCGAGGTGAAGCACCTCAGCTTCGTCTATCCGGGAACCGACAAGCAGGTGCTGCACGACATCAGCTTCAGCGTCGAGCCGGGGCAGATGGTCGCCCTGGTCGGCCGCTCCGGCAGCGGCAAGTCGACCCTCGCCAACCTGATTCCGCGCTTCTACCACCACAGCGAGGGTCAGATCCTCCTCGACGGCGTGGAGGTCGAGGAGTACCGCCTGCGCAACCTGCGCCGGCACATCGCCCTGGTGACCCAGCAGGTGACCCTGTTCAACGACAGCGTGGCCAGCAACATCGCCTACGGCGACCTGGCCGGTGCGCCGCGGGAAGCCATCGAGCAGGCCGCTGCCGATGCCTATGCCAGGGAGTTCATCGACAAGCTGCCGCAGGGCTTCGATACCGAGGTCGGCGAGAACGGCGTGCTGCTCTCCGGCGGCCAGCGCCAGCGCCTGGCGATCGCCCGTGCCCTGCTCAAGGATGCGCCGCTGCTGATCCTCGACGAGGCCACCTCGGCGCTCGACACCGAGTCCGAGCGGCATATCCAGGCGGCGCTGGACCGGGTCATGCAGGGGCGTACCACCCTGGTGATCGCCCACCGGCTGTCCACCATCGAGAAGGCCGACCTGATCCTGGTGATGGACCAGGGGCGCATCGTCGAGCGCGGCAGCCATGCCGAGCTGCTGGCCCAGGGTGGTCACTATGCCCGCCTGCACGCCATGGGGCTGGACGAGGAAGGGGGCGCCGGCATCGCCTGAGCGCTGCGGCAGGCGGGAAGCATCCGCAAACCTCGACGCGGCGGCATGCTATGATCCCTGCCGTTTTCCTCGTCCCGGAGCCCCCATGAAGCTGTCCATGCCCCGTTTCGATCAGGCCCCCGTGCTGGTGGTCGGTGATGTCATGCTCGACCGCTACTGGCATGGCGCGACCAACCGCATCTCGCCGGAGGCGCCGGTGCCGGTGGTCAAGGTCGAGCAGGTCGAGGACCGCCCGGGCGGCGCGGCCAACGTCGCGCTGAACATCGCCGCGCTCGGCGCGCCGGCCTGGCTGGTCGGCGTCACCGGGCAGGACGAGGCGGCCGACAGCCTGGCCGCGCGCCTGCAGGCCGCCGGGGTGGCCGCGCACTTCCAGCGCCTCGCCGCGCAGCCGACCATCGTCAAGCTGCGGGTGATGAGCCGTCATCAGCAGCTGCTGCGCCTCGACTTCGAGGAGCCCTTCGCCACCGACGCCGACGCCCTGCTCGGCGAGGTGGCGGCGCTGCTCGACCGGGTCAAGGTGGTGATCCTCTCCGACTACGGCAAGGGGGCGCTGAAGAACCATCAGGCGCTGATCCAGGCCGCCCGTGCCCGCAACCTGCCGGTGCTGGCCGACCCCAAGGGCAGGGACTTCGCCATCTACCGCGGCGCCAGCCTGATCACGCCGAATCTCGCCGAGTTCGAGGCGGTGGTCGGCCGCTGCGCCGACGAGGCCGAGCTGGTGGCCAAGGGCCTCGCGCTGCTCGCCGAGCTGCAGCTGGGCGCGCTGCTGGTGACCCGCGGCGAGCATGGCATGACCCTGCTGCGCCAGGGGCAGCCGGCCCTGCACCTGCCGGCGCGCGCGCGCGAGGTGTTCGACGTCACCGGCGCCGGCGATACCGTGATCTCCACCCTGGCCACCGCGCTGGCCGCTGGCGAGGAGCTGCCGCAGGCGGTGGCGCTGGCCAACCTGGCCGCCAGCATCGTGGTCGGCAAGCTCGGCACCGCCACCGTCAGCGCTCCGGAACTGCGTCGCGCGGTGCAGCGCGAGCAGGGCGCAGGTCGCGGGGTGATGACCCTCGACCAGCTGCTGCCGGCCATCGAGGACGCCCGCGCCCACGGCGAGAAGGTGGTGTTCACCAACGGCTGCTTCGATATCCTCCATGCCGGCCATGTCGCCTACCTCGAGCAGGCCCGCGCCCTCGGCGACCGCCTGATCGTGGCGATCAACGACGACGCCTCGGTGACCCGCCTCAAGGGGCCGGGACGGCCGATCAACAGCGTCGACCGGCGCATGGCGGTGCTCGCCGGCCTCGGGGCGGTGGACTGGGTGGTCAGCTTCAGCGAGGACACGCCCGAGGCGCTGCTCGAGAAGGTGCGCCCGGACGTGCTGGTCAAGGGCGGCGACTACGGCCTCGACCAGGTGGTGGGCGCCGGCATCGTGCAGACGTATGGTGGTGACGTGAAGGTGCTTAACTTCGTCGATAGTTGCTCGACCACGGCAATCGTCGAGAAGATTCGCGAACGCTCGTGAGGCAGGCGGCTGGCAGCGCCTGTCACCTGCTCCAGGTTAACGCCCGGTCTGCCGGGCCTCGGTCAGCTCCCCGGCGAGAGAGCTGGCGTGATCAGTTCAATGGTGGAAAGCACAGATGATCGGAATAAAAAGTATCGCCAGCTACATCCCGGCGGGCCGCATCGACAACATCGCCCAGGCCGCGTCCTTCGACCGCGACGAGGCGTTCGTCGCGAGCAAGATCGGCACTGCCACGCTTTCCGTGAAGGATGCCGCCGAGGAAACCTCGGATCTGTGTGCCGCCGCCGTGCGCAACCTGCTGGCCAAGAACCCCGAGCTGCGCCTCGAGGATGTCCAGGCGCTGATCGTTGTGACCCAGAACGGCGACGGCGAAGGCCTGCCGCACACCTCGGCCATCGCCCAGCACAAGATCGGCCTGCCGACCGGCGTCGCCTGCTTCGACGTGTCGCTCGGCTGCTCGGGCTTCGTCTACGGCCTCTACGCGATCAAGGGCTTCATGGAAGCCACCGGGCTGAAGAACGGCATCCTGGTCACCGCCGATCCCTACTCGAAGATCATGGACCGCAGCGACCGCATGACCACCCTGCTGTTCGGCGATGCCGCCACCGCCACCTGGATCGGCGAGGATCCGGTCTGGGAGCTGGGTCCGGCGCGCTTCGGCACCGACGGCAGCGGCGCCGACCACCTGATCGTGCGCGACGGCTGCTTCCACATGAACGGCCGCCAGGTGTTCAACTTCGCCAGCCTGAAGATCATCCCGCACATGCAGGAGGTGCTCGAGGAGGCCGGCCTGAGCCTGGACAGCGTGGATGCCTACTGCCTGCACCAGGGCAGCGGCGCGATCGTCGATGCCATCGCCAAGAGACTAGGCGAGAATGGTGACAGAGTCGTGAAGGACATGTTCGGCGCCGGCAACACCGTGTCCTCGACCATTCCGCTGCTGATGGAGCGCTATGCCTTCGAAGGCTCGGCGTGGAAGAACCTGGTGATGAGCGGCTTCGGCGTTGGCCTGTCCTGGGGTTCGGCGGTGCTGCTGCGTCGCTGATCGTCGCGGGTTGCGGCGACGGCCGCAACCCGTCCGCTCCCGGGCCGCAAGCCGGCAGGGAGTGATCCTGCCCGGCGTGCCAGCCGTACCTCTAGGCGCAGCGGCGCTGGCGCAGCCAGTCGCTCCAGCCGATGCGTTCGTCGCGGATCAGCCAGCCGTCCTGTGCGGCGAATCCTTCCGAAAGCCACAGGCCGTCGGTGGCCGCACGGCGCAGCTCGCCCTGCTGCAGGGTGTACAGCTCGCCGGGGTTGCCTTCCAGCGGCAGCAGGTAGAGGTCCGGGTTGTGCCGGTCGAGGCGGCTGACCAGCACGCCGTCCTCCAGGCACTCGTCGCTGTGGAACAGGCTCGGCGCCTGCAGCGCCGCCGGCAGTTCGAGGCGCAGGTCGTAGACCAGTTGCAGGGAGGCTGTCGGCAGGTGCACGTAGGCCTGCGGACGCTCCAGCAGCGGCAGGCTGCCGGCATGCACCCGGCGGGCGTCGCCGCACAGCGGGCTCAGACGGTAGTGGTACTGCTCGTGATGGGGCAGGCTGGCATCGTGCGGGGTCGGCAGCCAGTGTTCGCCGAAGCGTCCGCCGAGCCAGCCGCGCGGCGTTTCCACCAGACACTCCTCGGCCACCTCCTGCAGCGCGGTGTGCAGCGGCAGGTGCAGTTCGTGGCTGGGCACGTAGCCGGAAATCAGCTTGAGCACGCAGTCGCCGCGGTCGCGGCGCTGCTGGCGCACCAGCAGCCAGTAGTCGCGCCCCTGCCAGGCGAGGGTCAGGCGCACCGACACGCCCAGATTGGCCAGCTCGCAGGTGAAGTGCTGGGGGTTGTCGACCTGCAGCGGTCGCCGCCGCTCGAGCATCTGGGCGAAGTTGAGCGGCTGGCCGAGCGGCTGGTAGATCAGCCGCTGGGCGTTGGCTTCGACATGCAGGGGCTGGGTCTTGAAGGTGCTCGGGTCCTTGCGGGCGAGAATCCTGTGCATGGCGACTCCTTCGGCGGGCAGGTGGCTTGATGTGGTCGAGCAGGCCCCTTGCGCGGCGGGCCGCGCAGTCGTGGCGTTCAGGTCAGGTTAGACGAGCCGGCCGCCGTTGTCTGTGCGCGCCGGTCAGACCGATTGTCGCGCCCCCAGCACCTGCGCCGCGGTGGCCACGTTGTGGGCCAGGTGCGCCGGAGTGATGGTGCCGACGATCACGCTGCTCACCGCCGGATGGGCGAAGATCAGCTCGAAGCTGGCGCGCACCGGGTCCTCGCCGCTCAGCAGCGCATGGCCGCTGGCCAGCGCCTTCTTGATCAGGATGCCCTTGCCGTGCGCGCCGGCGTAGTCGAGCACCGGGCGTTCGCCCTGTTCGGCCAGGTTGTAGGTGACCATGGCGCAGTCGCCGGACTCCAGGGCCTTGAGGCCGCCGGCCACGGTCTTGCCGGAGAAGCCGAAGGCGCGGATCAGCCCCTCGCGCTTGAGTTCGGCGAGGGTGGCGTACACCCCGGTCTGCTCCAGCACCGCCAGGTCGTGGCCGTCGGAGTGGACCAGCACCAGATCCAGATAGTCGGTTTCCAGGCGCCTGAGACTGCGTTCGACGGACAGGCGGGTGTGCGCGGCGCTGAAGTCGAAGCGCGAGGCGCCGTCCTCGAACTCCTCGCCGACCTTGCTGCAGATCACCCAGGCCTGGCGCTGGCCGCGCAGCAGCGGGCCGAGGCGCTGCTCGCTCACCCCGTAGGCCGGCGCGGTGTCGAGCAGGTTGATGCCCAGTTCGCGGGCCTGTGTCAGCAGCGTGCGCGCGGCGCGGTCGTCGGGGATGGTGAAGCCGCTCGGATACTTCACCCCCTGGTCGCGGCCGAGCTTGACGGTGCCGAGGCCGAGCGGGGAAACGATCAGGCCGGTCGAGCCCAGCGGCCGCCACAGCTCATGCAGGGTGCTCATGCGAACAGCTCCTCCCACAGCGGCGCCGCCACGGCAGGGCGCGGCAGCTCGGGCAGGGCAGCGTGCGCGCCCGGCTGGATGCCGGCGCGCTCGAGAGTCGCGATGACCCGATCGGCGAGGTCGGGAGCCAGCGCCAGCTTGGTCGGCCAGCCGACCAGCAGGTTGCCCTGCTCGCTGAGGAAGGCGTTGTCCGGGCGCACCAGGCCGGACTGCGCCGGCTCGGCGCGATCCACCCGCAGGGTACGCCACTCGGCGGCGGACAGATCGAGCCAGGGCAGCAGTTCGCCCAGCTCCTTCTGCGCGGCGCGGATCTGTGCAGCCTCGTCGCGGGCCACGCCTTCGGCCTCGGCGAGGTCGCCGCCCAGGTACCAGACCCACTGGCCGTCGGCCGCCGGGTGGCTGGTGACGGTGACGCGCGGCTTGGGCCCGCCACCCAGGCAGTGGGCGTACAGCGGCTTGAGGGTCGGCGCCTTGACCAGCACCATGTGCAGCGGGCGCAGCTGCTGGCCGGGCTGTTCGATGCCCAGCCCGGCCAGCAGGCCGGCATTGCCCGGCCCGGCGCAGAGCACCACGCGGCGGGCGCGGATCTCGCGGCCGTCGACGACCAGGCCAGCCAGTGCGCCGCGCTCGTGCAGCGGCTCGATACGCTGGCCGGCGAGCAGACTGTCGCCGGCCAGCTCGGCCAGGCGGGCGATCAGCGAGGGCACGTCGAGCACCAGCTCGGCCAGCCGGTAGACCTTGCCCCTGAACTTCGGGTGCTGCAGGGCCGGCGGCAGCGCGTCGCCCTTGACCGCATCGACCCTCCCGCGCATCGCCTTGCTGGCGAAGAAGCTGGTCAGGTTGCCGGCCAGGGTGCCCGGCGACCACAGGTAGTGGGCGTCGGAGAGCAGGCGCACGCCGGCGAGATCGAGTTCGCCGCTGCCGGAGAGGGCCGCGCGCCAGCGCCGCGGCATGTCGGCGATGGCCTCGGAGGAGCCGGTCAGCGCGCCGCTCAGGGCGTACTTGGTGCCGCCGTGGATGATGCCCTGCGACTTCACGCTCTGCCCGCCGCCGAGGCGCTCGTTCTCCACCAGCAGGGTGGCATAGCCGAGCCGGCGCAGGCGGGCGTTGAGCCAGAGGCCGGCGATGCCGCCGCCGACGATCAGGATATCGGTGCTCAGGGCTTGGGACATGAGGGAGCTGCCTTGTGGAAGAACGGCGCAGAGTATAACCCGTAGGGCGGCGCTCTCCCCCAGTCGAAGCCCGCGGCATGTTGCCGGCGCCGCCTGTGCGCGCCATGACCGCGCGGCGCACAAGCTGATATCCTCCGCGGCCATGAACCGCGCCCTCTACTCGCTCCTGCTGCACCTCGCCCTGCCACTGATCGCCCTGCGCCTGTACCTGCGCGGGCGCAAGGCGCCCGCCTACCGCCAGCGTATCGCCGAGCGCTTCTCGCTGCGTCTGCCGGCGATGCGGCCCGGCGGCATCTGGGTGCATGCCGTTTCGGTGGGCGAGAGCATCGCCGCGGCGCCGATGATCCGTGCCCTGCGCGAACGGCATCCCGACCTGCCGATCACCGTCACCTGCATGACCCCCACCGGCTCCGAGCGCATCCGCGCGCTGTTCGGCGACAGCGTGCAGCACTGCTACCTGCCCTACGACCTGCCCTGGGCCGCAGCGCGCTTCCTCGATCGCGTGCGGCCGAAGCTGGCGGTGATCATGGAAACCGAACTGTGGCCCAACCACATCCACCAGTGCGCGCGGCGCGGCATTCCCGCCGTGCTGGCCAATGCGCGCCTGTCGGAGAGGTCCGCGCGCGGCTACGCGCGCTTTGCCGGCCTGACCCGGCCGATGCTCGCCGAGATGAGCTGGATAGCCGTGCAGACCGCGGCCGAAGCCGAGCGCTTTCACCGGCTCGGCGCCCGTCCCGAGTGCGTCGCCGTCACCGGGTCGATCAAGTTCGACCTGCGCATCGATCCCGAATTGAAGGCGCGTGCCCAGGCCCTGCGCGCCAGCTGGGGCGCCGACAAGCGCCCGGTATGGATCGCCGCCAGCACCCATGCCGGCGAGGACGAGATCGTCCTCGCCGCCCATCGCCGGCTGCTGGCCGAGCGTCCGGACAGCCTGCTGATCCTGGTGCCGCGTCATCCGGAGCGTTTCGACGCCGTGCATGCCCTCTGCCTGCACGAGGGCTTGCGCAGCGTGCGCCGCTCCTCCGGCCTGCCGGTCGGGGCGGCGGAGCAGGTGCTGCTCGGCGATACCATGGGCGAGCTGCTGTTCCTCTATGCGCTGGCCGACGTGGCTTTCGTCGGCGGCAGCCTGGTGCCCAACGGCGGGCACAACCTGCTGGAGCCGGCGGCGCTGGGCCTGCCGGTGCTGAGCGGCCCCCATCTGTTCAACTTCCTCGAGATCTCCGCCCAGCTGCGCGAGGCCGGCGCTTGCCTCGAGGTGGGCGACGGCGAGGCCCTGGCCCGCGAGCTGCGCGCACTGCTCGGCGAGCCGGGCCGCCGCCAGGCCATGGGGCGCGCGGGGCTGGCCGTGTTGCAGCGCAACCAGGGCGCGCTGGCCCGCTTGCTCGACGGGCTCGGGCGTCTTCTGCAGCTTCGCTGAGGGCCGGTCTCTCGGCGGCTCGTCCCCAGGCACTGGCCCCATCCGCAGAGGCCGATTAAACTCCTCGGGTTTCTTGTCGGGGTGCCTGGAGTCGCAGGCTGAGATCGGACAGTTCCGAATCCCGTTGAACCTGATCGGGTTAGTACCCGCGTAGGGAACAAGATGTCCCCGCCGTCCGGCGGGGGGTCTCCTGCTCCAGGTTCGCTCCGACATTTCCTGCCGCGTGCCGTGGAGAGTCCCGTCGATGAGCGCCACCGAATACAAGAACCTGAGCGAATCCGCCCAGGTCGACCAGCAGTCCGTCCAGCCGCTGCCCAATTCCCGCAAGGTCTACGTCCAGGGTTCGCGCCCGGACATCCGCGTGCCGATGCGCGAGATTTCCCTGGCCGATACCCCCACGGACTTCGGCGGCGAGAAGAACGCGCCGGTGCTGGTCTATGACACCTCCGGTCCGTACACCGATCCGAACGTGACCATCGACGTGCGCAAGGGGCTGGCCGATGTGCGCAGCGCCTGGATCGAGGAGCGCGGCGACACCGAGAAGCTGCCGGGGCTGTCCTCCGAGTTCGGCCAGCGCCGCCTCAACGACGCCGAACTGACCAAGATGCGCTTCGCCCACGTGCGCAACCCGCGCCGCGCCAAGGCCGGCGCCAACGTCACCCAGATGCACTATGCGCGCAAGGGGATCGTCACCCCCGAGATGGAATACGTCGCCATCCGCGAGAACATGAAGCTGCAGGAGGCCCGCGAGGCCGGCCTGCTGGCTGCCCAGCATCCGGGCCACAGCTTCGGCGCCGCCATTCCCAAGGAAATCACTGCCGAGTTCGTCCGCGAGGAGATCGCCCGCGGCCGCGCCATCATCCCGGCCAACATCAACCACGTGGAGCTGGAGCCGATGATCATCGGCCGCAACTTCCTGGTGAAGATCAACGGCAACATCGGCAACTCGGCGCTGGGTTCCTCGATCGAGGAAGAAGTGGCCAAGCTGACCTGGGGCATCCGCTGGGGCTCGGACACCGTCATGGACCTGTCCACCGGCAAGCACATCCACGAGACCCGCGAGTGGATCATCCGCAACTCGCCGGTGCCGATCGGCACCGTGCCGATCTACCAGGCGCTGGAGAAGGTCGGCGGCATCGCCGAGGACCTGACCTGGGAGCTGTTCCGCGACACCCTGATCGAGCAGGCCGAGCAGGGCGTGGACTACTTCACCATCCACGCCGGCGTCTTGCTGCGCTACGTGCCGCTGACCGCCAAGCGGGTCACCGGCATCGTCTCGCGCGGCGGCTCGATCATGGCCAAGTGGTGCCTGGCGCATCACCAGGAAAACTTCCTGTACACGCATTTCGACGAGATCTGCGAGATCATGAAGGCCTACGACGTCAGCTTCTCGCTGGGCGACGGCCTGCGTCCGGGCTCGATCGCCGACGCCAACGACGCCGCGCAGTTCGGCGAGCTGGAAACCCTCGGCGAACTGACCAAGATCGCCTGGCAGCACGACGTGCAGACCATGATCGAAGGCCCGGGTCACGTGCCGATGCACATGATCAAGGAGAACATGGACAAGCAGCTCGAATGCTGCGACGAGGCGCCGTTCTACACTCTCGGCCCGCTGACCACCGACATCGCGCCGGGCTACGACCATATCACCTCCGGCATCGGCGCGGCGATGATCGGCTGGTTCGGCTGCGCCATGCTCTGCTACGTGACCCCGAAGGAGCACCTCGGCCTGCCCAACAAGGACGACGTGAAGACCGGCATCATCACCTACAAGATCGCCGCTCACGCCGCCGATCTGGCCAAGGGCCATCCGGGTGCGCAGATCCGTGACAACGCATTGAGCAAGGCGCGCTTCGAGTTCCGCTGGGAAGACCAGTTCAACCTCGGCCTCGACCCGGACACCGCGCGCAGCTACCACGACGAGACCCTGCCCAAGGAGTCGGCCAAGGTGGCGCACTTCTGCTCCATGTGCGGGCCGAAGTTCTGCTCGATGAAGATCACCCAGGAAGTGCGCGACTACGCCGCCAACCTGGAGCGCATCGACGCGGTGGACGTCGACCTCGAGCGCGAGATGCAGGCCAAGGCCGAGGAGTTCAAGGCCCAGGGCTCGCAGCTGTACCACAAGGTGTGATGCGCCGCCGCTGAGGCGAGGAACGGGCCTGCGGGCCCGTTCTGCGTTTGCGCGCCTGCGGAATTTTCTGCAAGTCGTTGATTTTCCTGTGGACGCGCGCTGCAGCTGCGACTAGAATGCGCGCCGGTTCAAGCCCATGTAGCTCAGCGGTAGAGCACTCCCTTGGTAAGGGAGAGGTCGGCGGTTCAAGTCCGCCCATGGGCTCCAGTCTCTTCGCCCCTCCTTGCTGTTCCCGGGCGCCATCCTGCGCCAACTCTCTTGTCCCGCTCGTTCAGTCCGACCGCCGATCGTCACGCTTCAGCGTGCAGCGCCGTGCATGCTCTCCGGCAGGTATTCTGGACGGAGGATCTGCCGCAGCCGGCTGTAGGGGATCTCCAGGTTCGGATGGCCCATGCTGTAGGGCGCCAGGGCGTAGACGTCGTACTTGAGCAGCACCTTGTCCCTGAGCAGAGCGATGTTGGCGGTAGGCTGGAACGGCCAGATGCGCCGGAACTCCTGCGGGTCGTCGATCTGCTGCGCCGCGAGCCAGCGCTGGTGCGCCTCGCCGGCGGCCTGCCAGAAGGCGGCCTCCTGGCCGGGCAGCAGCAGGTCGGCCAGTTGCAGGGCGCGCTGCTGGCTGCGCGAGTAGTTGATGAAGCCGCGCCCCGGCATGCCGTGGGCACCGCCGCGGTACAGGTAGCTGGACAGCTCGACCACCAGCAGGTCGCCGTGCTGGTCAGCCAGCTTGGCCTGCAGCCAGGTTTCCCAGCCCTCGGGCTGGCGGCGCAGCAGCTCGTCGCCGCGCGCGCGCAGCGAGGCGGGCAGCGCGCTGTCGGCGTCCTCCCGGGTCATCGCCAGCAGGGCCTGCTCGATCAGGGCGCTGAGCTGCGGCTCGTCGGCGAACTTCAGGGTGTCGACGTTGACCAGGCTGCAGCGCTCGCGCGGGCAGACCTCCGGGCGCTGTTCCCAGACGATGCGCTGTGGCGCCGGCGGCGCGCTCTGGCCGCCGAGAAACTGGCAGGCGCCGAGCAGCGGCAGGCAGGCCAGGGCGAAAAGGCTGTAAAGACGCATGGGACTCCTTGAGCGCAACGGCAAGGCTGGGTAGGGTGGCGCATCGGCCGGCTTCGACCCCGGCGCGGGCCGGGGGTTCGACCTCGTGGCGGTGACCGTCGCTGCGGCAGTCACCTCCGCGGTTCGGGACATTGATCGGCGGGCGGCGGGGCCGCTGCGGCCAAGCGGGAGAAGTATATGAGCGAGTCGCCGAAAACGGCCGACCTGAAAGTGGAAATCGTCGAGCGCGAGGCCTGTTTCCGCGGCTTCTATGCCCTCGACCGCGTGCACCTGCGCCACGAGCTGTTCGCTGGCGGCATGGGGCCGGTGATCAGCCGCGAGCTGTTCGTGCGCCACGATGCGGTCTGCGTGCTGCCCTACGACCCGGCCCGCGATGCCGTGGTGCTGATCGAGCAGTTCCGCGTCGGTGCGCTGGACAAGAGCGCCAACCCCTGGCTGCTGGAGCTGGTCGCCGGGCTGATCGACAAGGACGAGTCGCCCGAGGAAGTGGCCCGTCGCGAGGCCGTCGAGGAGGCCGGGCTGAGTCTGGGCGAGCTGTGGCCGGTGACCGCCTACTATCCTTCGCCGGGCGGCAGCGACGAGCGCGTGCACCTGTTCGTCGGCCGCTGCGACAGCGCCGGCGCCGGCGGCATCCACGGTCTGGCCGAGGAGGGCGAGGACATCCGCGTGCGGGTGCTGAGCCTCGACGCGGCGCTGGACGAGCTGGAGGCCGGGCGCATCGACAACGCGGCGAGCATCATCGCCCTGCAGTGGCTGGCGCTGAACCGCGAGCGGGTGCGGCAGACATGGCGCTGAGCCAGCTCGCCGAGCGCTACCGGGTCGACCTGACCGGGCTGCAGGCGGCCTGCGAGGCCAATTATGCGCGGCTGATGCGCCTGCTGCCGGGCATGCGCGAGCAGGCGGCGCTACGGCAGCCCATGCTGGGGCAGCCCATGCTGGGGCAGCCCATGCTGGGGCAGCCCGTGCTGCGCCGTCTGGCGCTCAGCGCTGGCGACACTACCCTGGCGGTGCTGGCGCTCAGGGTCACCGAGGCCGGTCCCTACACCAGCACCGTGGAGGTGCGCGAGGAGCCCGGGCTGGCCTGGCTGCCGGCGCCGCGCCTGGAGGTGCGCGTCTACCACGACGCGCGGATGGCCGAGGTCACCGGCGCCGAGCACTGCCGGCGCCTGCATCCGCGCTACGCCTACCCGAACCCGGCCATGCACCAGCCGGACGAGAAGATCCAGCTCAACCTGTTTCTGGGCGAGTGGCTGAGTCATTATCTGCGCTGCGGCCATCTGGCGGAAAACCCAGTGGATCGCTCGGTCGTTCGCCGGTAGTGTGAACCGTATAGCGGTCACCCCCGCGGGGCCATGCCACCATTGCCGTTCCGCAGCCGCGGTCCAGACGCCGACAGGAGACGGCTCTTGCACAGTTCTCACACCCATTGCGCTGGCGCACCCCTGGTGCTGGTCCAGCTTACCGACAGCCACCTGTTCGCCGAGGAGGACGGCCATCTGCTGGGTATGGATACCGCAGACAGCCTCGGCCGGGTGGTCGATCTGGTGCTGGCCGAGCAGCCGCGGGTCGACCTGGTCCTCGCCAGCGGCGACCTGTCGCAGGATGGTTCGCTGGAGTCCTACCAGCGCTTCGCCGCGCTGACCGCGCCCATCGACGCCCCCGCGCGCTGGGTGTCCGGCAACCACGACGAGCCGCTGACCCTGCAACTGGCCTGCGCCGGCACCGAGCGCCTGGCGGTGGTCACCGACCTGGGCCACTGGCGGCTGGTGGTGCTCGATTCGAGCGTGCCCGGCAGCGTGCCCGGCCAGCTCGATGCCGCCCAGCTCGAGCAGCTGGATGCCGCCCTGGAGTCTGCCGGCGAGCGCCACGTGCTGCTGAGCTTCCACCACCATCCGGTGGCGGTGGGCTGCAGCTGGCTGGACCCCATCGGCCTGCGCAATCCCGAGGCGCTGTTCGCGGTGACCGACCGCTACCCGAACCTGCGCTGCATCCTCTGGGGGCACGTGCACCAGGAGATCGATGGCCAGCGCAACGGCGTGCGCCTGCTCGCCTCGCCCTCCACCTGCGTGCAGTTCGCCCCCGGCAGCGAGGAATTCCAGGTCAGCAGCGAGGCGCCCGGCTACCGCTGGCTGCGCCTGCACGCCGACGGCTCGATCGACACCGGCGTGTCGCGGGTCAGCGGCATCGACTTCGTGATCGACTACAGCATCAAGGGCTACTGACGCCATTTGCGCAAGGCACGCCCTTGCCGTAGGGTGCGCCGTGCGCACCATGGACTCTCCGTGCATTAGTGGTGCGTCCAGCGCACCCTACGACTCGGGCCTCATCCGACTTGAATCCGACGGCAGGATAATGCTTTCCTTGTATATCCATACAGCTACAAGGCGCCGTCGATGCTCCCCCAGTCGACCCTGATCTATATCCACGGCTTCAACAGCTCACCGGCTTCGCTCAAGGCCCGCGAGCTGGTGGCAGCCTGCGCGCGCCAGGGCCTGGCCGAGCGCCTGCGCGTGCCGGCGCTGCACCATGACCCGCGCCGCGCCATCGCCCAGCTGGAGGCGGAGATCGCCGCCGCAGAGCGTCCCGTGCTGGTCGGCAGCTCACTCGGCGGCTACTATGCGACCCATCTCGCCGAACGCCACGGCCTCAAGGCCCTGCTGATCAATCCGGCGGTGCGCGTGCAGCGCTACTTCGCCCGCTACCTCGGCCCGCAGCACAACTACTACAGTGGGGAGAGCTGGGAGCTGACCGCCGCGCACGTCGCCGCGCTGGCCGAACTCGAGGTGCCGCCGCCGCAGGATCCCGCACGCTTCGTGGTCTGGCTGCAGACCGGCGACGAAACCCTCGACTATCGCGATGCCGCCGACTACTACCGGCTCTGCGCGGTGCAGATCGAGGAGGGCGGCGACCACGGCTACCGGGGCTTCGCCGCGCGCATCCCCGAGCTGCTGGCCTTCGCCGGCCTGACCAGCGCCTGAATTCCTGCTCGCGGCCCGATCCGCGGGCGACCCTTTCGCCAGACAGACATCCATCCATGGCCAATACCACCTATACCGCCGAAGCCATCGAGGTCCTCTCCGGCCTCGATCCGGTGCGCAAGCGCCCGGGCATGTACACCGACACCAGCCGGCCCAACCACCTGGCCCAGGAAGTCATCGACAACAGCGTCGACGAGGCGCTGGCCGGCCACGCCAGGAGCGTGCAGGTGATCCTCCACGAGGACAACTCGCTGCAGGTGATCGACGACGGCCGCGGCATGCCGGTGGACATCCACCCGGAGGAGGGCGTCAGCGGCGTCGAGCTGATCCTCACCAAGCTGCACGCCGGCGGCAAGTTCTCCAACAAGAACTACCAGTTCTCCGGTGGCCTGCACGGCGTCGGCATCTC
The DNA here is from genome assembly GCF_004801855.1 of Pseudomonas sp. A-1. Lineage (GTDB taxonomy): Bacteria > Pseudomonadota > Gammaproteobacteria > Pseudomonadales > Pseudomonadaceae > Geopseudomonas. The sequence goes on along the minus strand of NZ_SSTC01000031.1, from coordinate 2,155 downwards.
GGTGGTCAACGCCCTGTCGACCCGTGTCGAGGTGCGCGTCAGGCGCGACGGCAACGAGTACGCCATGGCCTTCGAAGGCGGCTACAAGGCCAGCGAGCTGGCGGTGGTCGGCACGGTCGGCAAGCGCAACACCGGCACCAGCGTGCAGTTCTGGCCGGACGCCAAGTACTTCGATTCGGCGAAGTTCTCCATCAGCCGCCTCAAGCACGTGCTCAAGGCCAAGGCGGTGCTGTGCCCGGGCCTCAGCGTGTCCTTCGAGGACCGCGCCAGCGGCGAGAAGGTCGAGTGGTTCTACGAGGACGGCCTGCGCTCGTATCTGAGTGACGCGGTCAGCGAGTTCGAGCGCCTGCCCCAGGAGCCGTTCTGCGGCAGCCTGGCAGGCACCCGCGAGGCGGTGGACTGGGCGCTGCTGTGGCTGCCGGAAGGCGGCGAGAGCGTGCAGGAAAGCTACGTCAACCTGATCCCCACCGCCCAGGGCGGCACCCACGTCAACGGCCTGCGCCAGGGGCTGCTCGACGCCATGCGCGAGTTCTGCGAGTTCAGGAGCCTGTTGCCGCGCGGGGTCAAGCTGGCGCCCGAGGACGTCTGGGAGCGCATCGCCTTCGTGCTGTCGATGAAGATGCAGGAGCCGCAGTTCTCCGGGCAGACCAAGGAGCGCCTGTCCTCGCGCGAGGCGGCGGCCTTCGTCTCCGGGGTGGTCAAGGACGCCTTCAGCCTGTGGCTCAACGAGCATCCCGAGCTGGGCCTGGCGCTGGCCGAGCTGGCGATCAGCAACGCCGGGCGCCGCCTCAAGGCCGGCAAGAAGGTCGAGCGCAAGAAGATCACCCAGGGGCCGGCGCTGCCCGGCAAGCTGGCCGATTGCGCCGGCCAGGACCCGATGCGCGCCGAGCTGTTCCTGGTCGAGGGCGACTCCGCTGGCGGCAGCGCCAAGCAGGCGCGCGACAAGGAATTCCAGGCGATCCTGCCGCTGCGCGGCAAGATCCTCAACACCTGGGAGGTCGACGGCGGCGAGGTGCTGGCCAGCCAGGAAGTGCACAACATCGCCGTGGCCGTCGGCATCGATCCGGGCTCGGCGGACCTCACCCAGCTGCGCTACGGCAAGATCTGCATCCTCGCCGACGCCGACTCCGACGGCCTGCACATCGCCACGTTGCTGTGTGCGCTGTTCGTCCAGCATTTCCGCCCGCTGGTGGAGGCCGGCCACGTCTACGTCGCCATGCCGCCGCTGTACCGCATCGACCTCGGCAAGGAGGTCTACTACGCCCTCGACGAGGCCGAGCGCGACGGCATCCTCGAGCGTCTCGCCGCCGAGAAGAAACGTGGCAAGCCGCAGGTCACCCGCTTCAAGGGCCTCGGCGAGATGAACCCGCTGCAGCTGCGCGAGACCACCATGGACCCCAACACCCGCCGCCTGGTGCAGCTGACCCTCGAGGACGCCGAGGGCACCCTGGAAATCATGGACATGCTGCTGGCCAAGAAGCGCGCGGGCGACCGCAAGAGCTGGCTGGAGAGCAAGGGCAACCTGGCCGAGGTGCTGCTTTGACGGCGAGCCGGCGTCTGCTGCTGGGCCTGGCTGGCGCGCTGGCGCTGCTCGCCGGCAGCCCGGCGGCCCGCGCCGAGGCGCCGCTGGCGGAGCTGATGCTGCAGGCCGCGCTGCCGGTGGAGGGCATGGCCGGTGGCAACCTGTCCGGCCTGGCGCGCTGTGGCGACGGGCGCTGGTGGGCGGTATCCGATCGCGAGGATGCGCAGCTCTCCCGGCTCCAGCCCGCCGAAGGGCGCTGGCAGGCGGCCGCCGAGGCGTTCGCGGCGCCGCCGCCGCCGCCCAGCGGCCTGCCCTGGGGCCTGAGCACCGGCAACCGGCTGCTGGCGCCGCTGCGCGGCGGTGCCCTGGACTTCGAAGGACTGGCCTGCGACGCCGCCGGCAACCGCTACCTGCTCAGCGAGAGCGAAGTCGGCGTGCTCATGTTGCCGTCGCTCGGCGCCCCGCAGTGGCTGGCGCTGCCGCCGCAGTTGCTGCGCCAGGCGCGCGCCCGCGGCCTGCTGCTGCACGCCAACGCTCTGCTCGAGGGCCTGGCGGTGTCGCCGGACGGTGCCCGCCTGTGGCTGGCCGCCGAGCGCGAGGGCCGCGGCTTGCTCGCCGTGCAGCGGGGCGGCG
>NZ_SSTC01000030.1 GCF_004801855.1 Pseudomonas sp. A-1 | reverse complement strand
GGGGGCGGGGGCGGGCGTCGCCACCGGAGCGGGCGCCGGGCGCGGCGGCGCGGGGCGCTTGCTGCCGATCAGCAGCGACAGCGCCGGCACCTGGCCGTCGCTGCGCTCGTTCATCAGTTCCAGCAGGCGGCCGATGTACTTCTCGTTGACCCAGTCGAGCACGAAGCGGTTGGGCGCGTACACGCGCAGCTCGTCGCCATGCATTTCGACCTGCAGCGGACGGATCCAGGTGTTGAACAGCTGGGAAGGCAGCTCGTCGCGCAGGACTTCCACGCACTGCTGCCACAGTTCCACGGACACTCGGTTTCCCTCGCTCGGTAAAGCGTCTTGATAGACAGGCAAAGGACACATTGTAGCGGCGAGGCGCCGAGTTATCCACATGCCTGGCGCTCTGCGGCAGGCGAACGACCGAGCTGCGCACGTTTTTTCACCGCCCGTCGCCAGGGACCTCCATCCCCATGTGGATAACCGCACGGCAAACCCATCGGGAACCTTCGGGAAAAGTCGGTTGGCAACTCGCCTGTGGACAAGATGCCCATCCATCCCCAGCTTTCCCCAAGCTGCCGCACACGCGCCACACTTCTTCTCGACAGGCTTCAGTTTTCGTCCAAGCCTTGTGGATAATGGTCTCTGGCTACTTATCCACAGAAACGGGCTTGTACATACATCATTACCAGAACGATCTTTTAAACACTTTCTTGTCTGTGTTGATTATCGGCAGGGGAAAACCGTGCGCCATCGCTGATCGAATGCGGACAGGGACGAGGTCCGTCCGACCGGGCAGGCGAGAACAGGACGTCAACCGTCGAGGCAGGACTGAGCGGAAGCAAGAACGACGACGAGGGCTGTGGATGACTGCCATCGAGCGCTGGTTGGAAATTGACCTGTGCCGAGGCTTTCTCTAGAATCCCCGGTCTCTTTAACTGGGGCTCCCTGTCGGCGCCCTGCGATTACCAGGTAACTGACCCATGAAACGTACTTTTCAGCCCAGCAATCTGAAGCGCGCCCGTACCCACGGTTTCCGTGCGCGTATGGCCACCAAGAACGGTCGTGCAGTCCTGTCGCGTCGCCGCGCCAAGGGCCGCAAGCGTCTGACCACCGTCTGATTGCCCGGAACGGGTGGTGAGTCGGAGTTTCGGCCGGGACAAGCGACTGCTGACGTCCCGACAGTTCGCGGCAGTCTTCGACTCCCCCACCGGCAAGGCTCCCGGCAAGTCTGTACTGCTCCTGGCCCGTGACAACGGGCTCGATCATCCGCGCCTCGGCCTGGTGATCGGCAAGAAGAGCGTCAAGCTTGCCGTCGAGCGCAATCGCCTGAAGCGCATCATGCGCGATTCCTTCCGTCTGCATCAGGAGATGCTCGGCGGTCTGGACATCGTGGTGGTCGCGCGCAAGGGCCTCGGCGATCTGGACAACCCCGAGCTGCACCAGCAGTTCGCCAAGCTCTGGAAACGCCTGGCGCGCAACCGGCAAAGCCCGCAAGCCCGCCCCGAACAGCCGCCGACCGACGGATCCCATGCGTAAACTGGCCCTCGCCCTGATCCAGTTCTATCGCTATGCCATCAGTCCGCTGATGGCCAGCCGCTGTCGCTTCTATCCCAGCTGTTCCTGTTATGCCCACGAAGCCATCAGCACGCATGGCCTCGCTCGCGGTGGCTGGCTGACCCTGCGTCGGCTGTCCCGCTGCCACCCCTGGCATGCCGGTGGTTACGACCCGGTGCCACAGTCCCGCACGTCCCGACCCTCATCGATGGCCGAATAAAACCATGGACATTCAACGCTCGATACTGATCGTCGCTCTGGCAATCGTGTCTTACATCATGGTCCTCAAGTGGAACGAGGACTACGGTCAGCCGCAGCTGCCGGCCGTGGCCGCGGCTCCGGCGCAGACCGCCGTCGGCGTACCGACTGCCGCCACCCAGGCCGACGTGCCGGTAGCCGGCGAGCAGGGCAATGCTCCGGCGAACGTTGCCGCGGCAGCGAGCACGCCGCTGATCCAGGTGCAGACCGACGTGCTCAAGCTGGCCATCGACCCGCAGGGCGGCGACGTGGTGCAGCTGGCCCTGCCGCAGTATCCGCGCAGCCTGCAGAATCGCGACGTGCCCTTCGCCCTGTTCGACAACGGCACCGAGCGCACCTACGTCGCGCAGAGCGGCCTGACCGGCGCCAACGGGCCGGACGCCCGCGCCAGCGGCCGCCCGCTGTACAGCAGCGAGAAGAACGCCTACCAACTGGTCGACGGCCAGGACGAGCTGGTGGTCGAGCTGAAATTCAGCGAGGCCGGCGTCAACTACGTCAAGCGCTTCGCCTTCAAGCGCGGCCAGTACGACTTCACCGTCAGCCACCGCATCGACAACCAGAGCGGCGCGCCGTGGAGCGGCAACCTGTTCGCCCAGCTCAAGCGCGACGCCAGCGCCGACCCGTCGGCGACCAGCGGCGCCAGCATGGCCACCTACCTCGGCGCCGCCCTGTGGACCCAGGACGAGCCGTACAAGAAGGTCGCCATGAAGGACATGGACGACAAGAACCTGCGCGAGACCGTGCAGGGCGGCTGGGTCGCCTGGCTGCAGCACTACTTCGTCACCGCCTGGGTACCGAGCAAGGACGACAGCAACGTGGTGGCCACCCGCAAGGACGGCCAGGGCAACTACATCATCGGTTTCACCGGCCCGGCGCTCAACGTGCCGGCCGGCGCCAGCGCCGAGACCAGCGCCACCCTGTACGCCGGTCCGAAGATCCAGGACAAGCTGGAGGAACTGTCGCCGGGGCTGGAGCTGACCGTCGACTACGGCTTCCTGTGGTTCATCGCCCAGCCGATCTTCTGGCTGCTGCAACATATCCACAGCCTGCTGGGCAACTGGGGCTGGTCGATCATCGTCCTCACCGTGCTGATCAAGCTGGCGTTCTTCCCGCTGTCGGCGGCCAGCTACAGGTCCATGGCGCGCATGCGCGCGGTGGCCCCGAAGCTGCAGGCGCTCAAGGAACAGTTCGGCGACGATCGCCAGAAGATGTCCCAGGCGATGATGGAGCTGTACAAGAAGGAGAAGATCAATCCGCTGGGCGGCTGCCTGCCGATCCTGGTGCAGATGCCGGTGTTCCTCGCCCTCTACTGGACCCTGCTGGAAAGCGTCGAGATGCGCCAGGCGCCGTGGCTGGGCTGGATCGTCGACCTGTCGATCAAGGATCCGTTCTTCATCCTGCCGATCATCATGGGCATCAGCATGTTCGTGCAGACCAGCCTGAACCCGACCCCGCCGGATCCCATGCAGGCCAAGGTGATGAAGCTGATGCCGATCATCTTCACCTTCTTCTTCCTGTGGTTCCCGGCCGGCCTGGTGCTGTACTGGGTGGTCAACAACGTCCTGTCCATCGCCCAGCAGTGGTACATTACCCGGCAGATCGAGCGGGCCGCCAAGGCCTGAATCAGCCGCTGACAGCAGACGCCCCCTCGTGGGGCGTCTTGCTTTCCACCATCCGGAGGCCGCCATGCAACCCGTCCGTGACACCATCGCCGCCGTCGCCACCGCCCAGGGCCGGGGCGGCGTGGGCATCGTCCGCGTATCCGGGCCGCGCGCCCGACCGATCGCCATCAGCCTGAGCGGCCGCGAGCCCGAACCGCGGCATGCCTACTACTGCGAGTTCTTCGGAGATGACGGCGAGGTGATCGACCAGGGCCTGCTGCTGTACTTCCGCGGCCCCAACTCGTTCACCGGCGAGGACGTCCTCGAGCTGCAGGGCCACGGCGGCCCGGTGGTGCTCGACATGCTGCTGCGCCGCTGCCTGGAGCTGGGCGCGCGGCTGGCGCGCCCCGGCGAGTTCAGCGAGCGCGCCTTCCTCAACGACAAGCTCGACCTGGCCCAGGCCGAGGCCATCGCCGACCTGATCGAGGCCAGCAGCGAGCAGGCCGCGCGCAACGCCGTGCGCTCGCTGCAGGGCGAGTTCTCGCGCCGCGTGCAGCGCCTGGCCGACAAGCTGATCGAGCTGCGCATGTACGTCGAGGCGGCCATCGACTTCCCCGAGGAGGAGATCGACTTCCTCGCCGACGGCCACGTGCTCGGCCAGCTCGACGGCGTGCACGCCGAGCTGCTGGCGGTGCAGCGCGAGGCGGGGCAGGGCGCGCTGCTGCGCGACGGCATGACCGTGGTGATCGCCGGGCGGCCCAATGCCGGCAAGTCCAGTCTGCTCAACGCCCTGGCCGGGCGCGAGGCGGCCATCGTCACCGACATCGCCGGCACCACCCGCGACGTGCTGCGCGAACATATCCACATCGACGGCATGCCGCTGCACGTGGTCGACACCGCCGGCCTGCGCGACACCGAGGACCAGGTCGAGCGCATCGGCGTCGAGCGCGCCCTCAAGGCCATCGGCGAGGCCGACCGCGTGCTGCTGGTGGTCGACGCCACCGCCCCGGAGGCGGCCGATCCGTTCGCCCTGTGGCCGGAATTCCTCGAGCAGCGCCCCGATCCGGCGCGGGTCACCCTGATCCGCAACAAGGCCGACCTGTCCGGCGAGGCCATCCGCCTGGAAAGCTGCGCCGACGGCCACGTGACGATCAGCCTGTCGGCGCGCAGCGGCGCCGGGCTCGAGCTGCTGCGCGAGCACCTGAAGACCTGCATGGGCTACGAGCAGACCACCGAGAGCAGCTTCAGCGCCCGCCGCCGCCACCTCGACGCCCTGCGCCAGGCCGGCGCCTGCCTCGAGCATGGCCGCCAGCAGCTGACCCTGCTCGGCGCCGGCGAGCTGCTCGCCGAGGACCTGCGCATGGCCCACCAGGCGCTCGGCGAGATCACCGGCGCCTTCACCCCCGACGACCTGCTCGGGCGGATCTTCTCCAGCTTCTGCATCGGCAAGTAGCCCCTCTCCCGGCCTGCTGACCCGGGGGTCGGCTGGCCGTCACTCCCTGCGTTCCTGCGCCAGGACCGGTTTTTCCGCCGGCCCTGCGCTGTCCCGTGTCCGCTCGTCGGGTCGCGTGCTCAGACAGGACCTTGTCCACACAAGAATCCGTGCGGATAAGCCCTGTGGACAACCTCAATCCAGCTCTTTCGATAAGATCGTCGAACCCATGTGGATAACTGCCCCTGTGGATAACCGACTTGTCCACACACAGCCCCAGGCGGGTTATGCAGAGACCTCCCGATGACCTGTGTACAATCTTATTCAGTGAACAAGTCATTGAAATACAAGGACTAAACGGATCTATCCACAGATTTTGTGCACACCTATAACAAGCTCTAAAACAGTCTTTCTAAAAATCCGTTCTCTCTATTTTTTGTTGATCACCCGGCTCGGTCCGGCCCACACCGGCTGGCTACTTTTTGTCCACACTGCTTCATTCACCCCGGAGAAGCCTCTATACTGCGCGGCTTCCCGAATTCCCTTCCCGAACAGGCACGAGGTGCGTGGTGGATTTCCCTTCCCGTTTTGATGTGATCGTCATCGGTGGCGGCCATGCCGGTACCGAGGCGGCACTGGCCGCAGCACGCATGGGGGTCAAGACCCTGCTGCTCTCCCACAACGTGGAAACCCTCGGCCACATGAGCTGCAACCCGGCCATCGGCGGCATCGGCAAGAGCCACCTGGTCAAGGAGATCGACGCCCTCGGCGGTGCCATGGCCGAGGCCACCGACGTGGCCGGCATCCAGTTCCGCATCCTCAACAGCCGCAAGGGCCCGGCGGTGCGCGCCACCCGCGCGCAGGCCGACCGTGCGCTGTACAAGGCCGAGATCCGCCGCATCCTGGAAAACCAGCCGAACCTGTGGATATTCCAGCAGTCCGCCGACGACCTGATCGTCGAGGGCGAGCAGGTGCGCGGGGTGGTCACCCAGATGGGCCTGAAATTCCATGCCGACAACGTGGTGCTGACCGCCGGCACCTTCCTCGGCGGACTTATCCACATCGGCCTGGAGAACTATTCGGGCGGGCGCGCCGGCGACCCGCCGTCGCTGGCCCTGGCACGCCGCCTGCGCGAGTTGCCGCTGCGCGTCGGCCGACTGAAGACCGGCACGCCGCCGCGTCTGGACGCCCGCTCCATCGATTTTGCGGCGATGACCGAGCAGCCCGGCGACACCCCGACCCCGGTGATGTCGTTCCTCGGCTCGCGCGAGCAGCATCCGCGCCAGGTCAGCTGCTGGATCACCCACACCAACGCGCGCACCCACGAGATCATCGCCGGCAACCTCGACCGCTCGCCGATGTACTCGGGGATCATCGAGGGCATCGGCCCGCGCTACTGCCCGTCGATCGAGGACAAGATCCACCGCTTCGCCGACAAGGACAGCCATCAGGTGTTCCTCGAGCCGGAAGGGTTGTCCACCCACGAGATCTATCCCAACGGCATCTCCACCTCGCTGCCGTTCGACGTGCAGCTGCAGATCGTCCGCTCGATCCGCGGACTGGAGAATGCCCACATCGTGCGGCCCGGCTACGCCATCGAGTACGACTTCTTCGATCCGCGCGATCTGAAGTACTCGCTGGAGACCAAGGTGATCGGCGGCCTGTTCTTCGCCGGGCAGATCAACGGCACCACCGGCTACGAGGAGGCCGGCGCCCAGGGCCTCCTCGCCGGCGCCAACGCCGCGCTGCGCGCCCAGGGCCGCGAGGCCTGGTGCCCGCGCCGCGACGAGGCGTACATCGGCGTGCTGGTCGACGACCTGATCACCCTCGGCACCCAGGAGCCGTACCGCATGTTCACCTCGCGCGCCGAGTACCGGCTGATCCTGCGCGAGGACAACGCCGACCTGCGCCTGACCGAGAAGGGCCGCGAGCTGGGCCTGGTCGACGAGCGGCGCTGGGCGGCGTTCTGCGCCAAGCGCGAGGGCATCGAGCGCGAGGAGCAGCGTCTGAAGAGCACCTGGGTGCGTCCGGGCACCGCCCAGGGCGATGCCATCGCCGCGCGCTTCGGCACCCCGCTGAGCCACGAGTACAACCTGCACAACCTGCTGGCGCGCCCGGAGATCGACTACGCGGCGCTGACCGAGATCACCGGCGAGGCTGTGGATAACCCGCAGGTCGCCGAGCAGGTGGAGATCCGCATCAAGTACGCCGGCTACATCGACCGCCAGCAGGAAGAGATCGAGCGCCTGCGCGCCAGCGAGAACACCGCGCTGCCCGACGACCTCGACTACGCCGCCATCGGCGGGCTGTCCAAGGAAATCCAGGGCAAGCTGAGCACCGCCCGCCCGCAGACCCTCGGCCAGGCCTCGCGCATCCCCGGGGTCACCCCGGCGGCGGTGTCGCTGCTGCTGATCCACCTGAAGAAGCGCGGCGCCGGCCGCCAGCTGGAGCAGAACGTCTGATGTCCGCCGTCACTGCCGCCCACGCCGCCGAACTGCTCCGCGGCGCCGCCGAACTCGGCGTCGAGCTCACCGCCAGCCAGCAGGAACAGCTGCTGGCCTACCTGGCCCTGCTGATCAAGTGGAACCAGGCCTACAACCTGACCGCGGTGCGCAACCCGGACGAGATGGTCTCGCGCCACCTGCTCGACAGCCTGAGCATCGTGCCGTTCGTGCGCGAGGCTGGGGATGACTGGCTGGACGTCGGCAGCGGCGGCGGCATGCCCGGCATCCCGCTGGCCATCCTGTTCCCCGAGCGGCGCTTCACCACCCTGGACTCCAACGGCAAGAAGACCCGCTTCCAGACCCAGGTGAAGCTCGAGCTGAGGCTGGCCAACCTGGAAGTTGTCCACAGTCGTGTGGAAAACTTCCGCCCGGTGCAACCCTTCGCCGGCATCGTCTCGCGGGCGTTCAGCTCGCTGGCCGACTTCGCCCACTGGACCCGCCACCTGGGCGACGCCGAGACCCGCTGGCTGGCGATGAAAGGCCAGTACCCGCACGAGGAACTCGCCGCGCTGCCGGCGGATTTCCGCGTCGAAGCCGAACAGGTGCTGCAGGTGCCCGGTTGCCAGGGCCAGCGCCATCTGCTGATACTGCGCCGCTGCGCCTGAGGAGAGAGATGCCGAGCATGGCCAAAGTATTCGCGATCGCCAACCAGAAGGGCGGAGTGGGCAAGACCACCAGCTGCGTCAACCTCGCCGCCTCGCTGGCGACGCTGCAGCGCCGCGTGCTGCTGATCGACCTCGATCCGCAGGGCAACGCCACCAGCGGCAGCGGTGTGGACAAGCTCGCCCTCGAGCATTCGGTGTACGACGTGCTGGTCGGCAACTGCGACCTCGCCGCGGCCATGCAGGCCTCCGAGCACGGCCGCTACCAGCTGCTGCCGGCCAACCGCGACCTCACCGCCGCCGAGGTCGGCCTGCTCGAGCTGCCGAACAAGGAACAGCGCCTGCGCCAGGCGCTGGCGCCGATCCGCGACAGCTACGACTTCATCCTGATCGACTGCCCGCCGGCGCTGTCGATGCTGACCGTCAACGCGCTGGTCGCCGCCGACGGGGTGATCATCCCCATGCAGTGCGAGTACTACGCGCTGGAAGGCCTCTCCGACCTGGTCAACAGCATCCAGCGCATCGGTTCGCTGCTCAATCCGAACCTGAAGATCGAGGGCATCCTGCGCACCATGTACGACGCTCGTGTCGGCCTGACCAACGACGTCACCGCGCAGCTGCGCCAGCACTTCGGCGACACCCTCTACGAGACCACCATTCCGCGCAACGTGCGCCTGGCCGAGGCGCCCAGCCACGGCATGCCGGCGCTGGTCTACGACAAGGCCTCGCGCGGCGCCAAGGCCTACCTGGAACTGGCGAAGGAAGTGCTCGTCCGCCAGCGCCGCGGCCAGCGCGCCACCACCATCGCTTGAGGAATTGCACATGGCTGTGAAGAAACGCGGTCTGGGCCGCGGTCTGGATGCCCTGCTCGGCGGCGCCACCGTCACCGCCCTGCAGGAGCAGGCGGCCAAGCTGCCGCGCGAGGAGCTGCAGCACCTGCCGCTGGACCTGCTGCAGCGCGGCAAGTACCAGCCGCGCCGCGACATGGATCCGCAGGCGCTCGAGGAGCTGGCCCAGTCGATCCGCCGCCAGGGCCTGATGCAGCCGGTGGTGGTGCGGCCGCTCGACGGCGAGCGCTACGAGATCATCGCCGGCGAGCGGCGCTGGCGCGCCAGCCAGCTGGCCGGCCTGGAGCGCATCCCGGCGCTGGTGCGCGAGGTCAGCGACGAGGCGGCGATCGCCATGGCGCTGATCGAGAACATCCAGCGCGAGGACCTCAACCCGATCGAGGAGGCCATGGCCCTGCAGCGCCTGCAGCAGGAGTTCCAGCTCACCCAGCAGCAGGTCGCCGAGGCGGTCGGCAAGTCGCGGGTCACCATCGCCAACCTGCTGCGCCTGATCGCCCTGCCGGAGGAGGTGAAGACCCTGCTCGCCCACGGCGATCTGGAGATGGGCCATGCCCGCGCCCTGCTCGGTCTGCCGGCCGCCCGCCAGGCGGAAGGAGCGCGGCACGTTGTCGCACGTGGCCTGACCGTGCGGCAGACCGAGGCCTTGGTGCGCCAGTGGCTGAGCGGCAAGGCGGAGGTGGAGCCGGCCAAGGCCGATCCGGACATCGCCCGCCTCGAACAGCGCCTGGCCGAGCGGCTCGGCGCGGTGGTGCAGATCCGTCACGGCGACAAGGGCAAGGGCCAGCTGGTGATCCGCTACGGCTCGCTGGACGAGCTGCAGGGCGTGCTGGCGCATATCCGCTGAAAGTAGCAGTGCGTAGCGAATGGTCTTAATTCACTACCCGGCAGTTGAACGGGGCAGATTCCCCCCCTATACTCCCGGCGCAATTTTTGCCGGCACAGGGTCTGCAGTGCAGACAGTCCAGCAACACGGAAGCGGGGCCACGCGGTGAACTTTCGCAACAAGACCCCCCTGCACCGCCTCGCGGTGTTTCCGCTGCTGCTGACCCAGCTGGCGGTGGCCCTGGTGGCTGCCGCGGTGGGAGGACTGTGGATGGGACCGGTCGCCGGATACTCCACGCTGCTTGGCGGCATGATCGCGTTTCTGCCGAACCTGTACTTCACGTACAAGGCCTTCCGCTACTTCGGAGCGCGTTCGGTGAAGGCCATCGTCCAGTCCTTCTGGTCGGGCGAGATGGGCAAACTGTTTCTGACGGCAGCGTTGTTTGCGCTGGTGTTTGCAGGAGTGGAGCGGTTGAACGTGGCGGCGCTGTTTGCCGGCTACGCTCTGGTGCTGGGCACCTCCGCGTGTGCGCTCCTGCTGGTGAAGGGCTTTCCGAAGCATTAGAGCATTGAGGCGTTTATGGCTAACACACCGGCTGAATACATTCAGCACCACCTGCAGAACCTGGTCTTCGGCTCCCATCCGGTCAACGGCTGGAGCTTTGCCAAGACTCCCGAAGAAGTGAAGGCAATGGGCTTCTGGGCCGTCCACGTCGATACCCTCGGCTGGTCGGTACTGATGGGCCTGGTATTCCTGTTCCTGTTCAGCCGTGTCGCCAAGCGTGCCAACGCCGGCGTGCCCAGCGGCCTGCAGAACCTGGTGGAAATGTGCATCGAGTTCGTCGAGGGTGTGGTCAAGGACACCTTCCACGGCCGCAACCCGGTGATCGCCCCGCTGGCGCTGACCATCTTCGTCTGGGTGTTCCTGATGAACAGCCTGAAGTGGATCCCGGTCGACTACATCCCGGGCCTGGCGCACCTGATGGGCGTGCCCTACTTCAAGATCGTGCCGACCGCCGACCCCAACGGCACCTTCGGCCTGTCCCTCGGCGTGTTCATCCTGATCCTGTTCTACAGCGTCAAGGTCAAGGGTTTCGGCGGCTTCACCAAGGAGCTGGCGTTCACCCCGTTCAACCACTGGTCGCTGGTCCCGTTCAACCTGTTCCTCGAGATCCTCGGCCTGCTGACCAAGCCGCTGAGTCTCGCCCTGCGTCTGTTCGGCAACATGTACGCCGGTGAGGTGGTGTTCATCCTCATCGCCCTGCTGCCGTTCTGGGCACAGTGGGCCCTGAATGTGCCCTGGGCGATCTTCCACATCCTGGTGATCCCGCTGCAGGCCTTCATCTTCATGGTGCTGACAGTGGTGTATCTGAGCGCCGCCCACGAAGACCACCACTGAACAGTGGACCAACCCTCGCTTTAACCAACGAAACCTTAACCTTTAGAAAACCTCAGGAGCTGTTATGGAACTCGTCTACATCGCCGCCGCCATCATGATCGGTCTGGGTGCTCTGGGCACCGGCATCGGCTTCGCCCTGCTGGGCGGCAAGCTGCTGGAATCCACCGCCCGTCAGCCGGAGCTGGGCGCCCAGCTGCAAACCAAGACCTTCCTGATGGCCGGTCTGCTCGACGCCGTGCCGATGATCGGCGTCGGTATCGCGATGTACCTCATCTTCGTTGTTGCCGGCTAAGTTCAGGCATCCGCGGATCATTGGCCGGACCGCGCCGTGCGCGGTCCGGCCTGCCGATGCTCTGACTACCCGGACCCACGAGATAGCACGAGGTAAATCGCTGTGAACATTAACTTGACGCTGTTCGGTCAAACGATTGCCTTCGCTATTTTCGTCTGGTTCACCATGAAGTTTGTGTGGCCGCCGATCACCGCCGCCATGCAAGCCCGCCAGAAGAAAATTGCCGAAGGTCTGGATGCCGCCGGCCGTGCCCAGCGCGACCTGCAACTGGCCCAGGAAAAAGCTGCCCAGACGCTCCGTGAAACCAAGGAGCAGGCTGCCGAGATTCTCGACAAGGCGAACAAGACCGCCAACGCGATCGTCGAGGAAGCCAAGCAGCAGGCCCGTGGCGAAGGCGAGCGTCTGCTTGCCAGTGCCAAGGCCGAAATCGAGGTTGAAGTGAATCGCGCCAAGGATCAGCTGCGCGCCCAGGTTGCGGCCCTCGCCGTCGCCGGTGCCGAGAAGATCCTGGAGTCCTCCGTGGACACCAAGGCACACAACGATCTGGTCGCAAAACTGGCCTCCCAACTCTAAGCGAGGCGAGCGATGGCAACTATCAATACGCTTGCTCGGCCTTATGCGAAAGCCGCCTTCGAGTTCGCTTCCGCAGCCAAACAAAGCGATGCCTGGTCGAACATGCTGGCGCTGAGCGCGGCCTTCGTGGAGTCCCCCGAAGTCATCGCCCAGCTGCGCAATCCGGCCCTGACCCGCGACCGCAAGGCCGAGGTTCTGGTTCAGCTGTGCGCTGAACGCATCGACGAGTCGTTCCGCAACTTCGTGGTGGCGCTGGGCGAAAACGATCGCCTGGAACTGCTGCCGACCGTGCGCGACCAGTTCGAGATGCTGAAGGCGGAAGCCGAGCGTTCGATCGACGTCGAGGTCGAGACGGCTCACGAACTGAGCGCCGAACAACTCCAAACTCTGGCTGCCGCCTTGTCGAAGCGGCTAGATCGCACCGTCCAGCCTACCCCGGTCGTCAATCCCGCCCTCATCGGCGGTTTGATCATTCGTGCGGGTGACCTGGTTATCGACGGTTCGGTCCGCGGCAAACTGAACCAGTTGGCCGAAGCGTTGAAATCCTGATTTGAGGGGCATGGCATGCAGCAACTGAATCCTTCCGAAATTAGCGAAATCATCAAGCAGCGTATCGCCAAGCTTGATGTGTCCGCTCAGGCCCGTAACGAAGGCACCGTCGTCAGCGTTTCCGACGGCATCGTGCGCATCTTCGGCCTGGCCGACGTGATGTACGGCGAAATGATCGAGTTCCCGGGTGGCGTCTACGGTATGGCGCTGAACCTGGAGCAGGACTCCGTCGGCGCCGTGATCCTGGGCAGCTACCAGGGTCTGAAAGAGGGCATGAGCGCCAAGTGCACCGGCCGCATTCTCGAAGTTCCGGTCGGTCCGGAACTGCTGGGGCGCGTGGTCGACGCACTGGGCAACCCGATCGATGGCAAGGGCCCGATCAACGCCAAGGAAACCGACGCGGTCGAGAAGGTCGCTCCGGGCGTGATCTGGCGTAAGTCGGTCGACCAGCCGGTGCAGACCGGCTACAAGTCGGTCGACGCCATGATCCCGGTCGGCCGTGGCCAGCGCGAGCTGATCATCGGCGACCGCCAGATCGGCAAGACCGCGATGGCCATCGACGCCATCATCAACCAGAAGAACAGCGGCATCCGCTGCGTGTACGTGGCCATCGGTCAGAAGCAGTCGACCATCGCCAACGTGGTGCGCAAGCTGGAAGAGCACGGCGCCCTGGCCAACACCATCGTGGTGGCTGCCAGCGCTTCCGAATCCGCTGCCCTGCAGTACCTGGCGCCGTACTCCGGCTGCACCATGGGCGAATACTTCCGCGACCGCGGTGAAGACGCCCTGATCGTGTACGACGACCTGTCCAAGCAGGCCGTCGCCTACCGCCAGATCTCCCTGCTGCTGCGCCGTCCGCCGGGCCGCGAAGCCTATCCGGGCGACGTGTTCTATCTCCACAGCCGCCTGCTGGAGCGCGCTTCCCGCGTTTCCGAAGAGTACGTGGAGCAGTTCACCAAGGGCGCCGTGAAGGGCAAGACCGGTTCGCTGACCGCGCTGCCGATCATCGAGACCCAGGCCGGCGACGTCTCCGCGTTCGTTCCGACCAACGTGATCTCGATCACCGACGGCCAGATCTTCCTGGAATCCGCCATGTTCAACTCGGGTATCCGTCCGGCCGTCAACGCCGGTATCTCGGTATCCCGCGTCGGTGGCGCAGCCCAGACCAAGATCATCAAGAAGCTGTCCGGCGGCATCCGTACCGCGCTGGCCCAGTACCGTGAACTGGCGGCCTTCGCCCAGTTCGCCTCGGACCTCGACGAAGCGACCCGCAAGCAGCTCGAGCATGGCCAGCGCGTCACCGAGCTGATGAAGCAGAAGCAGTACGCGCCGATGTCCATCGCCGACATGTCGGTGTCCCTGTACGCTGCCGAGCGTGGCTTCCTGGCCGACGTCGACGTGAAGAAAGTCGGCGCCTTCGAGCAGGCCCTGATCGCCTTCTTCAACCGCGACTACGCCGACCTGATGGCGAAGATCAACGTGAAGGGCGACTTCAACGACGAAATCGACGCAGGCCTGAAGGCCGGCATCGAGAAGTTCAAGGCCACTCAGAGCTGGTAAGCCGCAGCGGGAGCCGCAAGGCTCCCGCCTGCTAACCCGAAAGGTGTCAAATGGCAGGCGCAAAAGAGATTCGCAGCAAGATTGCGAGCATCAAGAGCACGCAGAAGATCACCAGCGCCATGGAAAAAGTGGCGGTCAGCAAGATGCGCAAGGCTCAGCAGCGCATGGCTGCCAGCCGTCCCTACGCGGTGCGCATCCGCGAGGTGATCGGTCACCTGGCCAAGGCCAACCCGGAATACCGCCACGCCTTCATGGTGGAGCGTCCGGTCAAGCGTGTCGGCTACATCCTGGTGTCGAGCGACCGTGGTCTGTGCGGCGGCCTGAACATCAACCTGTTCAAGGCCCTGATCAAAAACATGAAGGACTGGCGCGATGCCGGCGTTGAGGCAGAGTTCTGCGTCATCGGCAGCAAGGGTGCCAGCTTCTTCCGCAGCTACGGCGGCAACGTGGTCGCTGCGATCAGCCACCTGGGCGAAGCGCCGTCGGTCAACGACCTGATCGGCAGCGTCAAGGTCATGCTGGATCGGTTCAACGAAGGCTCGCTGGATCGCCTGTACCTGGCGTCCAACAAGTTCGTGAACACCATGACCCAGAAGCCGGTGGTTGAACAATTGCTGCCCCTGGCTCCCGCTACCGAGGCCGACGACGGCGCGAAGCAGGGCCTGTGGGATTACCTGTACGAACCCGACGCCCAGCAACTGCTGGATGCCCTGCTGGTTCGCTATGTCGAATCGCAGGTGTATCAGTCCCTGGTCGAGAACAACGCCTGCGAGCAGGCTGCGCGCATGATCGCCATGAAGAATGCCACCGACAACGCCGGTCAGCTGATCAAGGATCTGCAGCTGATCTACAACAAGGCGCGTCAGGCTGCGATCACGCAAGAGATCTCGGAAATCGTCGGCGGCGCTGCCGCGGTTTAAACAGGTTCAAATATTCAGAGGAACCAGATATGAGTAGCGGACGTATCGTTCAAATCATCGGCGCCGTTATCGACGTGGAATTCCCGCGCGATCAGGTGCCGAACGTCTATGACGCGCTGAAAGTCGAAGGCGCGGCCACCACCCTGGAAGTCCAGCAGCAGCTGGGCGACGGCGTGGTTCGTTCCATTGCGATGGGTTCCACCGAAGGCCTCAAGCGTGGCCTGACCGTGAGCAACACCGGCGCCGGCATCTCCGTGCCGGTCGGCAAGGCCACCCTCGGCCGCATCATGGACGTGCTGGGCAACCCGATCGACGAGGCGGGCCCCATCGGCGAGGAAGAGCGCTGGACCATCCACCGCGCTGCCCCGTCCTACGCGGAGCAGGCCGGCGGCAACGAGCTGCTGGAAACCGGCATCAAGGTGATCGACCTGGTCTGCCCGTTCGCCAAGGGCGGCAAGGTCGGCCTGTTCGGTGGCGCCGGCGTGGGCAAGACCGTGAACATGATGGAGCTGATCCGCAACATCGCCATGGAGCACAGCGGTTACTCCGTGTTCGCCGGCGTGGGTGAGCGTACTCGTGAAGGTAACGACTTCTATCACGAGATGAAGGACTCCAACGTTCTGGACAAGGTGGCCCTGGTCTACGGCCAGATGAACGAGCCGCCGGGCAACCGTCTGCGCGTCGCCCTGACCGGCCTGACCATGGCCGAGAAGTTCCGTGACGAAGGCCGCGACGTTCTGCTGTTCGTCGACAACATCTACCGCTACACCCTGGCCGGTACCGAAGTGTCCGCGCTGCTGGGTCGTATGCCGTCCGCGGTGGGTTACCAGCCGACCCTGGCCGAGGAAATGGGCGTTCTGCAGGAGCGCATCACCTCCACCAAGAACGGCTCGATCACCTCGGTGCAGGCCGTCTACGTTCCCGCGGACGACCTGACCGACCCGAGCCCGGCGACCACCTTCGCCCACCTCGACGCCACCGTGGTACTGTCCCGCGACATCGCCTCCCTGGGTATCTACCCGGCCGTCGATCCGCTGGACTCCACCTCCCGTCAGCTGGATCCGCTGGTGATCGGCCAGGAGCACTACGACACCGCTCGCGGCGTGCAGTACGTGCTGCAGCGCTACAAGGAGCTGAAGGACATCATCGCGATCCTCGGCATGGACGAACTGTCCGAAGCCGACAAGCAGCTGGTGTCCCGCGCCCGTAAGATCCAGCGCTTCCTGTCCCAGCCGTTCTTCGTGGCCGAAGTCTTCACCGGCTCGCCGGGCAAGTACGTGTCGCTGAAGGAAACCATTCGCGGCTTCGCCGGCATCCTCAATGGCGACTACGACCACCTGCCGGAGCAGGCGTTCTACATGGTCGGCGGCATCGACGAAGCCATCGAGAAAGCCAAGAAACTGTAACTGGCGCGCCCTGACGGGCGCTCGACCAGGCGGCGGCTGCCCCGGTAGCCCCGCCTGCTTACCGAGGCATGAATATGGCTATGACAGTCCACTGCGACATCGTCAGCGCGGAAGAAGAGCTGTTCTCGGGGCTGGTGGAAATGGTCGTCGCCCATGGTCACATGGGCGATGTGGGTATTCTGCCGGGCCACGCCCCGCTGCTGACCGATCTCAAGCCGGGTCCGGTGCGCGTGATCAAGCAGGGTGGCGCGCAGGAGGTGTACTACATCTCCGGCGGTTTCCTCGAAGTGCAGCCGAGCATGGTGAAGGTCCTGGCCGACACCGCGATCCGTGCTGCCGACCTCGACGAGGCTGCGGCTCTCGAAGCCCAGAAGGCTGCCGAGAAGGCGCTCAGCGAGAAGGGTGCCGAGTTCGACTACTCGACCGCTTCCGCCCGTCTGGCCGAGGCTGCTGCGCAGCTGCGGACCATTCAGGAACTGCGCAAGAAGTTCGGTGGTCCGATGCACTGATCCGCATTGCGGCCCAGTCGTCCGGTTCACCAGAAAAGGGGGTAGCTTTGGCTATCCCCTTTTTTTATTTTCGGCTGCAGCGCGTCGTGTCTGCACCGCTGCCCACCGTTTCTGTTCATTTCGCTCCAGCCCAGGTCTGGGGCTGCATAGGGAAGTACACCCATGAGTCTGGAAATCGTCATCCTCGCTGCCGGCCAGGGCACCCGCATGCGCTCGGCACTGCCCAAGGTGCTGCATCCGGTGGCCGGCAAGCCCATGCTCGGCCACGTCATCGATACCGCGCGCGCCCTGCAGCCGCAGCGCATCCACGTGGTGATCGGCCACGGCGCCGAAGCGGTGCGCGAGCGCCTGGCCGCCGACGACCTGAACTTCGTCCTGCAGGAGCAGCAGCTCGGCACCGGTCATGCCGTGGCCCAGGCCCTGCCGTTCATCGACGCCGAGCAGGTGCTGGTGCTCTACGGCGACGTGCCGCTGATCGAGGCGCCGACCCTCGAGCGCCTGCTGGCCCACGCCGGCCCCGAACAGCTGGCCCTGCTCACCGTCGAGCTGGCCGACCCCACCGGCTACGGGCGCATCCTCCGTGATGGCGAGGACCGGGTGACCGCCATCGTCGAGCAGAAGGACGCCAATGCCGAGCAGCGCGCCATCCGCGAGGGCAACACCGGCATCCTCGCCATGCCCGGCGCGCGCATGGCCGAGTGGATGGGCCGCCTGTCCAACAGCAACGCCCAGGGCGAGTACTACCTGACCGACGTGATCGCCATGGCGGTGGCCGACGGCCTGGGCGTGGCCACCGCGCAGCCGGAGGACGCCATGGAGGTGCAGGGCGCCAACGACCGCCGCCAGCTCGCCGAGCTGGAGCGCCACTACCAGCTGCGCGCCGCGCGGCGGCTGATGGCCCAGGGCGTGACCCTGCTCGATCCGGCGCGCTTCGATGTGCGCGGCGAGGTGACGGTCGGCCGCGACGTGGTCATCGACATCAACGTGATCCTCGAGGGCCGGGTGGTCATCGAGGATGGTGTCGAGATCGGCCCCAACTGCGTGATCCGCAACAGCACCCTGCGCCGTGGCGCCATCGTCAAGGCCAACAGCCACCTGGACGGCGCCGAACTGGGCGAGGGCGCCGACTGCGGGCCGTTCGCCCGCCTGCGCCCGGGCAGCGTGCTGGGCGCCGGGGCGCACGTCGGCAACTTCGTCGAGCTGAAGAACGCGGTGATGGGCGAGGGCGCCAAGGCCGGCCACCTGGCCTACCTGGGCGATGCCGAGATCGGCGCGCAGAGCAACATCGGCGCCGGTACCATCACCTGCAACTACGACGGCGCCTACAAGCACCGCACGGTGATCGGCGTGGATGCCTTCATCGGCACCAACAACTCGCTGGTGGCGCCGGTGACCATCGGCGACGGCGCCACCACCGCCGCCGGCTCGGTGATCACCAGCGAGGTGCCGGCCAGCACCCTGGCGGTCGGCCGCGCGCGCCAGCGCAATATCGACGGCTGGCAGCGCCCGGTGAAGAAGCCCAAGGGCTGAGTCTGCCGCCACCGCACTGTGGATAACGCTGCGCGGAGCGTTGCCTGCGGCGGCGAGAGGACCTGTGGACAAACTGCATGCTGCAGTTGTCCACAGGCCGATAGCTTTGGCCCGACAGAAATCATGTGGATAACGTGCTGCTCCGGTTGTCCACAATCCACGGGTCCAGGCCGGGCATGCGGATGGTTTCGTCCGCCGAGGCTTGACGCCCGGAGCCGGCTGAGTTTTGATTCGCACCTATAATTTACGAATCGAAACTTTCGAAACGAAACCTGCGAATGTCCAAGCGCAACACCCCGCAGCGTCGTCACGCCATCCTCGCCCTGCTCGCCGAGCAGGGCGAGGTCCATGTCGAGGCTCTGGCCCGCCATTTCCAGACCTCGGAAGTGACCATCCGCAAGGACCTGGCCGCGCTGGAGAACAACGGCCTGCTGCTGCGCCGCTACGGCGGCGCGGTGCCGGTGCCCCACGAGCTGGTGACCGAGCACGCCCAGAGCGTGTCGCCGTACAAGCAGGCCATCGCCCGCGCCGCGGCCGCCTGCATCCGCGAGCATGCGCGGATCATCATCGACAGCGGCAGCACCACCGCGGCGCTGATCCCCGAGCTGGACCGCCGCCCCGGCCTGGTGGTGATGACCAACTCGCTGAGCGTGGCCAACGCCCTGCGCGAACTGGAGCAGGAGCCGGTGCTGCTGATGACCGGCGGCACCTGGGATCCGCATTCGGAGTCGTTCCAGGGCCAGGTCGCCGAGCAGGTGCTGCGTTCCTACGACTTCGACCAGCTGTTCATCGGCGCCGACGGTCTCGACCTGGCGCGCGGCACCACCACCTTCAACGAGCTGCTCGGCCTGTCGAGGGTGATGGCCGAGGTGGCGCGCGAGGTGATCGTCATGCTCGAGGCCGACAAGGTCGGCCGGCGCATGCCCAATCTGGAGCTGCCGTGGAGCAGCATCCACACCCTGATTACCGACGAGCGCCTCGAGCCCGCGGTGCGCGAACAGATCCAGGCGCACGGCATCCGGCTGATCTGCGCCGCCGTCCCCAGCCGATAGATCGAAAGGAGAGCCCGCATGTGCGGAATTGTTGGAGCCATCGCCGAACGTAACGTCAGCGCCATCCTCATCGAGGGCCTCAAGCGTCTGGAATACCGCGGCTACGACAGTGCCGGGGTGGCCATCTGCGGCCCGGACGGCCAGCTGCGCCGCAGCCGTCGCATCGGCAAGGTCGCCGCGCTGGAGCAGGCGCTGACCGACGAGCCGCTGCCCGGCCGCCTGGGCATCGCCCACACCCGCTGGGCCACCCACGGCGTGCCCAGCGAGGCCAACGCCCACCCGCACTTCTCCGGCGAGGCGCTGGCGGTGGTGCACAACGGCATCATCGAGAACCACGAACAGCTGCGCGAACGGCTCAAGGCGCTCGGCTACGTGTTCAGCTCGCAGACCGACACCGAGACCATCGTCCACCTGCTGCACCACACCCTCAAGCGCCTGCCCGACCTGGCCGATGCGCTCAAGGCGGTGGTGCGCGAGCTGCATGGCGCCTACGGCCTGGCGGTGATCAGTGCCGCGCAGCCGGATCGCATCCTCGCCGCGCGCAGCGGCAGCCCGCTGGTGATCGGCCTGGGGCTGGGCGAGAACTTCCTCGCCTCCGACCCGCTGGCCCTGCGCCAGGTCACCGACCGCTTCGTCTACCTGGAGGAGGGCGACATCGCCGAGATCCAGCGCGACAGCGTGCGGATCTGGGATGCCGACGGGCGCAGCGTGCAGCGCGACACCGTGCAGTTCCACGAGGGCGCCGAGGCGGCGGAGAAGGGCGAGTACCGCCACTTCATGCTCAAGGAAATCCACGAGCAGCCGCGGGTGGTGCAGCGCACCCTGGAAGGCCGCCTGGGCAGCGACCACGTGCTGGTGCAGGCCTTCGGTCCGCAGGCCGCCGAGCTGTTCGCCCGGGTGCGCAACGTGCAGATCGTCGCCTGCGGCACCAGCTTCCATGCCGGCATGGTCGCCCGCTACTGGCTGGAGGAGCTGACCGGCGTGCCCTGCCAGGTCGAGGTGGCCAGCGAGTTCCGCTACCGCAAGGTGGCGGTGCAGCCGGACAGCCTGTTCGTCACCATCTCGCAGTCCGGCGAGACCGCCGACACCCTGGCCGCTCTGCGCAACGCCAAGTCGGCCGGCTACCTGGCCAGCCTGGCGATCTGCAACGTCGGCACCAGCTCGCTGGTGCGTGAATCCGACCTGGTGCTGCTGACCAACGCCGGCCCGGAGATCGGCGTGGCCTCGACCAAGGCCTTCACCACCCAGCTGGTCGGCCTGCTGCTGCTGACCCTGGCCCTCGGCCAGGTGCGCGGCACCCTCGCCGCCGGCGCCGAAGCCGAGCTGGTCGAGGCGCTGCGTCGCCTGCCGGGCAACCTGCAGGAGGCGCTGGCGATGGACAAGACCGTCGAGCAGGTCGCCGCGCTGTTCGCCGAGAAGAACCACACCCTGTTCCTCGGTCGCGGCGCCCAGTACCCGGTGGCCATGGAGGGGGCGCTGAAGCTCAAGGAGATCTCCTACATCCACGCCGAGGCCTACCCGGCCGGCGAGCTCAAGCACGGCCCGCTGGCGCTGGTCGACAGCGACATGCCGGTGGTCACCGTGGCGCCCAACAACGAGCTGCTGGAGAAGCTCAAGTCCAACCTGCAGGAAGTGCGCGCCCGCGGCGGCCAGCTGGTGGTGTTCGCCGACCGCGGCGCCGGCATGGCGGACGGCGAGGGCACCCACGTGGTGGCCATGCCGCCGATCCACGACCTGCTCGCGCCGATCCTCTACACCATCCCGCTGCAGCTGCTGTCCTACCACGTCGCCGTGCTCAAGGGCACCGACGTCGACCAGCCACGCAACCTGGCCAAGAGCGTCACCGTGGAATAACCGCGCGCGACGCCCTTTCCCCCTGTTGTGGGATGCAAATAAAGGTTCATCCGTACAAATAAAGTGTCATCCTTATAAATAAAGTTTCATCCTGAGCCTGTATCCGCTATGTTGATGTCATCGACACAGCGGGGGCAGGCTTTCTCATGTCTGGAACATTCAAGGGGCTGACCCAGGCCCAGATCGATAGAAGGCTCAAGGACGGGCGTGGCCAAGGCCAGGGATCAGACTACAAGCCGTTCATCTACACCAGGGACGTGTCCTCGCTGGGTCGCTCCCACCGCCTGCCTGGCAGCAAGACTCGGCGCCTGCACCATCTTCTATCCGATCTTGAGCTGGCCATCTTCCTGACCTTGGATCGGTCTCCCCATGTCACCGATATTCGTGAACAGTTCCCGATGCGAGTCGAAGATACGGTGCGCATCGCCGAGGAGCTTGGCCTGCCCCACGGGCGTTACAAGGGCACCCCGCAGGTACTGACCAGCGACTTCTTGGTGGACTTCGAAGATCCTCAGCGCCCGAGCATCGCGATTCAGGCCAAGTACAGTACCGACCTGCAGAAGCCTGAAGTTATCGAGAGGCTTGAGCTTGAAAGGCGTTACTGGCAGGAAAAAGGTATTCCCTGGGGTATCGTCACGGAGCGCGAGGTATCCAAGGTGGCATTTGCCAATATCCAATGGCTCTATCCTGCCCATGCTGAAGACGACATCGCTCAGGACGATCTCGCCCATTACCAGCAGCTGTTTCTGCTCGAGTTTCAGCGTCACCCAGACCGGAAGCTGACCGCTATTGCCCAAGGACTGGATACCTCCGGCCAGCTGGAGGCCGGTCAGGCGCTCTATTGGCTACGCCAGTTGCTGGCCCGGCACTGTTTCCTTTTCGATCTTGACACTCCTTACCGGGAGCTGAAGCCGAAAGACCTGGTTGCCAACCCTCATCAAATGCATCAGGAGCTGAGCAGTGTTGCCCGTTAACCAGGTGTTCCGGATGGGGGAACTGCGAAAGCGCCTGCTTTGGTCCGGTACCGAGCAGGCAATCTGGATCGATATCGATTCGGACACGGCGTTGCCCGAACCGATATCGATTGCAGAGCTGGAGCGTCTGCTCATGGAGCGGGAGCTGGAGAGCATTGCCGATCCCTTCGAGGAAACAGTCCTACGGGAGGTGGAGGAAGGTTCTCTTGATCAGCAGAAGCGTGATGAAGCTTGGGCAATGCTGGCGGATTTTGTGCACGATCCCCAGCTTTTCGTGCGGCACCCCAGAGGGCTCATTGTCAGAGGCATCATGGAGCGCCATGGTGTCACCAATCAGACGGTGTATAGGTTACTGAGGCGCTACTGGCAGCGGGGCATGTGTAGGAATGCCCTCTTGCCGGACTATGTCAACTCGGGCGCCCGTGGCAAGCGCAGAAAGCCGAACCAGGCCAAGCTGGGCAGGCCCAGAGTGGTGATGGAGGGGAAAGGAAGCAATGTCACGCCGGACATCGAGCGCATTTTTCGCCGGGTCATCGAGGAACGCTTGCTCAAGGAAAAGCATCCGTCCATGCCTGATGCCTACGCCTCCGGGCTGAACTTGCTCCGTGCTGTTCTGCCGGAGCTGCCGACCTCCGAACTGCCTACATTGGGGCAGTTCCGTTACTTCTATGGGCGCGAATATCACTTCACCGACACCTTGCCACGCAGGGTGTCCGCAGTGGATTTTGCCAAGGACTTCCGACCGCTCAGCAGTACATCGACGACCGAGGCACTGGGGCCCGGATACCGCTACCAGATAGATGCCACCATCGCCGATATCTATCTGGTTTCAGAACATGATCGCAGCCTTATCGTCGGCAGGCCTGTCGTTTACATGGTGATCGACGTGTTCAGCCGCATGGTCGTTGGTATGTACGTCGGATTCGAGGGGCCTTCCTGGGTCAGTGCCATGTTGGCATTGGTCAACACGGTCGCCGACAAGGTTGAGTATTGCCGCCAGTATGGAGTGGAGATCGATGCCAGCGACTGGCCGGTCAAAGGCTTGCCGGATGTGGTGCTGGCCGATAAGGGCGAACTGAATGGCACCAAGGTGGAAGCATTTTCCCAAGCCTTCGGCGTTCGCATCGAGAATGCACCGGCCAGGCGAGGAGATGCCAAGGGGATCGTCGAGCGTTATTTCCGGACGGTGCAGGAGCGTTTCAAGCCCTATGCCAGCGGTGTGGTCGAGCACACCACCAGCCGGAAGCGGGGTGGCCACGACTACAGGCTTGATGCCAGTCTGACCTTGCCCGAGTTCACCCAGATCATCATTGCCGGCATCCTCTACCACAACAACTTTCACACCTTGAGCAAATACGACAGGACCTCTGGTATGCCGGGCGATCTGCCAGCCATCCCGGTCATGCTGTGGAACTGGGGCTTGGCCAACCTGACCGGCCGGTTACGTACTGCGCCCGAGGAGCTGGTGCGGATCAATCTTTTGCCCCATGAGTCGGCCACGGTTTCGGAGCTGGGAATCAGGCTGTTCGGCTGCTTCTACACCTGCCAGGAAGCAATCAGGGAGGGTTGGTTTCACCGAGGCCAGGGGCGCCGGCCGACAGGGGTAACGGTCGCATACGATCCGCGTAGCGCCGACCACATCTACCTGCGGCCGTCCAATAGTCTCAAGGACTACTGGGTTTGCGATCTTGCCGACCGCAGTCGACGCTTCAGGGGGATGACCTTCTGGGATGTCTGGCTGCTGTCCAGAGAGGAACGGCGTAGCGATACCAACGCGGCGACGGAAGCTTTGGTAGAGAGAGGCAATCTTCTGAGGCAGATCGAGTCCATCGTTGCCCAGGCAGAGGATGCCAGTCCGGTCAAAACGGGTATGACCACGAAGGATCTGGGAACCCAGATCCGCGAGAACAAGCAGCAGGAAAAGCGCCAGGAACGCCAGAAAACAGCATTCAAACCGGAGAAAGCACAGCAGGAAAAGCCAGCCGAGGTGATCCCACTGCGGGGCGAGAAGCAGGAAGATTATGCCTTCCCAGATCTCAGTGACCTGATATTCAAGGAGGAAGAGGATGACTGAAGAATTCCAGCGCGGAGTCATTCCCCTGGCGCGTTACCAGGAGCAGCAGCTTCCCGAGTATCAGGACAATCCGCTCATCAGCGCATTGCCTCCGATTCCTGATCTGCAGGAGGTGGTCGGTCTATTGCAGCAGCTTCCCGGTTTCGAGCCGCAGGAAGCGCTTCTGGATGGTCGGCTCAGGGCTCATGCCATCGCCCGCCTGTTGCACGGCTTCTTCCAGCCGCTGAGCCATCACTTGGAGCTGGAGAGCAAGATCAGTCTGATGATTCGTCAGGGCTACATCGGTCGGAATCCGGCCAGCGGTGCCTGGTATGCGCACCTGCAGAATGGCTATCGCCGTGTCGAGGAGGAGGATCTGGATGCGGCGGTGTACCAGAGTGTCTCCTCTACGGCCAACAGCCTGTCGCTGTTCGGCTGCTCCGGTTGCGGCAAGACGCGCACGCTGGAGCGGATTCTGGGCATGTACCCCCAAGCTCTCCATCACCCTGATTACAACATCACCCAACTGGTCTACCTGAAGATCGACTGCCCAATTGACGGTGACTTGGATGAGCTGTGCCTGAGCTTCTTCAACGAAGTAGACAAGATCCTGGGTACCCACTACAGCCGTAGCCACGGACGCAAGAAGCTGGGTACCAAACGTCTGCTGGCATCCATGTGCCAGGTGGCCAATCTGCACGCGCTCGGAGTGCTGATCATCGACGAGGTTCAGAACCTCAACGAGGCACGCTCCGGTGGTGCCGAAAAAATGCACAATTTCTTCGTGTCGCTGGTGAACACCATCGGTGTTCCGATCATTCAGGTCGGCACCCACCGGGCCAGCAAGTTCTTCCAGCGCACGTTCCGGGCTGCTCGGCGGGTCTCCGGGTTGGGCAGCATCCGCTGGGATAGGTTGCCTCGGGACGAGCATTGGAAGCGTCTGTTGAAGCGGCTCTGGAAGTACCAGTGGCTGCGAAATGCGGCGCCGCTGGATGACGAACTGGAGGCTACGATGTACGACCTCACCCAAGGGGTCATGGACATCGTCATCAAGCTGTTCGCGCTGGCGCAGATCCGGGCGATAGTGACAGGCGTCGAGTGCATCAAGCCGCTATTGCTGCGCAGGGTTTTCGAGGACGAGTTCAAACCGGTCCATCCGATGCTGGCGGCCTTGCGGAGCGGTAGGCCCGAACTGATCGCAAAATATGACGACCTGCTGATGCCAGAAATCGAGGGACGGTTGCTGACCCTGACGCGCGCTCTGGATAACGTCGCCCAACCGAAACCGCCGATCCCTCCAGCTGATGACAAGGCGAAGCGGCTAGCCGCCCTGCTCGAAGATATGGAAATCCCGAGGGACATCGCCATTCCCATGGCCGATGAATTGTTGGCGGAGAATCCGGACATCCCGCTGGCGGCCCTGATTCACAAGGCCACGGCCTACCTCGCGCAGGACGCTCCCAAGAGGCCCGGCATTTCCAGAGTTAAGCGGACGGAGTGGGGGGGCCTATCCGAGGAGGATCTGCGCCGACGTTATGCCGATGGGCCTGAAAGCGAGGCCTATGACAGATTAAAGCAGGCTGGCTTGATCCTCGATCTGCGGCCTCTGCTGAGAGCGAGCTGACATGTACTTCCCCAGGCTCTACCCGGACGAACTGCTTTACAGCGGTATTGCCCGGTGCCGGGTACATCTGGGGATAGGCAACCACAAGACCTTGCTGCACATGCTGTTCGGTGACAGCAAGGTTGCCGCGATCACCGATCTGCCCACACACCTGACTGCGTTGGCGAACAACACGGGCTTGGATGCGGAAGGCATGATCCTGAATCACACGCTGTTCCCGCTCTATGCCCCTTTCATTCCGCCGGAGCGCCGTACCG
Source organism: Pseudomonas sp. A-1 (assembly GCF_004801855.1). Classification (GTDB taxonomy): domain Bacteria; phylum Pseudomonadota; class Gammaproteobacteria; order Pseudomonadales; family Pseudomonadaceae; genus Geopseudomonas. Next base: position 20,769 of record NZ_SSTC01000030.1, on the reverse strand, counting down.
ATCTTTTTCAGGCCATGCTTGCTCCCGACCGGCCGACGATTGGTTTGTCTGGGGCCTCGACGGCCTTGGTCAAGTGGCCCGATTGGCTGCGTTACTGCCCGATCTGCTTTGAAGATATGGCTGCACGCTACGGTGAACCCTACTGGCGGCGTAGCTGGCAGATTCAAGGGATAGATGCCTGTCCCGAGCATGGCTGTCAGCTCCTGAACTCACCTATCCCGTTCCGTCGAGCGCAGCGGCATGAGTTTCATCCAGCCTCTCCACTGTTTCTGCCTCGTGATCTTCGCGTGAGTCCCGTGGGCGAAGAGGCTATCAGGCTCGCCAAGGCTGCTATGCAGCTGCTGGCGCTCGAAGAGGTGCAATCGCCTGGCTACGGACGCTGGACCAACCTGTACCGGTACCTGGCTACAGAGTGCGGAGCCAGGCGCGGCCGGCAGGTCAGGGCTGAAGTCATCTGGGAGAAGATCCTGGCATCCCATCGCAGGGAATGGCTTGCTGCGAACGGTCTGCTGACATCGGGAGAGCCTCCACCTTGGCTGTTGGCGATGTTCAGGAAGCATCGCAAGGGATTCAGTGCGCTGCAGCATCTGATCGTCTGGACCAGCCTGCGCCCTGGCCAGCATGCTGGCGAGCTGATCAGCGAGGCGAAGACTCGCCAGTTCGACCTTGCCTCCGACCGGTCAGTGCCGCTGCTCCCCGCTGAGTTTGAGCAAAAGCAGCAATACCGAGCCGTTTGGCTGCAAGCACTGGCTAATCACGGTGGAGCCAAGGCAGCCAGGCAAAACGGAGGGGAGGCATGTTACGCCTGGCTCTATCGTCATGACCGACACTGGCTGATGGTTGCGAACCAGGTCAGGCAGCGCCGACAGGGCAACAACAGCCACATCGACTGGCGAGCGCGTGACAGAAAGCTGGTGCGCCTGCTGATCCGGATTGGCAGAGGTAGTGAAGAAGACCTGGGCCTTCCGCGCAGGAGTCGCAACTGGTTCCTGCAGCAGCTACCCCATCGGGCATCAGTCGAGCACCGTCTCGATCAACTGCCTCTGTGCCACACCTTCCTGGATCGCTATGCCGAGTCCGTCGGCGAGTATCAGATCCGTCGCCTGACTGCAGCGATGCTGGAGGATGTACAGACAGGCATAACGTCCAGGCGCTGGGAGCTGGAAAAACGTTGTGGATTGGAAAAAAGCAGGGTGGCACCACTGACCACTGCGTTCATTCGATTGATAGGAGGCTGGATTGAATAGGACAGTATTTCGTCAGATCCCGAACGGATCCAGATTGCTGGCCGTTGGAAATTTTTTCAGGGCCAAGACTCCGGCGGCCCAGTGGCAGTTGGCGGCTCTCTTTGAGCGTAACGGTCAGCTGCAGCTGCAGCGGTTCGCACAGGAGATGTCGTGTGTCTTGGCCGTTGGTCGCGAGTTTCTTGGCGAAGACGGGGCTCCTTATCGTCCCAGTGGTTTCAAGAAGACGGTGGTGCTTCCTGCAATAGATACCTGGCGGGAAAGGCAGTTGGGTGAGTGCCCACGACTGGCCAGAAGGCTTGCTGCAAATCCTGAGATATCTGGACAGCGATGCTTTGTGTTCGAGATCGATGGTCTGACCGTCTGGCTGCCGAAATTCGAGCTGGCACGAAAAATGTTCTTCCACGCAGCCTTCATCGTTCGTGCAGCCTTCGCACCGAATGGCTTGGACATGGCCTTCACGATCTACAGAGAGGGCGATGTTGTTCATATCCATACGCCCCCGAAGACGGGTGCCCCAAGTCAGCTTCTCAAAATCAAGGGATACAGAGACCATTTCAGTTGGCTGCTGCTGAATCAGGATGTGAAGCGATCCTTCGAGTCAATCTGGCAAAGCCTCAATCAAAGGCAAGAGCGGGTACCGCAAGAGTCGGCGTATGCCAGGTGGCAGTTCGACTTTCAGGCACCCCCTTCCCTCGCGGGTACCACCATGGATGTGCGAGGCCCCTTTGATCCGGAAAGCAACGAATTGCTGGTCTGGGAGATCGAAAAGCTTCAGGGGCTCCGGTTTAGCCATCGCGGTGATATTTTTTTCCACCACCCTGCTCTCAAGTCACCCGTCAGGGGAGAAAACACAGGCTGTGTATCCGTGCCATCGGGAGCTAAAGAGTTGGAGGTGGATGCTGACGAAGAGCCGACTGCTGCCAAGGAGCAGAGGTTGATTCATCTGCCCGTTGAGGGAGTCACGTTTGATGCTCAGCTGCGCACCAAGATCGCCTACAACGAGGAGCGTGCCAACGGTCATGGCAAGAAGGTTGACGACGAGCAATGCCCGAGCAGAGAAAGCCAACTCTTCGGCGTGGCTGATCCTGTGAGCGAGGGCAGCATAGCGTCAGGAGAATTCCAACAATTGGGTGAGGGAGAGGGTGATGGGGACGAGCATGAACGGCTTGCAGATCGCTTCTCGCTGCTCCGAGAGATTCTTGAACAAATCACCCAAGAGTCTGGAGTTGCGCTGGTAGCACTGGAGGTGAGGCCTCTGCCGCCCGTTCCACGTTGCAGCTACCACATGATCGATCACGGAAAATCACGCTGTTATCTGCTGGCAAGGTTCAAGCTGCAAAACGGCGGTCAACGCTACCTTCTAGAAATAGACACCTCAGACAACCGGAAGACCATGTCAACGCGGATCATGGGCTTCAAAGCAGGTGTTGAGGTAGGAAAATGCATAGACAGGATCTTGAGGGAGACAGTGAAAGGCTCGTTGCGCTGGCCAGGCACCATGGCGAAGTACTGTGAGCCTTTGCACTCTGTGCATCACCCGAAAGAAAGCTCATCTGGGGCCAACCATGCCAGGGTGTTCGACTGGAAGCAGCGGATACGCGCGGCCCTAGGCTGATTGCAGAATGCACCGCAGTTCGGCTGCGACACATCTTGTCGCGCACTGCGTGTAGCCTCCCCGAAACTGCCCGAGCCGTGCCAAGGCGATATAGGCACGGCTGGCCACTGGCTCCCGCCCGAGTCAGCTGGAGTGCTTATTCCTCGAGCAGGCTGCGCAGCATCCAGGCAGTCTTCTCATGAACTTCGAGGCGCTGGGTGAGCAAGTCGGCAGTTGGCTGGTCATCGGCGGCATTAACCAGCGGGAACAGCTTGCGTGCGGTGCGTGCGGTCGCTTCCTGGGCTGCGACCAGATGGCGGATCATGTCGGTCGCTTTCGGTACGCCTTCCACTTCCTTGATCGAGGCCAGCTTGACGAACTCCTTGTAGGTGCCCGGTGCCGGGTAGCCAAGGGCACGAATGCGCTCGGCGATCATGTCGAGGGCATTCCACTGCTCGGTGTACTGGGTCATGAACATCGTGTGCAGGCTATTGAACTGCGGGCCGGTCACGTTCCAATGGAAGTTGTGGGTCATCAGATAGAGCGTGTAGCTGTCGGCCAGCAGGCCGGACAGGCCCTTGACGATCTTTTCGCGATCATCAGCGTTGATGCCGATATCGATGGTTTGGGTTTTTGCTTTCTTGGTGGCCATGGGGGTCTTTCCTCATCGATTGGTGGGTTCTAGCCCAGGGTGGTGTCCAGCACCATCATCAGGGCAAAGCCGGCCATCAGGCCGAGGGTTGCCGAGGTTTGATGGCCGTTGCGGTGGGTTTCCGGGATGACTTCATGGGAGACGACGAACAGCATCGAGCCGGCCGCCAGGCCCAGTCCGATCGGGTAGGCCGCAGCCAGCCCACTCGACAGGCCGACGCCCAGCAGCGAGCCGACCGGCTCCAGCAATCCGCTGAGCGCCGCGACTAGGACGGCGAGTGCCGGGGTGAATCCAGCGCTCCTCAGGGCCAGTGCGACCGCCAGGCCTTCCGGGATATCCTGCAGGGCGATGGCCGTGGTCAGCGGCAGCCCGACGCTCATGTCACCCTGCGAGAAGCTGACCCCGATCGCCATGCCTTCCGGGAGGTTGTGCAGGGCGATGGCAAAGACGAACAGCCAGATACGCCCGCAGCGTTCGTGACCTGGGCCACAGGGGCCGGTCTTGTCGTGCTCGTGGGGAATGAAGGCATCCAGTCCCAGCATCAGCAGCACGCCCATTCCCATGCCGAGCACCACGATCCCGGCGCCGAGGGCTGCGTTGCCGACCACGGCCGTGCCGGCTTCCAGGCCAGGCAGCAGCAGCGAGAAGGCGCTGGCGGCCAGCATCATGCCGGCGGCCAGTCCCAGCAGGCTGTCTTCAATACGCTGAGGCAGGCTGCGCAGGATCAGTGCCGGCAGCGCTCCGATTGCCGTGGTGGCGAAGCCTGCCACGCCACCAAGCAAGGCCGGCAGCAGGCCGGGCGGCGGCGTGCCAGCGATGACCAGCGTGATGCTCTGGGCCAGTAGAAACAGAACCACCAGCAGGGCGAGGCCAAGCCCTGCGGCGATCAGCATGTGCTCGCGCACGTGATTGCGCAGCAGCTCCAGCCAGCCCGATTTGGGGGCGGCGATCGCTACTACGCCGTTGCGCGGAGTCGCTCTGATAGTCATAGCAGCTCCAGCAGCGTGGCGGCCCCGCCACCGTTGTTCTGATATTCGACGAGCAGAGAACCCGTGGCCAGTTTCCTTTCGCTCATGCTGTTTTTCCTTGCGCGACAATTTTGTGGCGTCGAGCGGCACCGGTAGCCGCTGTCGAGAGGGTTTCTGGTTCGCATGAAGGGGGGCACCTCTGCAAGCGTAGTACCGCAAAGCTCAATCGAACGGCTTGGGCTGCGGAGTGTCGTTCGTCGATGGTGGCAGGATCGGCAGGGTGAAGCTCGGCTGCTCGCCGGTCAGGGTCTTGAGGAAGGCGGTGATCTTGCCGACCTCCTCGTCGCCCAGCTTGCGTCCCAGTTGCAGGCGGGCCATGACGTCGACCGCGTCTTCCAGCTTCCAGTAGGCACCGTCGTGGAAGTAGGGGTAGGTCAGCTCGACGTTGCGCAGGGTCGGCACCTTGAACTTGAAGCGGTCGGCATCCTTGCCGGTCAGCGCAGCGACGCCTTCGGCCGGGTTGTCGGTCTTGTAGGGCTCGACCAGGCCCATCTTCTGGAAGGAGTTGCCGCCGACGGCCGGGCCGTTGTGGCAGGCGACGCAGCCGGTGTCCTTGAACAGCTTGTAGCCCTCCAGCTCGGTCTGGGTCATCGCTTCCTTGTCGCCCAGCAGCCAGCGGTCGAAGCGCGACAGAGGGGTGACCAGGGTCTTCTCGAACTCGGCGATGGCATCGGTCACCTCGTTGATGGTGATCTGGTCGACCTTGTAGACCCGCTTGAAGGATTCGCGGTACTGCGGGATGGAGCGCAGGGTATCCACCGCCAGGCTGTGGGTGAAGGCCATCTCGCCGGGGTTGGCGATCGGGCCGGCGGCCTGTTCCTTGAGGTCGGCGGCGCGGCCATCCCAGAACTGGGCGACGTTCATGCTCGAGTTGAGCACGGTCGGCGAGTTGATCGGACCCTTCTGCCAGTTGTGCCCGATGGAGGTCTGCAGGTTGTCGCTGCCGCCCATGCTCAGGTTGTGGCAGGAGTTGCAGGAGATGAATCCCGAGCGCGACAGGCGCGGATCGAAGAACAGCTGCTTGCCGAGTTCGACCTTGGCCGGGTCGGTGACCTTGGCTGGCAGGATCGGCTGTATCGGTTCGTTGCTCGGGGTCATGGCCCAGGCGTTGATGGCGCAGAGCAGGCTGGCGGTCAGTGTCAGGGTCTTGTTCATGAGGCTTCCTTGATCGTCTTCCTGAGTGTTCTTTGATTATCCATACCTGCCTAGACGGAACCGTTGCTCCGGATCAGGGAGGCCAGGTTCCGGCTCTGGAACGCACCTCGTGGTTCGAGAGTCCACTTTTTCATTTAACCAGAAATACTGGGGAGGGTATATTGCGGATCATTCCCATTTAATCTGCGCCAATTCATCGGCATCCCCCGAATCAGGAGAACGACGACTCATGCATGCACCAATCGAGCACTGGAACGAGCGCTACCAAGGCGATGACTACCTGTTCGGCACGGAGCCCAATGTCTTTCTTGTCAGCCAGCAACAACGCTTCGTGCCGGGCATGCAAGTACTGTCGGTGGCCGATGGCGAGGGGCGCAACGGTGTCTGGCTGGCGCAGCAGGGAGTCGAAGTGCTGGCCGTGGAAGGTTCGCCGCGGGCCATCGACAAGGCCCGGCGTCTGGCGGCCGAGCGCGGAGTGAGCCTGCGTCATGAGCAGGCCGATCTGCTGGCCTGGGATATGGGCGTCGAGCATTTCGATGCAGTCGTGGCGATCTTCATCCAGTTCGTTGGTCCCGAGCAGCGTGCGCGGATGTTCGCCAACATGCAGCAGGCATTGAAGCCGGGTGGCCTGTTGCTGCTCGAGGGCTATCGGGTCGAGCAGCTGGCCTACGGCACCGGTGGCCCAAGGGATCCGGACAATCTCTACACGGCCGAGCTGCTGCGCGAGGCCTTTGCCGGGCTGGAAATCCTCCATCTGACCGAGTACGACACGCCCATCGAGGAAGGCAGCGGCCATTGCGGCATGTCGGCGCTGATCGACCTGGTGGCGCGCAAGCCGCTGACGACGTAAGGCCCGAAAACGGAGGAGAAAGCCTCACGTTGTGCCCCATGTGCCATGCTGGTTCTGATGTTCTCGCCAGCCTCCGTACGGAGGCGTGGCAAACAGGCGAAGTCAGAGAGGGGAGCATGAGCGACAAGACGGAAGGTGGCCTGCAGGCCCTGGCTGACCGGTCGGCGCCCTTCGCGTTCAACCTGCGCCGGCTGCGCGGCGAAATGCCGATCTGGGCCGATGCGCAGCGCCACCCGCAGATCCGCCGGGAGGCGTATATCTGGCTGATCGGCTATCTGGCCGCGCTGGCCGACCACCAGTTTCTGCCAGAGGGCGAGTGTCGTCGGCTCGAGATCGAGCTGCTTCGGCTGCTGGGCAAGCCGGAGTCCGACTTGCAGCCGATCGCGCAGGACTTGCGCACCATCGCCGGCTGGTTGGAGCAGGGCGAGGTTGGCACGGCCCTCGATGCGCTCAAGGCGACCCTGTGGGCGCTGGAGTTCGATCCCGACCATCCGCTTGACCTTGGCCGGCCAGACGGTAGGCCGTAAGCGTCGTTCCGGACGGGTCGTTGCCCCTTGCAGCTAGGTATCGATCGGCTATGGTCAATCCGTGGTTATCGGCTGGAATCATGCGCCCTGTGCGCTCCTGGCGACACTGACGGAGGACTTTCCCATGGGTGGCGTTGCCGAGAAAGGCGGTGGCAGCTTCGAGGGCGTCAAGCTGTTGCTGTGCGAGAACCCGCTGCCGCCGATCGACGAGGCGCTCGCTGCTGCCAAGGCCGAGGTCGTCCGTGGCAACTACTACACCGAGCCTTATTCTGCGCCGCTGCGCGCACTCATCGCCCAACGTCTCGGCGTGCCCGAGCGGTTGGTGCACATCAATGCCGGCTCCGAACTGATCCTGCGCCAGCTGTTCGACCGCTTCGGCCAGAATGTGCACCTGCTGACGCCGACCTACACGCTGTTCACCGAGATCGCCCAGCGCTATAGCGAAACCTGCCTGTCGCCCTTGGATAGCTTCGCCTTTGATCTTCAGCAGCTGGCGATTCCCGACGGCACCACCCTGGTGGTTATCGTCAACCCGAACAACCCCAATGGCGGCGTCTTCGACATGACGCCATTGCCCGGCCTGCTGCGCCGTCATCCGCAGACCCTGTTCCTGGTCGACGAGGCCTTCATCGGCATGGCCGGGGAATCGGTGGCCCACCTGGTGCCCGGGCATGCCAATCTGTTGGTGACCCGGACGCTGTCCAAGGCCCACAGCCTGGCCGGATTCCGGGTCGGCTACGCCATCCTCCCCGAAGCGATCGCCGACGATCTCAACAGCCACAACGATGCCTATCCGCTCGCCCGGCCGAGCCAGGCTGCGGCGCTGGCGACCCTGCGCCATGAGGAGCGGATTCGCCAGCGTGCCCAGCAGTTGCGCGTCTGGACGCAGGAACTGGCCGAGCAGGTGCGCGGCCTGGGTGTGCGCACCTATCCGACTGAAACCTATTTCTTCCTCGCCGACTTCGCGCCGCACGATGCGGCGATAGTCGCCGAGCGATTGAAGGCGCGCGGCTTCCTGGTCAAGCCGCTGAACGACGAGCGCCTCGGCCTGGGCTTCATGCGCATCACCACTGCCTTGCCCGAGGACAACCGGCGTTTCGTCGCCGCGCTGGAGGAGGTGCTGCTCAACGGCAGCGGTGCGACGGCGCAGGTCGAGTGATGGAAAACACCTTCTGGACCGCACTGGCCACCAGCAGTCTGGCTGGGCTGGTGACCTCGCTCGGGATCTACACGATCCGCAGGTTCTCGGACTGGGGGCATCGCAACACTACCTATTTCATGTGCTTCGCCGCGGGGGTGCTGATCTCGGCGTCCTTCCTGCACATCATCCCCAGGTCGTTCTCCATGAACCCGCAAGCGCCGATCTGGCTGCTGGTCGGCTTCATGGGCCTGCACCTGTTCAACCGCTTCATCACCGCATTCGTGTGCGAAAAGGACCCGGACAGGAAGGAGTACGCCATCGGCGTTGTCCCCATGCTCGGCATCGGTTTCCACTCCTTCATCGACGGTTTCATCTACTCGATTGCCTTCACGGTCAGCCTGCTCACCGGCTATCTGGCGACCGTGGGCATGGTCCTGCACGAGTTTCCCGAAGGCATCATCACCTACCTGCTGCTGGTCCGCGGCGGAGTCAGCGAGCGCAGCGCCCTGTGGCTGGCCTTCATGGCTGCCGCGGCCACTACCCCGCTGGGCATGCTGGTTTCCTGGCCGTTGATCAGCGTCATGGATCGGGAAACCCTGGGCACCTTGCTGGCGCTTTCCGCGGGCGCCCTGGTCTACGTCGGCGCCACCCACCTGCTGCCCAGGGCGGAACAGGAGCAGAAGCGGTTCAGCCTGGTGGCCCTGGCGGGGGGCGTGATGGTGGCGGTGATCATCGTAGCCTCGCATGTCTGAGACACGGCTCTGCATTCAACTGATACCTGGAGGGAATCGACATGGATGGATTGAGTGAAGCGGAAATCCGGGTGCTCCACGAGGCGCTCGACGACGAGTACAAGGCCTGGGCCACCTACGACCAGGTGATTGCCGACTTCGGCGAGGTGCGCCCTTTCAGCAATATCCGCGAGGCCGAGGCACGGCATATCCAGGCGCTGCTGGGCCTGTTCGCGTGCTACGGGCTTGCCGTGCCCGACAATCCCTGGCCGGGAAAGGTCGAGCGTTACGCCAGCCTGCAGGCGGCGTGCGAGGCCGGGGTCGCTGCCGAGATCGCCAACGCCGAGCTCTACGAACGACTGCTGGGCGCGACCCGTCGCCCGGACATTCTGGCGGTGCTGCGCAACCTGCAGGAGGCCTCGCAGCAGCGACACCTGGCGGCCTTCCAGCGCTGCGCGCAAGGCGGTGCAGGTGGATGCGGCCGGGGCGCCGGACGCGGCAGGGGCCGACAGCACTCCTGAACCTTAAGCGAGAGGTAACCTCAGATGGCCAGGGCAGCACCCTTCGAAGAGCACCACGAGCGTTATGAAGCCTGGTTCGGCAAGCATGAGCCGGCCTATCTGTCGGAACTGCTGGCCTTGCGGCCTTTCGTGCCCTGGGAGGGGCGCGGCATCGAGATCGGTGTGGGCAGCGGCCGCTTCGCGGCGCCGCTAGGTGTGCAGGTTGGCCTGGACCCTTCACCCGCCATGCTGGCCTATGCAGCGGCGCGTGGCATAGAAACGGTGGAAGGCGTTGCCGAGCACCTGCCATTTCCAGAGGACAGCTTCGATCACGCCTTGGTGGTCACCACGATCTGCTTTGTCGACTCGCCCACGGCCATGCTGCTTGAAACCAGGAGGGTGCTCAGGCCCGGTGGGCACCTGGTGATCGGCTTCATCGACCGCGAGAGCACGCTGGGGCAGGCCTACGTGCAGCGCCAGGCCCAGAGCGTGTTCTATCGGGAAGCCACCTTCTACTCTGCCGATGAGGTGGAGCGGCTGTTGCTCGACAACGGCTTCGCCATCAATGCCTGGGGGCAGACCCTGGCGCCGCCGCTGGAGGAAATACGCGAGATCGACCCGCTGCGCCCGGGGCGCGGCCAGTGCCCCTTCGTGGTGGTGGCGGCGAGCAGCCAGCGCAGCGGTTAGTGGCGTTCCTCCCAGCCGCTGATCATCGCGCGGATGTGCGCCAGCGGGGTGTGGCCGGTGGTGGTCAGGTACACATGCACGATCAGGAAGATCAGCATCAGGAAGGCAGCGAAGGTATGCGTCAGGGCCACCTGCTCGAGGCCCAGCCAGGCCGGCGCGTGGGCCTCCAGGCGCCCCCAGAACAGATAGAACAGGCCACTGACCCAGATCAGGGGGTTGATCAGCACCAGCACGCCCAGGTAGGCGATGCGCTGCAGCGGGTTGTGCTTGCGCTCGCGGGTGACCTTGTAGGGATGCGGGGCGCCAGTGAAGATGCCGTGGGCGTAGTACAGCGCCACCCGCTGGATGTTGGCCAGGGTCGGGATGTACTGCCGCCACTGCCCTGTGGTGAAGTGCCAGAAGATTGCGAAGACCCACAGCGCGATCAGCAGCCAGGCAGCCGTCTCGTGGGCCTCGACCGCAGTGCGGAAGTCGAGCAGGGTGTGGCTGCCGTGGATGGCGAAGCCACTGAACAGCAGGGTGATGATCAGCGCCGCCTGCGACCAGTGCCAGAAGCGCTCGAAGCGGGTGAACAGGTAGAGGCGCTCGGCCATTTCAGTACCTCCTTCTGTGCAGGTGCGCGACGATGCGCAGCAGGCCGTGGATCAGCACGCCGAGCAGGGCGAGGCCGGCCAGGCTGAAGCCGAGGGTGTCGAGCAGCGGATTGCGATCCTTGCCCGGCAGCCAGATGCCAGGTACGGCCGCCAGGCGGCTCTGGCTGGAGTGACACTGCACGCAGTCCAGGGCCTGCTCCTTGGGCGCGACCATGTGGGTGATCGGCCACAGCATCTGGGTATCGACGAAACCGAATTGGCCGCTGTAGGGCGAGCCGGTCGCATCGGCACCGGCTTGCAGCGCCTTGCCCCAGTCGAAGTTGTACCAGAAGGCGGTATCGTCGGGGGTGGCCGTGTGCGGCACCAGCAGGGTCATGTGCTGGGTGTCATAAGGCTGTCGGCTGTGGAAGGTCTTCACCGGCCAGATGCGTGCATCCGCGGTGCCCGGCGTGCCGTGGAAGGCGTTGATCGGCACTCGCGTGCTCGGGTCGATCCTGGTGTCGGGCTGCACATAGGTGACCGTGCCGTCGAACCAGACATAGTCGGGCACCACGTCCTCGCCGAGGACGAAGTCGCCCTTGCGGCTGTCGTAGACCACGTGGCCCTTGGTGTCCTTCGTCAGGAACGGCTTGCCCTCGGCGTCCATCTTTCCGGCAGCGGACCAGTCCCAGGCCATCTTGGTCGGCACGCCGCCGCGGGCGAAGGTCGGGATGTGGCAGCTCTGGCAGGCCAGGGTGCGAGTATGGTCGTTCAGCCGACCGGCGTGCAGCACATTGCCCTGGTGCGGGCGGTCGCCGTGGCAGGACTGGCAGGTCGAGGGGGTGCGCGCTCGGCGCTCGCCGCGAATGATCGGTGCGTGCGGATCGGCGGCAGTCACGCTGATGCGGCTGCCGGCGATCTTGTGTCGATCGGCGACATGGCAGGTGGAGCAGCTGAAGTCGAGGCCGTCGCTGGCCATATGCACGTCCAGCTCGCGGCTCGGTGCGTTCAGCGACGAGTCGAGGTCGCCGTGTTTCACGCCGTCGCCACCGCCGCCGTAGTAGTGACAGGCACCGCAGGTGCGCCGCGATGAGGCACCGACGCTGCGCGCCACCGCGGCCAGGTCCACCGGGTCGACGAACTGGCCGGAGCCGGGCGCGGTCTCGGTACGCACCAGCGGCGGGTGGCCGGCCAGGCCGGCAAGCTTCAGGTAGTTGCCGGTGTTGTGGCAGGCCAGGCAGTCGACCTTGCTCTCGTCGCTGAAGTCGAAGCTGGCGTCCTTCCAGCCGTAGCCGACGTGGCAGGACTGGCAGAACGCCTCGTTGGAGCGGTCGCCGATGCAGAAGCCGTTGAGCATGGTCTTCTTGCCCAGGCGCTGGCCGGTGTCCGGGTTGGTGTAGTCCCAGGTCCAGTGGCGGGTATCCATCACCTGCTTGGCCGCCTCGGTGTGGCAGCCGAGGCAGGCACGGGTGACCTCCTCGCCGCTGGCGAAGGGGCCCTGCAGCTCCTTGAAGCGGCTGTGGTCGGCGGTGGCAGCCAGCGCCAGGGCAGGCACCAGCAGGATCAGCCAGAGCAGCCAGGCGGTTGCCTGCCGTAAATCTGTCATGAGCACCTCTCGCCATTGGGCCGCGTGCGGGCTGCCACTGCAACCATAGTTCATCGGTGCCGGCCTCACCCCTGCAGCAGCCACTGCGGGCGCAGCAGCATGACGGCGCCGAGCGCCAGCATGACCGAGCCGCTCAGCGTCTTCAGGCCACGTCCGGCCGACTCCGACAGCTTGCGGCTGCTCAGGGCGGCCACTGCCGTGGTGACCATCAGCGCGTCGTCGGCGATGTAGCCGAGGATGTACAGGCCGAGGTAGGCATAGTGGGCTAGCGGCGTCAGTCCCTGCTGGGTCAGCACTGCGGTGTAGATCGCCGGCAGGCCGGCGGTGCACAGCAACTCGATGAAGTTGACTACCACGGCCAGGGCCGCCACGCCGGCGAGTGCGGGCAGCAGGCTGTCGGCCTGCAGGATGGCGCGCATGCGCGCGTACAGACCGGGCTTGGCGCTGGTAGGAATCGACAGAGTGAAGTCGTTGCCTGGACGCAGGCCGTCGCGCAGGTTGACCAGGCCGATGGCGATGGCCACGGCGCTCAGCGCCCAGACCAGCAGCGTCGACAGGCCGACCAGCAGGAACAGGTTGAGCCAGGCGGCCATGAAGGCGTAGTAGACCGCGCCGCTGACCAGCACGAAGGTGCCGGCGACCAGCGCCATGCGCGCGCGGTCGTGCAGATGCACCAGCAGCGAGAGCAGGAACAGCAGCACCCACATGGCGCAGGGGTTGAAGCCGTCGAGCAGGCCGAGGGCGAGGGTGAACGTCGGCAGACCGAGACGCTCGACGCTGAGGGTGCCGAACAGCCCGCTTTGGACACTGGTGAGTGCAGGCTGACCGTCAGCGAGCAAGGCGAGCAGTTGTGCGCCGCTGTGTACGGCGTCGTCGAAGCCCACCAGCACGCGGTCGCCGACCACGAAGGTCGGCACGCCGGGCGGCCAGTATCCGGCCTGGCGGGAGATGCGCAGCAGGTCGTCGCGGGCCCCGGCGTCGCGGTCGACCTGTCGCAGTACGATGCGCAGCTCGGGGCGCTCACTGGCCAGTCCTGCGAGCCAGGTCTTGGCGGCGGCGCAGTGCGGGCAACCGTCGCGCACGTACACTTCCAGCACCGGCGTTTCCGCGCGTGCCTGGGCACAGGCCAGGGCCGGCAACAGGACCAGCAGCGCCAGCAGCCAGCGCAGTACTGCACTCACATCCTTCATGCACTTTCGCTCCTTGTGCTGGCGTCAGCCATCGACGCCGGCGATGCGTACGTTCCGGTGCAACAGCAGATTCCAGGTCAGGCGCAGCAGCGCCGCCAGGGTCGCCAGCTGGATTGCGGCGAGGAGCGCGATGCCCGCCCAGTAGGCCGCACCGAACGGGCGGATCAGTCCGCCGCCGACCCAGACCAGATGCCACCAGAACATGCCCATGACGAACAGGGCCACCCCCGGGCAGATCAGCCCGAAGCTGACCGGGCTGCGCTCGCGGCCGCTCAGGTGGCTGCGCAGATAGCCGTTGAGTTGCATAACCCGATAGCCGAGCAGCAGGACGCCGAGTTGCAGCATGAAGATCCCGGTGAGGGTGACGAAGATCGTGCCGCTGCTCGCCCCGCCGGAGAAGTGATGGCTGAGGCCATGTTGCAGGCGCAGCCATTCGATGCCCAGCAGGGTCAGGATCGGTACCAGCATCCAGATGCTGGGGGTCGCCTGGGGCTGCAGGCCGTGGCTCATCATCGCGCTGATGCCGGTCACCAGCACCACCACGGTGACCACCAGCGACAGCACCAGGAACAGGATCGACAGGATGGCGGCGAGCACCGACACCAGCTTGACGTGGGACATGGCGGCGGGCGCGGCGAAGCCCACCGAGAGCATGGCGAAGGCGAACACCGCCATCAGCGGCGACAGGTGATTGTGCTCCTCGCTGCGGTAGCCGCCCTGCACCAGCATCCGTCCCAGGTAGCGGCCGTAGATGCGCAGCGCGCTCCAGGCGATGGCCAGGAAGGCGAGCAGGGCGAGCGGGAACAGGTACTCGACCAGCGACCACAGACCGGGCACGAACAGCGCTCCGAGGGCGAAGCAGACGTTCACCGTCATCGCCAGGGTCAGCGGGATCGCCATCAGCTGCACCTCGCCCGGCGAGCCACGCAGCGCGGCCAGTGCCTGCTGCGCGGCGCTCGAGCGGTACTCACGGATGTTCCAGGCCAGCAGCAGGAAGTGCAGCAGGGCTAGCAGTGCCACCCCGGGGGCGGCGACCAGCAGCAGCGCGCGCAGCGGCGTGTCAGCCTGCCAGGCGGTCTGCAGGTGCTCCCAGGTCGGCATAGGACTGCCGGCGTGGGGCACCAGCCACATCAGGTACATGAAGAACGAGATCGACAGGCCACCGGCACCGAGGGCCGCCAGCCAATAGCTCGGTTGATAGGGTATGTCACCCGCTCGCTGGAACATCTCGCGCTCCTCTGCCGTCACTCCGGCACGCAGATCCTGCCGGCCAGCGCCGCCAGCACGGTCTTCACCGCCAGTATGGCCACCACGGCGCTCAACAGCACCAGCAGCACCCAGCCCAGCCAGTTGTAGAAGGCCAAACTGCTGCGTGTGGCCATCTCGAAGGTTGCCAGGGTCAGCGCCGCCAGCGGGAAGGAGTAGGCCCAGGCGGAGATGAAGAACGGTACGCGGAAGAAGCGCGCGGCGTTGCTGGCCAGCAGCAGACCGAGGAACAGTGCGGTGAAGTAGAGGATGCGGGCGAAGGCATCCAGGCTGTCGGTCAGCGCCAGCCAGGCGAGGAAGCCTACCGAGGGCGGCGCCAGCAGGATGAACAGGGTCGGCGTCAGGCGCAGCGGCAGCGGCTCGTGGAAGAACAGCCGGTACAGCACGATGGTCATCAGCACCAGCCAGAACACCAGGCCGATGCTGAAGAAGAACCAGCTGATGTCGGCCGGCGCGAAGCCGACCCCGGCCACCGGGATCAGGATGTTGCCGACCACCGGGATGAACCAGGCCGGATTGGCGTGGTTGATCTGGAAGTGCGGGTGGTGGATCCAGCCGCTCATCGCCAGCAGGGTGAAGGCGAGGTGCAGGGCGGCACCGATCCCCCACAGCCAGCTGGCCGCTTGCGGGGCGTCGTGTCGCCAGGCAGTGGCGAGCAGGATCAGGCCGATGGAGATGGCCGGGAAGAAATTCTGCTTGAGCGGATGGGCACGCTCGGCCAGTACCGCGGCCGGATGGCGCAGCAGCTTGGCGGCGTAGGTCAGCAGCAGGAAGGTGAACAGGACGCTGGCCAGCCAGCGCAGCAGGGCGCCTATCTCCTCGGGCACCAGGCCCAGATGACCGGCCTTGAGCCAGGCGATGGCCAGTCCGGCCGCGCCCATAACGCTGGCGAACAGCGCGACCGGGAAGTGGGCGAGGCGCACGTGGGGTTCGCTCGGTGTGTTCATCGCCTCACTCCTCAGCGATCAGACCCAGCGGCAGGTCGTCTGCAGCTGGCAAGCGTTTGGCGATGTCCTGCAGGGCGGTGGCCAGCAGCTCCTCGACCACCGGGTGATAGAAGGGCAGCTGCAGTAGGCCCTGCGCGGTTTCGCCGCGCTGGATCGCCCAGGCCAGCAAGTGGGCCAGGTGCTCGCCGCCCGTGCACAGCAGCGCGGCGCCGCGCAGGCGGCCGCTGTCGGCGTCGGCGTAGACGCTCACCAGATCGTCCTCGCCGCCGAGGATGCGCAGGCGGCCGTTGCTCTCACCGGAGGCGCGGCCGATCAGGATCCGCTGCGGGTCCAGCTCGCCCAGGCGTGCGCCGACCGAGACCACATCCGGGCCGGAGAACACGATGCCCAGCGGCACCTTGCGCTTCCAGCGGCTGCGCAGGTTACGGGCGGCGTTATAGCCGGCGATGGCGCCCTCGTCGGCAGCCTCGTGGAGCAGGGCGCGTTGGCCGTTGGCGTCGCCGGCGATGAACACCGGCCAGTCGCCGAGCTGCAGGTTGGCCGGGTCGTACAGCGGTTCGCCGCGCGGGTCGACGGCGAACCCGGCCTCGGCCAGGTTCAGGCTGTCGGTATTGGGCCGGCGGCCGACGGCCACCAGCAGCAGGTCGACTTCGGCAGCGCGATCGCCGGAGCGCAGCAGCACGCCCTGTTCGGTCGGTTCTACGCTGGCCGGTGGTCCCAGCCACAGGGTCATTTCCTTCGAGAATCGCGCCTGGGCACGTTCGGCCACCTGCGGGTCATCGATGCCGGCCAAGGTACTGCCGCCGACTGCGGTGACCTGGACGCCGAGACGGGCTAGGGCCAGGCCCATCTCTAGGCCGATGGCACCGAGGCCGAGCACGCCGATGCGCGACGGCAACTGTTCCAGCTCGAATAGCTGGTCGGTGGTGACCAGGCGCTCGCGCACTGGCTCCAGCCAGGCCGGCAGGTGCGGTCGCGAGCCGGTGGTGATCACGACGGACCCGGCGTGCACGCGCTGCAGGCCGGCGACGGTGCTCACCTCAAGCAGGGTCGGCTCGATGAAGCGCGCGCGGCCCTCTATCAGCTGCTCGCCTGCCGCCGAGCGTGCCTTGGCGGTGGCGCTGGCAGTGAAGCGGTCGCGCTGGCCGCGCAGCGCCGACCAGGTCTGCGCCAGGTCCAGATGCAGGGCATCACTACCGGTCACCCCGAATTCCGCCATTTCCTCACGTGCCTGCCACAGCGCGGCGGCATGCAGCGCCACCTTGGATGGCATGCAGCCAACCCGTGCACAGGCGGTGCCCAGCGGGCCATGGTCGATCAGCACGAAGCTGCGGCCAGCGCGGCGCACCTCGCGCAGGGCGTAGAGGCCGGCGGTGCCGGCACCGATGATGGCGACGTCGATGCGGATCTCGGGGAGCATGGCAAAGGATTCCTTTCGTGACAGAAACAGGTCACCCCCGGCGCCTGACCTGGAACAGGCGCCGGGGGTGAGGGCCCGCTGGTCAGCGAGCGTTACAGGGTCTTGGTGGAGAAGTACCAGTCGACCGTGTCGTAGCCTTCACCGGCACGCTTCTCTGCATCGTCGGCGGTCTTCGGCGGCGGCACGATCACCGGTTTGCCGGGGCACCAGTTTTCCGGAGTGGCCACGCCGTGGGTGTCCGAGGTCTGCAGGGCCTCGAGCAGGCGTACGAACTCGTCGATGCTGCGACCGTTGCTCATCGGGTAGTAGACCATGGCGCGCAGGATGCCATTGGGGTCGATGAAGAAGGTGGCGCGCACGGCCTGTGTGTCGGCGGCGCCCGGGTGGACCATGCCGTAGGAGCTGGCCACCTTCATCGAGATGTCCTCGATGATCGGGAAGGGGATCTCGACGCCGAATTTCTCCTTGATGTTGCGCATCCAGGCCAGGTGCGAGAACAGGCTGTCGATCGACAGGCCGAGCAGCTCGCAGTTCATCGCGGCGAACTTCGGCGCGGCCTGGGCGAAACCGATGAACTCGGTGGTGCACACCGGGGTGAAGTCGGCCGGGTGGGAGAACAGGATCAGCCACTTGCCGCGGTAGTCTTCCAGCGAGCGCTCGCCGGAGGTGGTGCGGGCCTTGAAGTCCGGGGCCGGCTCGTTGAGACGCGGGAAGTTCATTTGCGGAGCGTTTTCCATGGGTGTTTCCTCTTCGTCTTGCGGGTGGGTATTTCAGTGGAGCATTCGCCGGGCGTTGCCTCAGAGCACGTCCAACGGAATCTTCAGGTAGCGGGTGCCGTTGTCCTCGGCCGGCGGCAGGTCGCCGGCGCGCATGTTGACCTGCACCGAGGGCAGGATCAGGGTCGGCATGCCGAGGGTGGCGTCGCGGCTCTGGCGCATGGCGACGAACTGCTCCTCGCCGATGTCGGTGTTGATGTGCACGTTGCCGGTGCGCTCGGCGCCGATGGTGGTCTGGTACTGGTACTCCTCGCGCCCCGGCGCCTTGTAGTCGTGGCAGAGGAACACGCGGGTCTCGTCCGGCAGGGCGAACAGCTTGTCGTGGATCGAGCGGTACATGGCATGCGCGTCGCCGCCGGGGAAGTCGCAGCGAGCGGTGCCGTAGTCGGGCATGAACAGGGTGTCGCCGACGAAGGCGGCGTCGCCGATCAGGTAGGTCATGCAGGCCGGGGTGTGGCCCGGAGTGTGGATGGCGCGGGCCTTGATGCTGCCGACCTGGAACTCCTCGCCATCGCGGAACAGGCGGTCGAACTGGCGGCCGTCGGTGGCGAAGTCGGGGCCAGCGTTGAACAGCTTACCGAAGGTGTCCTGCACCACGGTGATCTGCTCGCCGATGCCCAGCTGGCCGCCGAGCTGCTGGCGCAGGTAGGGCGCCGCGCTCATGTGGTCGGCGTGGACGTGGGTCTCGAGGATCCACTGCACGCTCAGGCCCTGTTCGCGCACATGGGCGATCAGGCGGTCGGCGCTCCTGTATGAGGTGCGCCCGGCGGCGGGATCGTAGTCCAGCACCGAATCGATCAGTGCGCACTGGCCGGTTGCCGGATCGCTCACCACGTAGCTGTAGGTGTAGGTGGCGGGATCGAAGAAGGCTTCGACGTGGGCGTTCATGGCACTACTCCTGCTGATCTCTTTTATACCCCTGGGGGTATATGTTGAGGGTCAGCCTAACAGTTCCTTGTGCAGAGACAACCGGGAATTCCCTATCGCCGGGATAGGCCGAGCCGATCATGCGAGCGGCTCGGCAGACAGGTCACTTCTTCATCGGGCAGGTCTTGATGCCCAGCAGGGTGTAGGCCGGGCACCAGCCGAGCAGGCCGGTGGCCAGCGGCAGGACGCCGATCCACGCCCAGACCGGACCACCGGCGATGGCCCAGACGATCAGGGCGATGCCGACCAGGATGCGGGCGATCTTGTCGATGCCGCCAACATTTTTTTGCATGGTGTACTGCCTCTTCGCTTGATGTTGTATGTACCGGTGTTACGGCCGGTACATCTTTTGCGGGTTCATCTTCGGGCTCCACGGCAGCCCGGAGTTTTGCCAGCCGTTCTGCAGGCGGAAACCAGCCTGCGGCCCTTCCTTGATCGCCGAGCCCTGGAAACCGTCGATCACGTAGCGCGCGTTGGGGAAACCGTTGGCGCGCAGGAAGTCGGCGCTGGGTTTGCCCCGCTCGCTGCCTGAACGGCACATGGTGACGATCTCGGCGTTGTCATCGAGGCCGCGCTTTTTCAGCTCGGCACGGATTTCGGCAACGAAGTTCGGGTTCTGCGCGATCTTGTAGGTGCCGCGCTGGTCGTCCCAAGCGCTGCGATCCACCAGCAGGTAGGGCACGTTGACGTGCACGGCGTCGGTGAAGCCGACGAACATGATCTCCACCGGATCGCGCACGTCGACGAACAGAAGGCCCGGATCCTGGCGCTGGACGCGCTCGTGGACCTCCTGGGCGGTCACGCCGATCTCGACGGCCAAGGAGCATAGGCTGACAAGGCTCAGGGCGGCGGCAAGCAACAGACGTTTCATGCAGGTTCTCCTCTCACTCGAAGGTCGGCAGGCTTGGTGTCACCATCGCCTTGCCGGCCACGTTCCAGGCGTCGAAGCCGCCGGCGATCGATTGCACGTTCAGGTAGCCCATGTCGTGCAAGGCGCAGGCAGCCAGCGCGGCTCGACCGCTCGTTTTGCAGTACAGCACGATATTCAGATCGCGGGATGACAGTTCCGGGGTGTTACTGAGCCTGAACTCCAGCAGGCCGCGGGGGATGTTCATCGCGCCGGGGATATGCCCAGCGTGGAATTCGTCGGCTTCGCGCACGTCGAGCAGCACGTCGGCGTCGCGGATTGCGGCGTCGGCGGAGTCGAGGTCGATTTCATGGATGCGGGCCTTGGCTTCGGCCACCAGATCATGGGCGCTTTTCACTGTCGACTTCCTGCTTGGTGGATTGAATAGGTAGAGGGCCGTTGGGGGACGAGCTGCGTCGCAGATGAGGTATTCACGGGCAGTCAACCCAAGGGTGAATGGCCGATGAGCCCACGTGACATGCGAGCTAGTCTTCGTACGCTGCGACCAAGTGTCTCTTACCCCTATCCAGATATACCCCACGGGGTATTATGGGGGCAAGCCGAATAGACGATTTTTACCTATGCATATATTTATTTTGCATATGTGCTAGAACTTGAAGCGTATCTGCTCTGCCGAGGCTTGATGAGGCCAGGGGCGCTGTACCCAACGGTAGAGAGCAGGTCAGGAGCTTTCGCTATGCCGCAAGCCAATCCGCCATCCCCCTGGCGCATCCCTCTGGTCCGCGAGATCGGCATCATCCTGCTGATCAAGCTGGCCACCCTGCTGACCATCAAGGCGGTGTGGTTCACCGAGCCGATCGTGCCGGTCAACGGCAGCGAGCGGGTCAGCGAGCGCCTACTCGGCCCTGCGCAACCGCAACCTTTGTCCCTTAACGAGGAGAAGCCGAGATGATCTCGGAAGCCGTCGTCGACCTGTCGCGTCTGCAATTCGCCATGACCGCGATGTATCACTTCCTGTTCGTGCCATTGACGCTCGGGCTGGCCTTCCTGCTGGCGATCATGGAGTCGGTCTACGTGATGACCGG